>NZ_JAUMTJ010000019.1:40512-145661 GCF_032654765.1 Bradyrhizobium sp. 33ap4 | reverse complement strand
AAACGGCCCGGAATTACCGGGCCGTCGTCACTCTCGCTGCCATTGTTCTATGGATGCGCTAGTGTCCACACCACCTAGTGCTTTCGCAGGGACGACACCCAATATGGGTCGTCGTTTGTGGGTCATACCTTCGCTTAGGGCGTCAGGCTGCACGATTTCGCCGTCCGCCTCGCGTCTTCGCAAAGGGACTTGCCACGTCGGGCAAATCAGTGATTGGCGATTTCGGCCGGAGCATCCGGGAGTGGCAGATGCCTGATGCGGCGCACGACAAGGACGGCAACTGCCGCAGCGGCGATCGGTGCCAGTTGCAGGCCGTTGGCGCCCGCAGGCACCATGGCGAATGGCGTCAAATAAAGCGCCGCGACGGCGATGCGTTCATAGGGCAACCAACCCTGCGCAAGCGCCTGCGCGATCAGCCACGCGCCCGGGATCGCCAGGATCACGACCTCATAGTTGCCGAGCGATGGTACGCACAGGCCGGTCATCGCCACCATCAGCGCGATCTCGGCGGCGCCGCCGGGACGTTTTCGCAGCACCAGGATCAGGACGGCGATCGCGATTGCGGCCGCGGTCACCTGGACGAGCCAGGCCGTGCTGCTGGATCCGCCGGCCAGCCTGATCGCGGCATAGGGACTGGCGAACTTCTCGAAACCGGGTCCGCCGCCGAGGCTCCAGGCGCTTGCCTCCGGCAGAACGGCAACGAATTTGATCCACGGATCGATCCCGAACAAGGCGGTGGCCGCCAGAACAAGCACGAGCGTCGTTGCGGCCGCAGCAGCCAGCGCACGCCAGCGCCGCGTCAGGATCAGCACCAGCGGCGCGAGCAGGGCGATCTGCGGTTTGTAGCTGAAGCACCCGAGCAACGCGCCGGCGATCACCGGGTAGCGGTCCAGCGTGACGGCCGATCCGCCGAGCAGAGCCGCCGAGAACAGCGAATTCTGTCCGAATAGCGCGCACACCCACGCGGCGGGAAAGGCGAGCGCTGGAACGACGGAGCCGCGCTCGAGCATGGCTCTCACCGCGGCTGCATAGGCGGCGCCGGTCGCGAAGATCCAGACGACGGCCGCCGTTGCAAAGGGAACCAGTGCAAAGGGCAGCCAGAACAGCAGCGACGTCGGCGGGTAGAAGAACGGTGCGTAGGTGTTCTGACCGAGCACGGCGGCTACAGCGGCGCGGCCCGCGTCGCCATAGGCGTCGCCGGCGCGGCCTTGGAGCGCGAGCTTCGCCGCGGTCCAGAACGCCGCGAAATCATGGCCGACTTCCATCGTCGGCGCGGCCCATGGGATGATCGCGATGCAGGCGATGAACAGGACGAGAAATACGCGGGTGAAGGCGGTGACACGGTCAGCCGTGAGCCAGTCGGCCTCACGCAGCGCGGAGACCAGTACGCCCGCGCCGGACTGCGGTGAATGCGCGATTGCCGCCTGCGGCTGACTTGCGGACGCATTCGAGGTTCGGCTGATGGTCACGCGCGGCATCACAGCGTCACGACCTGCGTCATCCGCTGCGAGGTGACGCGCGGCGTCATCAGCGAAGGGCAGCCTGTGTCCCTCGAGGTCCGACTTTTGCGACATCGGCCGCTTCATCCCAATCGCGTCGTGCACGCGCAACATTTGGATCAAATCGTCTAAGGTTGCGTAAACCCGATCGTTGCAATTGGCCGCGGCGCAATCGGAACCGATGATCGACATTGCCCTTGTCCGCGGCCTGTCACGCCGGGCATGGTAAATGAACCCGGCGGCAGCGTGCGGGGTTGGATGCGGAGCCCGACGGTCAAGGTTCATCGCGAATGGCGTATTGCAGCAGTTCGGCCACGACATCTGGATTGCCGGGGGGACCGAACCTTGCGGTCGCCGGGTTTCATTATCCGACCCGGATGGCCATCGTCAGGCTGGCGGACGGTGCCCTTTTCATCTGGTCGCCGGTCCGGTTGACCGAGCAAATGCAGGCCGGCGTCGACGCACTCGGCCAGGTCAGGCACATCGTGGCGCCCAACTCGCTGCATCATTTGTTCCTCGCGAGTGGAAGCACATGGCACGCCAGTCGAAAAGGATGCGCCGGCATTCTTGCGCCGCGCCTTCGCGTGGCTGTCGGCGTGATGATTTCATCGCGGATGTGGCGTCGTTGCGGATCAACCGCCTGAGCGGAAATGCCGCGGCGAATGCCGCGTTTCGCGCCGGATCAGCCGGCGGAGGGTCGATGGCTCGGCGTATCCGACCTTACCCGCGATCTCTTCGACCGACAGGCGCGTGGTCTCGAGCAACGACCGCGCCGTCTCGATCCTGATGCGTTGCACGAATTGAATGGGCGACACGCCGCAGATCGACTCGAGCCGTCTGGCAAATGTCCGCGGCGCCAGCGCGACGGCGGCGGCGACGTCCCCGATCGTGAAGTCGCGCGCGATGTTGCTGCGCACCCATTTCTCGGCCCGGGCGATTTTGAGGTCCTGGCTGGCAAGATAATTGATTGCCATGAACGGCGCCTGCGAATGCCGCTCGCCAAGCAGCAGGTAATTGGCGCAGCCCTTGGCCAGCGCCGGGCTGCCGAAACGCGTGATCACCGCAAGCATCAGGTCCATCTGCGCCATCGCCGCGCCGGCGGTTGCGATCGGCCAGTCGGCCACCACCATCCGCTCCGTCATCAGCTCGACATTCGGATAGCGTTGCCGAAACAGCGGCGCGAACCACCATGTCGTGGTCGCTCGCTTGCCGTCGAGCAGGCCGGTCTCCGCGAGCAGGAAACTGCTGGCGCAGGACGCGGCGAGCATCGCGCCGCTCGCGAACGCCGTGACCAGCATGTCGCGGGCGTGCCGACATGCCGGTGTCGCCAGCTTCCGCTCCAGTGCATCGGCCGACGCCGAGCCGAGCCCCGGAACGATGACAAGGTCGGCGCCGCGCAATCGGGCGGCGCGCCGCCTCGGCCCATAACGCAGCGTCGTCACCTCGAAGGGCGCGCGCTTCGACGTACTGATCCGGTTGGCGGTGGCCAGCACGTCGTGGGTGATGGCGGCCGCTGACGCGAGGCAGCCGTCGATCTCGACAACCGCAATCCTGGTCATGTCATAAAATCCGCGATCAATGTCATTTTTGACACTAGCTGCCGGGCCGGAAAATCGCAACTCTGACGCCGAGACGCTGCCGATCTCGATCAGGAGGACCGCCGATGCCGAACCGGCCGATGACCCAGGACGATCCGCTCGAGGATTTCGAGCGCCGCCAGATCACCCTCGATGGTGCCGGCAAGACCGTCCATGTTGGCGGCGGCGGTCCTGCGGTGATCGTGATGGCGGAGATGCCGGGTATCAGCCCGCATGTGGCGCGCTTCGCCCGCTGGGTTCGCGATGCCGGATTCACCGTCTATATGCCATCGCTGTTCGGCCGTGACGGCGCTATTGCGAGCGCAGAGGAGGGCGCCGCGGTGTTTCAGCGCGCCTGCGTCAGCGCCGAGTTTCGCGCGATGGCCGCAAACCAGTCCAGTCCCGTGACGCAATGGCTGCGCGCGCTGGCGCGATTTGCCCATGGTGAATGCGGCGGTCCCGGTGTCGGGGCCATCGGGATGTGCTTTACCGGCAATTTCGCGCTCACCATGATGCTGGAGCCGTCGATGCTGGCGCCGGTGCTTTCGCAGCCGTCATTGCCATTGAACGATCCGGCGGGCATCGAGATCGCGCCGGAGGAGGTCAAGGCGGTCCGCGAGCGGTTGGAACGCGAAGACCTGACCGTGCTGGCGTATCGATTTGAGGGCGACAAGTTCTGCATGGCGCAGCGCTTTGCGGCCTATCGCGAGGCGCTCGGCGACCGCTTCATCGGGCGGGTGCTTCCCGACAGCGCGGCGAACCGCGATGTGCCGCCGTTCTTCCGGAATTTCGTCACGACACCGCACAGCGTCGTGACCGTGCATCTGATCGACGAGGCCGGCCAGCCGACCATCGCGGCCCGCGATGAGATCCTGGCGTTTTTCCGGCAGCGGCTGTCACCCGCGAGCGGGTGAGCTTGGCTGGTCGAAATAGGCGAATGCGGCGCTCGTCAGGCTGCCCAGCAGCGACCAGAACACCAGACTGGTCAGCGTGACGGCGACCATGAACTGATGCGACAAGGATGAAGGCACGTTGGTCTCGACGTGCTCCAGCTCGGGCGCGCCGATCAGATGCGGCAGCATGATCAGGACCACGCCGGCAATGGCGGCCGGCATCGAGCGCCGGAACACGATCAGGCCGAGGCCGGCTGCGGTCGCCAGCACCGCCGTCACCCACCAGATCTGGCGCGAGAGCAATGGAGCGGTGGGGACCCCCGGCAATTCAGGCGGCAGTCCGAGGCCCGGAGCGATGGTGAAGACGGCGAAACCGGCGAGGCCCCACATCAAGCCTTCATGCCACGAGATTTGCTCGCCGGTCGCGCCGCTGCGAACCGCGAGGAAGCCGCAGAGCAGAAGCGCAAAGCCGATCGCGGTCAGGATGTTCGCCCCCGCGGTATAGACGTTGCGTTCCAAACCGTCGCGCGGCTCCCAGGCCTCCGCGCCATGATCATGATCCGCATGATCATGGACGAGGATCGCCTGCGGTGGCGCGGCGGCTTCGTGCTTGTGCGCGGCCGCCTTCTCGTAGACCTCGGCCCTGAGGATCAGGGGAACGGTGCCGAACTGCTGGACCGCCGTGACGATCAGGCCGACGATGAATCCGGCAATGACCGACGAGAAGACGATCGAGCGAAACGTGCTCATGCCAAGGAGATCAGTGGCAGGGGAAGGCGTTGGAATGGCGCACGTCATGCGCGGCGTTGTGGATTACGTCGATGTGCGAGAAGCCGACCACGCCGACGATGAACAGGCCGAGCGTCATGGCCATCAACGACTGTGCAAGCCGTCCGACCTGTCGGGTGGCGATCGGCAGATGCGTGACCTGAGCTTGAGTAACCTGGGTTTGCGCGGTCTGGGACTGGCTCATGGTCGTTCTCCACATTCGATTTGATCGGCTTCTAGCAGCTTTCGGGTGATGTCGCGACTGGTAAGATGCAAATTTGTTCCAAGGGGAATGCGCTTGCGCTCGATCTTGGCGCGTGCGGCTGCCTTGAAGGCTGGTTCAAACCGCCTGAAATGGGCGAGACATGCGTCCACCGTCGGATCGGTGCCCAGCAGCGTGCGAAAGGCGCCCCGATGCACCGCGCAGATAGCGCGGTGCTCCGGCACGGGAAAGACCAGCGAGGCGATGTCGGCGCGCCAGTGCGCGTCACAGCTCAAGGTGCCGTCGCCAGCAGGGGGGCGGTCAGCGTCGGATGGTGAATTCATCCGGACCTCGCCGCGATTCCCACTTGGCCTGTTCGAGCTCCGGACGGTCGCACTCGGTCTGGGGGTAACCGATGCAGAGATAGCCGATGAATTTCCAGGAGGCCGGGATTTCCAGAACGCCATGAATGCGTTCTGGATTGAGGATCGATACCCAGCCGATGCCGATGCCTTCGGCGCGCGCGGCAAGCCACATCGAGCAGATCCCGGCCACCACGGAATATTCCGACGTCTCCGGCATCGTCGCGCGGCCGAGACCGGCGCCGATCCGGTCGGTCTTCTCGGCAAACACGGCGAGATGTCCCGGCGCCTCCTCGAGGCCCGATAATTTCAACGCGGCGTATTTTGTGGCGCGCTCGCCCGAATAGGACCGCAGCGCATCGGCGTTGCAGGCCTTGAAGTCGTCGATGACAGCGCGGCGTCGTGTCTTGTCGTCGACAATGACGAACCGCCAGGGCTGGCTCAGGCCGACCGAAGGCGACAGGCAGGCGATCTCGATCAGCCGCTCGATCGTGCCATCCGGCAGCGGATCGGTTCGGAACCGCCGCACGTCGCGCCGCCACACGAACAGATCGTGCAGCTGCCGGCGAAACGTATCGTCGAATGAGACCATTGCGGGGCCTTTGGCAGGATCGATCTCGGATTTCATTTAAGCTTCATCGGCAGGCCCGCAACGACGAACTCGACCTCGTCTGCGATGCCGGCGATAGTCTGGTTCATGATTCCTGCGGCGTCGCGGAACGTCCGCGCCAATGCATTGTCTGGCACGATGCCGAGGCCGACCTCGTTGGTGACCAGCACGACCGGGCCGTGCTGGCGCGACAGCGCATCCGCCAGCCGCGTCACTTCCTGCGACCAGTCGCGCCCGGCATGCAGCAGATTGGATAGCCAGAGCGTCAGGCAATCGACCAGCCTTGCACCAGCGCCATCGGTCCCGGACAGCACTTCAACCAGATCGAGCGGCACCTCGCGCTCGATCCAGTCGCTGCCGCGCCGCGCGCGATGTTTGGCGATCCGCTCATCCATTTCCGCATCGAGCGCCTCGGCGGTCGCGATATAGACCGGCTGTCCCGGAAAGCTGCGCGCACGAAGTTCGGCGCGCCGGCTTTTGCCGGACCGCGCTCCCCCCGTGATCAGAATGACGGCCATATCATCTCCTGTGCGACCGGTACGCACGTCGTTCACAAACGCTCTAACCACCAATCGCGGAGAAAGACAAAGCCGAAATCCGTCACGGAGGGCTTGCACTCGGCCGATGTCTTGCGCATCAGGGGGACCGCGGCGCGGAGAGGATTATCGTGGGTTTTGCGGGAGCGATGGCGGTGGCGATGGCGGTGGATGCCCTGATCGGCTGGCCGGCGTGGCTGTTTGCCCGCATCGGCCATCCCGTGACCTGGCTCGGCCGGCTGATCAATCTTGTCGATAGCGCCTGGAACCGCGCCTCCGACCCGCCGGCGTTTCGTCGCGTGGCTGGCATTGCGGCTGCGATCCTGGTGATCGCGCTGGTGATTGCGCTCGGTTGGGCCGTTCAGTCCGCGCTCGCATCCGGATGGGTTCGCATTGTCCTTGTCGGCGTCCTAGCGTGGCCGCTGGTTGCCGTGCGCTCGCTGCATGACCATGTCGCCGCGGTGGCAAGTCCCTTGGTATCCGGCGACATCACGGCCGCACGTTCGGCGGTCGCGCAGATTGTCGGGCGAGATCCGGCAACGCTCGACGACGCCGGCATCGCGCGCGCCACCATCGAGAGCCTTGCCGAGAATGCATCCGACGGCATCGTGGCGCCGGTGTTCTGGGGCGCGCTGTTCGGCCTGCCGGGAATCCTTGGCTACAAGGCGATCAACACGCTGGACTCGATGATCGGCCACCGCACCGAGCGGCACGAAGCCTTTGGCTGGGCAGCCGCCCGGATCGACGATCTCGCCAATCTCATTCCGGCGCGGTTGACGGGTGTTCTGTTCGTGCTGCTCGCGCCGAACCGTTCGCAGGCGTGGTCATGCATGTTGCGCGATGCGCGCCGGCATCGCTCGCCGAATGCCGGCTGGCCGGAAGCTGCGATGGCCGGCGCGCTCGGCGTGCGGCTCAGCGGTCCTCGCATCTATCACGGGCACATCGCCGATGAGCCCTGGCTGAACGAGGGCGCGCGCGATCCGGCTGCCGCTGACGTCCTCACCGGGCTGAAACTCTATCGTTACGCCATGATTCTGTTGGCCGGGGCGCTGCTGGTCCTGGTCCTGGCGCTGGCGTGAAGGAGCGGCGCATGCGTGAGCACGGCGGGAACCTTGATGTCGCCCGGCAGCGCTTCGGCGGCGCCGCGGACGACTGGATCGACCTGTCGACCGGGATCAATCGGGTGCCGTATCCCTTGGTCGATGTCGAGCCGAGGCAATGGAGCGCGTTGCCGTCGCGATCCGATCTTGAATCGCTGCACGACGCTGCGCGGCAGGCCTATGTCACCAAGGCGCCGATCGTGGCGATGGGTGGTGCGCAGGCCGCGATTCAGTTGCTGCCGCATCTGGCGCTCAAGGGGCGGGCGCGGATTCTGGCGCCGACCTACAATGAATATGCCGCGGTGTTGTCGGCCGCCGGCTGGGACGTCGCCGAGGTGTCCGATCTCGCCGCGCTGGCGGGAGCGGACATCGCCGTCGTCGTCAATCCGAACAATCCCGACGGACGACGCCATGATCGGCGCGAGTTGCTGGCACTGCTGCCGCGCGTTGGCCGGCTCGTCATCGACGAGAGTTTTGCGGACGCCGTTCCTGACCTGTCCCTTGCACCGGAAGCAGGACGCGCGGGGCTCCTGATCCTGCGCTCCTTCGGCAAGTTCTACGGACTTGCCGGCTTGCGGCTCGGCTTCGCGATCGGCAGCGAGGCGGACGTCGCCGCGCTTGCGGCGAGGGCGGGCCCATGGCCGGTTTCGGGAGCAGCAATCGCGATCGGGCGGCGCGCGTTGCTCGATCACGACTGGGCCAAGGCCACGGCCGCGCGGCTCGCGGACGACTGCGTCAGGCTCGATGCAATAGCGCGATCGCAGGGTTGGACGCTGCTCGGTGGCACGTTGCTGTTCCGGCTCTACCAGACGGGCGATGCATTGGCTGCGCAGGAGAAACTTGCCCGTGCGCAGATCTGGTCGCGGGTCTTCCAGCAGAAACCGGGATGGCTGCGCCTCGGCTTGCCGGGCAGTGAGCCCGAGTGGTCGCGCCTTTCCGCCGTGCTGCCCGTTTAGCGCGCCAGCGCGAGCAAGCCTTCGACATCGAGATGGGTCTCGATGTGCCCGGCGAGCGCGTCGAGCGCGCTCTCGACCCTGGCGCCGTAAGTCTGATCCGCCGCGGGGATGTCGAGCTGTGCAAGGAACGCCTTGCGAAATTCGTCCGAGGCGAACAGGCCGTGCAGATAGCTGCCGTGAACGCGCCCGTCTGCGGAGACCGCGCCCTCAGCCGTACCGTCGAGTGATGCAAAGGGCCGCGCGCGATCCGGCCCGTCGGTGCGCCCGATATGGATTTCATAGGCGCTGATCGGCTGGCTGGTCGCGGCATGCACCGCGCTGGAGCGCGTCAGCGTCTTCTGTTCGGTCATGGTGGTTGCGACATCGAGCAGCCCGAGCCCGCGCGTTTCGCCGGCAGGACCTTCGATCCCATCGGGGTCGGCGACGCTGTGTCCAAGCATCTGGTATCCGCCGCACAGGCCGAGGACATGGCCGCCGCGGCGATGATGCGCGAGGAGGTCGATGTCCCAGCCCTGCGCGCGCAGGAAGGCGAGATCGCCGCGGGTCGATTTCGAGCCGGGCAGGATGACGAGCTTCGCATCACCCGGGATGGCTTCGCCCGGACGTACCATCACGAGATCGACGCCGGGCTCGAGCTTCAGCGGATCGAGGTCGTCGAAATTGGCAATCCGCGACAGCGCAAGGAACGCGATCTTGCACTGGCCGGGCTTGCGCGCCTCGCCGAGCCCGAGCGCATCTTCGGCCGGAAGTTCGCCGGCGCGGACGAACCAGGGCAGCACGCCAAAGCCGCGCCACGCCGTGCGTTCTTCGATCAGGCGATAGCCGTCGTCGAACAATGTCGGATCGCCGCGGAATTTGTTGATGACAAAGCCTTGGATCATCGCGGCATCATCAGGGTCGATCACCATCTTGATGCCGACGAGCTGCGCGATCACGCCGCCGCGGTCGATGTCGCCGACCAGCACCACGGGCACGTCTGCTTTGCGCGCAAATCCCATATTGGCGATATCGGCTTTGCGTAAGTTGACCTCGGCGGGACTGCCGGCGCCCTCGACCAGCACCAGATCGGCGCGCTGCTTCAGGCGCGCAAAACTCTCCAGCACCGCGCCCGTCAGCGATGGTTTCATGCCGGCATATTCGCGCGCGCGTGCGGTGGCGATCCGTTTGCCGTGCACGATGACCTGGGCGCCGACATCGGTCTCGGGCTTCAGCAGCACCGGGTTCATGTCGGTGTGCGGCTCGACGCCGGCGGCGAGCGCCTGCAACGCCTGTGCGCGGCCGATCTCGCCGCCATCGACGGTCACGGCGGCGTTGTTCGACATGTTCTGCGGCTTGAACGGCAGCACGCGCAGGCCGCGCCGTCTCGCGGCGCGGGCGAGGCCGGCGACGATGAGCGATTTGCCCACGTCCGAGCCGGCTCCCTGGATCATCAATGCGCGCGCCATCGTGATGCCCGTCAGAACTCGACGCCCGGCTGGGCCTTGATGCCGGAGCGGAACGGATGCTTTACCAGCGTCATCTCGGTGACGAGATCGGCAATCTCGATTAGCTCCTCCTTGGCGTTGCGCCCGGTGAGCACGACATGGGTCATCGGCGGCTTCGACGTGGTCAGGAAGTCGACGACATCGGCGATCGCAAGGTAATCGTAGCGTAGCGCGATGTTGATCTCGTCGAGCACGACCATGCGCAGGCTCGGGTCTGCGATCAGCTGCTTGGCCTTTTCCCAGCCGGCTTGCGCTGCCGCGATGTCGCGGGCGCGATCCTGCGTCTCCCAGGTAAAGCCTTCGCCCATTGCGTGGAATTGACAGAGATCGCCGAAATGCCCGGTGAGCAGGCGGCGCTCGCCGGTATCCCAGGCGCCCTTGATGAACTGCACCACGGCGCAGGGAAAGCCGTGCGCCACACAGCGCACAATCATGCCGAACGCGGAGGACGATTTTCCTTTGCCGGCGCCGGTATGGACGATGATCAGGCCCTTTTCACCGCTCTTGGTCGCCATGATGCGGTCGCGGGCGGCCTTCTTTTTCGCCATCTTGTCCGCGTGGCGCGCATCCGGCGAAAGATCGGTGCCGACGGCGCCGTCTTCAGCGCCCTTTCCATCAGAAGTCATCACATTCCTTCGGCTTGACAAGTGCGAGGCTTGGACGAATGGTGGTCCCGCGTCGGTTCCTGTCCTACGACAGGCGAAGAGGGAATGCGATAGGGCTCCGCTAAATCGGGCCCGAAGCGCAGCCGCCCCCGCGACCGTGACCGGAGAGATGCCCAAGCCACTGATTCCATACGGAGTCGGGAAGGTGGGCATCGAAGGGTAAAACCTGCTCCGCAAGCCGGGAGACCTGCCAACGCAGCATGTTGTGAAACCGGCGGACGGGGTGTTCCGCGACGGGGAACGAACCTGTCCAAAATCGGTTCGTGTGCCTCATCGCTTCCCGCTGTCAATCCAGGAAGGGCGATGAGCGTTACACTTCATGTCTGCATCACCTGCCGCGCCGGCCAGACGCCGGCGGAAGGTGAGCTCGCGCCCGGTGCACGCCTGCATGCCGCGCTTGTCGAGGCCGGCGTGCCTGATGACGTCAATCTGGTTCCCGTCGCATGCCTGTCGGCCTGCAGCCAGGGTTGCTCGGTCGCGCTCAGCGCGCCGGGGCGGTGGTCCTATGTCTACGGCCGACTGTCCGCTGATAATGCCGCGGATGTGATCGCCGGTGCCTCCGCCTATGCGGCGGCGCCCGACGGCATCGTGCCGTGGCGCAGCCGTCCGGAAATCTTCCGCAAGCAATCGCTCGCCCGCATTCCACCTCTTCCCGTCGTGCCGGAGGCCGCAGAATGACCACGCTCGCCAAAATTCCGGTCACCGTCGTGACCGGCTTTCTCGGCTCCGGCAAGACGACGCTGATCCAGCATCTGATCCGCAATGCCAACGGCAAGAAGCTCGCGGTGCTGGTCAACGAATTCGGCAGCGAAGGCGTCGACGGCGACATCCTGAAGTCGTGCGCCGACGCCAATTGTCCGGCCGAGAACATCGTCGAACTCGCCAATGGCTGTATCTGCTGCACCGTCGCCGATGATTTCATCCCGGCGATGGAGCAGTTGCTGGCGCGGAACGTGAAGCCCGATCACATCGTGATCGAAACTTCCGGGCTCGCGCTGCCGAAGCCGCTGCTGAAAGCGTTCGACTGGCCGGAGATCCGTTCGCGGATCACGGTCGACGGCGTGATCGCGCTCGCCGACGCCGAGGCCGTCGCCGCCGGCCGTTTTGCGCCTGATCCGGCCGCGGTGGATGCGCAGCGTGCGGCGGACGACAATCTCGACCACGAGACGCCGCTGTCGGAAGTGTTCGAGGACCAGATCGCATGTGCCGATATCGTGCTGCTGACCAAGGCGGACCTCGCGGGGGCGGAGGGGATCAAGGCAGCGAAAGAGGTGATCGCGGCCGAGATGCCGCGCGAGGTGCCGATGTTGCCCGTCGTCGACGGCACGATCGACGCGCGCGTGATCCTCGGGCTCGGGGCGGCGGCGGAAAGCGATCTCGCGGCGCGGCCGTCGCATCACGATGGCGAGGAGGAACACGAGCACGACGATTTCAATTCCGTCGTGATCGATCTTCCGGAAGTTTCGGATGTCGACGCGCTGGTCGCCTCGATCAAGGGGCTGGCGCGCGAGCAGAACGTGCTGCGCGCCAAGGGCTACATCGCGGTCGAAGGCAAGCCGATGCGGCTGTTGGTGCAATCGGTCGGCGAGCGGGTGCGGCATCAGTTCGACATGCCCTGGGGTGCCCGGGCGCGGCGGTCGAAGCTCGTCGTGATCGGCGAACATGCCGACATCGATGAAGCCGCGATCAGGGCACGGCTTGGTGTCTGATGCACGTCGTCTTCCGCGAGAGCCGCGGCCTTGAGGAGACCGCGACGCCAAGGGACCTCGGCCAGGATCCGGCCGATCTCGTGGTGTTGTCGTTTTCCGACAGCGATCTTGCTGCCTTCGCGGCCGGCTGGCGGCGGGGCCGTGCTGCGCTGCCGTCGCTGCGGCTCGCCAATCTCGCGGAGCTGCGCCATCCGCTGTCGGTCGATACCTATATCGAGCGGACGCTCTCGCACGCCCGCGGCATTCTGGTGCGGCTGATCGGCGGCGAGCCCTATTGGTCATACGGGCTGGCCGCGGTGCATCGGCTGGCGAAGGAGCGCGGCATCGCCCTGGTCGTGCTGCCGGCCGATGGCCGCGACGATCTGCGGCTGGATGAGTTCTCGACCTTGCCGGTCTCGACGCTGCGCCGTCTGAAGGTGCTGTGCGACAAGGGCGGCCCCGTTGCGGCGCAGGCCGTGATCGCGCAACTGGCGCTGGCGTCCGGACTTTATGCCGGACCCGTGGTCGGCGAGATCGATCTTCCCGAGATCGGCGTCTACGATTCCCAGCGCGGTGCCATCGCGGCGTTGCCGGCACCGGACGGCCGGCCGCGCGTGCTGGTGACGTTCTATCGTTCCTACCTCGCGGCAGGCGATACGGCGCCGGTCGATGCATTGATCGATGCATTGCGTGAGAGGGGCTTTGATGCCCACGGTGTGTTCGTCACCTCGCTGAAGGCGGCGGGCGTGGCGGATTGGCTGCGCGCTCAGTTTGCGCAATGCGCTCCAGCGGCGATCGTCAATGCGACCGCGTTTTCCGCGGCCGGTGACGACGGCACGACGCCGTTCGACGCTGCATCATGCCCGGTGTTCCAGGTCGCGCTGTCGACCGCGCGGCGCGAGGATTGGGCCTTGTCGCTCCGCGGGCTCTCGCCCGGCGATCTCGCGATGCATGTGGTGCTGCCGGAGGTCGACGGCCGCCTGTTCACAGGGGTCGTGAGCTTCAAATCGCCTGGTGAGCGCGATCTTGAGCTGCAATTCGCGCATCTTGCGCATCGACCGGATGCCGAGCGCGTCGCTGCAGTTGCCGCACGCGTGGCCGCCTGGCATCGGCTTGCCAGCAAGCCGGCACAGGAGAAGCGGCTCGCGCTGGTGCTCTCGAACTATCCCGGCCGCCCGCATCAGATCGCGCATGCCGTCGGCCTCGATGCGCTTGCCTCGGTCGGGGCGATGCTGGCTGATCTCGCGGGCGCGGGATTTGACCTTGAGCCGGTGGAGTCACTGGGCGACATTCTTTTGCGCAGGAATTTGACGTGGAACATCGCCGACTATCGTGCGGCGCTTTCCGGCCTTCCCGAGCTGCTGCAGGGCGATCTCAGCCGCGCATGGGGCGCGCCGGAAGATGATCCCGATTGCCGTGACGGCGCATTTCATTTCGCGGCGATCTGCTGCGGCAAATCGGTCATCGCCGTTCAGCCGGAGCGCGGTGAGGTGGGACAGCGCGACGCCGACTATCACGATCTGGCGCGCACGCCGCGCCATGCCTATGTCGCGTTCTATCTGTGGCTCAGGCGGCAGGCCATCGATGCCGTCGTCCACATCGGCGCGCACGGAACGCTGGAATGGCTGCCCGGCAAGTCGGTTGCGCTGTCGCCCGCATGCTGGCCGGAGGCGCTGATCGGCGATCTGCCTGTTGTCTATCCCTTCATCGTCAACGATCCCGGCGAGGCGGCGCAGGCCAAGCGCCGGATCGGTGCCGTGACGATCGGTCATCCGCCGCCGCCACTGGCACAGGCCGCGGTCCCCAAAGGCTTGCGCAATCTTGAGCGCTTGCTCGATGAGTATTCGACCGCCGATGGTCTCGATCCGGCGCGGCGGCAGCGCCTGATCGCCGCGATCCGCGACGAAGCGCGCATCGCCGGGCTGGAGGACGATCTCGGTCTCGCCGCGTCGGTCTCCGCGGCCGAGGCCATTCCGCAGATCGATCGTTTCGTCTGCGACCTCAAGGAAAGCCAGTTCGGCGACGGCCTGCATGTGTTCGGGCAGGGCGCTTGCGGTGAGGCGGAGAAGGAGGCGTTGCTTGGTGCGCTCGCCGGCCGGCGTGTTGCGCCGGGGCCGTCGGGCTCGCCCTATCGCGGGCGCAGCGACGTGCTCCCGACCGGGCGCAATCTGTTTGCGGTCGATCCGCGCGCGGTGCCGACGCCGTCGGCGCATGCGCAAGGCGTGAAGCTTGCTGAAGAGCTGCTGCGCCGTCATTTGCAGGATCACGGCGACTGGCCGAAGGGACTCGTGGTCGACCTCTGGGGCTCCTCGACGATGCGCACCGCCGGCGAGGACTTTGCGATGGCCCTGCATCTCGCGGGCATCGCGCCGCGCTGGGATCACGGCTCGGGGCGGGTGTCGGGCTACGACATCATCGCGCCGGCAGAGCTCGGCCGGCCGCGCATCGACGTCACGCTGCGCGTGTCGGGGCTGTTCCGCGACGTCTTCTCAGGGCTGGCCCAGTTATTCGAAGCCGCGGCGGAGGCGTTGTCCGAACGCAGCGACGAGGCGGACGAGAATCCTTACTGGCAGCGCATCGCGCGCGTGTTCGGTCCTCGCCCCGGACATTATGGCGTTGGCATTTCGTCGGTCCCCGACGTCTTCACACCGGAGGCGCGCGAGGCGGCCGGCGAAGCCTGGTTGTCGGCATCGTCGTGGGCTCTCGCATCCGACGGCGAGATGCGGCCCGATCGCGCCGGCATCGAGGCGCGGCTCGCGGCTGCGGACAGTTTTGTTCACACCCAGGATCTGCCGGAGACCGATCTGCTGCTGGCGGCCGACTACGCCGCGCACGAGGCGGGCATCGCGGCGGCGGCGAGGCGCCTTGGCACGAAAGCCCCATCGCTCTATCACCTCGATGCGACGCGGCCGGATCAGCCGCATGCCCGGGCGTTGACCGAGGAAATCTCACGGGTGGTGCGAGTGCGCGCGGCCAACCCTGCCTGGATCGCGGGCATGATGCGCCATGGCTTCCGTGGTGCCGCCGAAATCACAGCGACGTTGGAGCACATGGCGGCGTTCGCCCATCTTGCCGGCGCGGTGCCGCCGCATCTGTTCGATCTCTACTACGATGCGACGCTCGGCAATGACGAGGTTCGCGGCTTCATGGCGCGCGAGAACCCGGCGGCGCTGGCTGCGATCGAAACCTGCTTCGCGAGATTGCATGAAGCCTCGCTCTGGCAGACGCGGCGCAATTCGATCGCGGCTGCGCTGCAGGAGGCCTCATGAGCGCGGTTGCGGTCAAGGGCTGGTGTCCAGGCGCGCTGCGGCCGATGCAGTCAGGCGATGGCCTCGTGGTGCGCATTCGCCCGCGCGGCGGACGGCTGGACGCGGCGCAGGCAGCGGGAATCGCCAGGCTGGCGGCGCGATACGGCAACGGCCTGATCGACCTGACCAGCCGCGCCAATCTCCAGATTCGCGGCGTCAGCGATGAAGGTTATCCGCCCCTGGTCGATGGGCTCGCTGAACTCGGGTTGCTGGACACGGACTCGAATACCGAGGCGCAGCGAAACATTCTGGTGACGCCGTTCTGGACTGTCGCCGACGAGACGCGCTCGCTTGCGACCGAGCTTGAGCAGGGGCTTGCCGGTGCCTCGTTTGATCTTCCAACCAAGTTCGGCTTCGCAATCGATGATGGCAATGCGCGGATGCTGGCGGATGCGTCCGCCGATATCAGGATCGAGCGCGATCGCGGCCGGGGACTGCTGGTGCGGGCCGATGGCGCGCAGCGCGGGCTTTCGGTCATGCGGAGCGAGGCCGTTCAGGTCGCGTTGGCGCTGGCCGAATGGTTTGTCACCTCCGGCGGAACCAGGGGTGAGCGGCGACGGATGGCGGCTCATCTCGCCGGCGGCGCGAGCCTGCCGCAGTCGCTTCGCGGTGATGCCGAACCAGTCGGCCAATCGTCGAGTCCCGTGCCGGGCATCTATCCAATGGGCGCGATGGTTGGCGTCGCCTTCGGGCAAATGCCGCACCAGACGCTCAACGATCTCGCCGGCTGCGCGCGGGCTCTCCGCATGACGCCGTGGCGGATGATGCTGGTGGAGGGGATGCGCGAGATGCCCGGTGGGGCGGACCTCGTGACTGATGCCGGCGATCCGAGGCTTCGTGTGGTCGCCTGCAGCGGCGCACCGCGCTGCGGCGATGCGCATGCGGACACGCGTATGCTGGCATCGGCGCTCGCGCGGCATATTCCATCCGATGCGCGGCTTCACGTCTCCGGCTGCGCCAAGGGCTGCGCCCATTCCGGTTCTGCGGATGTTACCCTCGTTGCGACAGACGAGGGCTTTGATCTGATCCGCCGCGGCACGACGCGGGATGCGCCGGTCCTCCGAGGATTGAGCAGTACGTACCTCGTTGCAAATCCTACCGTGCTGACGGGAGGCCATTGATGCCGCACGTCTACGAGACCGATGGCGCGGCGATCTATCGCCAGTCCTTTGCCACCATCCGCTCCGAGGCCGATCTTGCCCGCTTCACGCCAGACGAAGAGCCGGTGGTCGTGCGCATGATCCATGCCGCCGGTATGGTGGGCTTGGAAGCGCATGTGCGCTTCACATCAGGCATGGCTGCGCGCGCGCGAGCCGCCTTGCAGGAGGGCGCGCCAATCCTCTGCGACGCGCGCATGGTGTCGGAGGGAATCACGCGCGCGCGGCTGCCGGCCGGCAATGCCGTGATCTGCACGCTCGGTGATGTCAAGGTACCTGCGCTCGCGCAATCGATGCGCAACACGCGCTCCGCGGCGGCGCTCGAGCTGTGGCGGCCGCATCTGGCCGGCGCCATCGTCGCGATCGGCAACGCGCCAACGGCGCTGTTTCATCTGCTCAACATGCTGGAGGATCCGGATTGCCCACGGCCGGCGGCGATCATCGGCTGTCCGGTCGGCTTTGTCGGCGCGGCGGAATCCAAGGCGGCATTGATGGCTGAGCCGCCCGTGCCGGCGCTGACGGTCGAGGGACGGTTCGGTGGTTCGGCGATCACGGTTGCCGCCGTCAATGCGCTGGCGAGCCGGAGCGAATAGCGATGGGACGCATCATCTGCTGCGGCCTCGGCCCAGGCGATCCGGACCTGATGAGCGTGCGCGCCGACCGCGTTGTGCGTGCCGCGAAGCACGTCGCCTATTTTCGCAAAAAGGGCCAGCCGGGGCAGGCGCGCCGCATTGTCGAAGGCTTGCTCGCCGCAGACGTCAGCGAATATCCGATGGAATATCCGGTCACCACGGAGATCGCGTTCGACAGTCCGGACTATGCGCGGCTGCTTGCCGACTTCTATGACGAATGGGCCGAGCGCCTGGCGCGATTTGCGCGCGCGGTCGACATCGTCGTGCTCTGCGAGGGCGATCCCTATTTCTATGGTTCATTTATGCATCTGCATGCACGGCTGCAGGGGCGTGTCGAGATCGAGGTGATCGCCGGCATTCCCGGCATGGTCGGCTGCTGGAATTCGGTGGGTCAGCCGATTGCGCTGGCCGACGATGTGACGACCGTTCTGATGGGGACGCTGCCGGAGGCGGAGCTCGCCGAGCGGATGCGCAGCTCCGACGCGCTGGTCGTCATGAAGACCGGTCGCAATCTTCCGAAGATTCGCCGCGCGCTGGCGTCCGCGGGGCGCCTCGATGATGCGTGGCTGGTCGAACGCGGCACCATGCCGGATCAGCGCGTCGCACGGCTTGCAGATGTCGGCGAGGCCGATTGTCCGTATTTTGCGATCGTGCTGGTGCACGGGCAGGGGCGGCGCAGGGAGGTCGCGCAATGACCGGCACGCTGACCATCGCGGGGCTCGGACCGGGCGCCGAGGCGCTGATCACGCCGGAGGTCGCTGCTGCGCTCGCGGCCGCGACCGACATCGTCGGCTATGCGCCCTATGTGACGCGCGTGCCGCCGCGCGCCGGGCTCACGCTGCATCCCTCGGACAATCGCGTGGAGTCGCAGCGCGCCGCTGACGCGCTGCGGCTCGCGTCGGAAGGAGGCCACGTCGTCGTGGTTTCCTCAGGCGATCCCGGCGTGTTTGCGATGGCATCGGCCGTGTTCGAAGCGCTGGAGGACGCGCCGCAATGGCACGACCTGCCGATTCGCGTTCTGCCCGGCGTGACGGCGATGCTGGCGGCGGCGGCAAGCGCCGGCGCGCCGCTCGGTCATGATTTCTGCGCGATCAATCTCTCCGACAATCTCAAGCCCTGGCCGCTGATCGAGAAACGCCTGCGGCTTGCGGCCGAAGCGGATTTCGCGATCGCGATGTACAATCCGCGCTCGGCCAGCCGGCCGGAAGGTTTTGGGCGCGCGCTCGAGATCTTGCGCGAGGCCGGCTGTGACGAGCGGATCGTGGTGTTCGCGCGCTCCGTCAGCACGCCCGAGCAGCGGATCGAGACGGTCGAACTGCGCGACGCAAGGCCAGACATGGCCGACATGCGGACGCTCGTGATCGTCGGCAATTCGGCGACACGGCGGGTCGGCCGCTGGGTCTATGCGCCGAGGCAGGTCCGATGACCGAGCCATTGCATCGCCTCGCTCACGCTTTCCACCCGCGGCCTCTCGGGCAGCAGTGGCCGCGTGATCATGATGACGGGAAGGCCGAGCACGCGGGCGGCGTCGATCTTGGCGCGCGCGCCGGTTCCGCCGGAGTTGCGGGCGACGATCCACTCGATGCGACGCGTGCGCATCATCGCGAGCTCACCCTCGAGCGTGAAGGGGCCGCGCGACATAATGACGTCGGCATCGGGCAATGGAAGCGCTTGCTCGGGCGGGTCGACGAACCGCAACGTATAGGCATGCTGCGGCCGGGCGCCGAACGGCGCGACGTGCTGGCGGCCGATCGCGAGGAACACGCTGGCGCGGCTGTCCGGCAAGGCCGCGGCCGCGGAGACGACGTCCGCGACTTCGATCCAGCGATCGCCCGCGGCTTTGTCCCAAGGCGCGCGCTCAAGCGCGAGCAGGGGCGTTGCGGTTTGCGCGCAGGCCGCGATGGCGTTGCGGCTCATCTCGGCGGCGAAGGGATGCGTCGCATCGACCACATGCGTGATGGCTTCGCGGTGGAGATAGTCGGCAAGACCGTCGACGCCGCCGAAGCCGCCGATCCTGGTCGGCAGCGGCTGGTCGGCTGGCGTGCGGGTGCGGCCGCCATAGGAATAGACCGCATCGATCCCCGCGCGTGCGATCGCAGCGGCGAGCAGATTGGCATCGGCCGTTCCGCCCAGGATCAGGGCGCGCATCATGGATAATCCCTGGTTGACCATCATCGGCATCGGCGAAGATGGCCTTGCCGGCCTCTCCGATGCAAGTCGAAAGGCGCTCCGTGAAGCCGAAACAGTTTTCGGCGCCCAACGGCACCTCGCGCTCGTCGGCATCACCGACCGCGGCCGTGCCTGGCCGGTGCCGTTCGATGCGAACATCGTGCTGAGCTGTCGCGGCCGTCCGACGGCGGTGCTCGCGTCGGGCGATCCGTTCTGGCATGGCGTCGGCGGAAGCCTTGTCGAGAAGCTGCAGGCCGGTGAGTGGGTCGCGCACTCCGCGCCGTCGACGTTCTCACTGGCGGCGGCTCGTTTGGGCTGGCGTATCGAGAATGCTGTCTGTCTCGGTCTTCATGCCGCGCCGTTCGAGCGGCTGTTGCCGCATCTCGTGCGCGATGCGCGGATCATCTGCCTGCTGCGTGACGGCAAGGCAGCTTCCGACCTTGCGCGCTGGCTGACGGAGCGTGGTTGGGGGGCGTCGGCAATATGGACGCTTGCGGCGCTTGGCGGACCGCGTGAATGCATCACGCAGCATCGCGCCGACTCGTATGCGGGTGATTCAGGCGAGAGCCTGGTCGCGATCGCGCTGGAGGCGCGGGGAGCGCAGGGAATCGCACGCAGCTCAGGTCTTGCCGATGCGCTCTTTGTGCATGACGGGCAACTGACAAAGCGGCCGGTCCGCGCGCTTGCGCTGTCGGCGCTTGCGCCGCGGCCCGTTGAGCGGCTGTGGGATGTCGGCGCGGGCTCGGGCTCGATCTCGATCGAATGGGCGCTGTGTGGAGGGACGGCGATCGCCGTCGAAGCCCGCACCGAACGCGCCGCCAACATCCGCAGCAATGCGGCGAGCTTCGGCTTGACGCATCGGATCACCGTCATCGAGGGCGAGGCGCCCGGCGCTTTATCGGACCTCGCGGCGCCCGATGCGGTGTTCATCGGCGGCGGCCTCGACGCTGATATGTTCGATGCGATCTGGTCGCAGATCGCGCCGTGCACGCGGCTGGTCGCGCATGCGGTGACCCTGGAGACAGAGGCGCTGCTCTGCGATCTGCACCGGCGTCATGGCGGCGAGTTGATGCGCCTCGAGATCGCGCAGGCCGAGCCATTGGGCCGCTATCGCGGCTGGAAGGCCGCGCGGCCGATCGTGCAATGGAGCGCGCTCCGATGAAGGTCGCTGGTCTCGGATTCAGGCGCAATGCCAGTGTCGCGTCCTTGCGCGGCGCCCTCGACGCGGCCGGCGGGCCCAAAGGCCTTGCGGCAATTGCAACGGTGAGTGACAAGGCCGATGCGGCGGCATTGAGGGACTTGGCGCGGGAATTGGGGCTGCCGGTCCGGAGTATTCCCGCCGGGGTCCTGGCTGAAATAAAGACTGCAACGCAATCTGAGCTTATCAAAGCGAGGTTCGGAACGGGCTCGGTCGCCGAGGCTGCGGCGATCGCTGCAGCAGGGCGCGGTGCGCGCCTGATCTCGGTCAGGGCCGCGTCACGGGATCGGATGGCCATCGCGGCGATCGCGGAAGGAGACGGCGAATGACGGTGCATTTCATCGGCGCAGGGCCTGGCGCTGCCGATTTGCTGACCCTGCGCGGGCGCGATCTCATCGCCTCGTGCCCGGTTTGTCTCTATGCCGGATCGCTGGTGCCACCGGATGTTCTGGCGCATTGTCCGCCGGATGCGCGCATCGTCAACACCGCGTCGCTGTCGCTCGACCAAATCATTGCCGAGATCGCTGCCGCGGATGCGGAGGGCAAGGACGTTGCGCGGCTGCATTCGGGCGATCTCTCGGTCTGGTCGGCGATGGGCGAGCAGCTGCGCCGGCTGCGCGCGTTGCAGATTCCGTATTCGGTCACGCCCGGGGTGCCAGCCTTCTCGGCGGCTGCGGCGGCGCTGGAGGCCGAGCTGACGCTGCCGGGCCTTGCGCAATCGGTGGTGCTGACGCGCACGCCGGGCCGAGCGAGCGCGATGCCGGATGGCGAGACGCTCGCAGCCTTTGCCGCGACCGGCGCGGTGCTGGCGATCCATCTTTCGATCCATCTGCTCGACAAGGTCATGGCCGAGCTCACGCCGCACTACGGCGCGGATTGCCCGGTTGCGATCGTCTGGCGCGCGAGCTGGCCGGACCAGCGCATCGTGCGCGGCACGCTCGCGACGCTCGATACCGCCGTCGGCCCCGAGCTCGAACGCACTGCGCTCATTCTGGTCGGCAAGACGCTCGGCGCGGACGAATTCGCCGAGAGCCGTCTCTATGCAGCTGACTATGACCGTCGCTACCGTCCGGTCGGGGCGGCGCCGCGTTTTCCGGAATCGTCGCCGGAATCATCGCAATGACCGCGGCGCTCGTCATCTCTGCGCCGGCATCCGGTGTCGGCAAGACGACGCTGACCCTGGCGTTGGCGCGCGCCTATCGCAATCGTGGTCTCAAGGTACAATGCCTCAAGAGCGGGCCTGATTACATCGATCCCGCCTTTCACGCGGTCGCCACGGGACACCCGTCGGTCAACATCGATAGCTGGGCGATGGCGCGCGAAGCGATCGCGCATTTGGCAGGCCGCGGCGCGGATGCCGATCTCGTGCTGGCGGAAGGCTCGATGGGACTGTTCGACGGCGTCGCCGCGCGGGGCGTCTCGGGGACCGGCGCCACCGCCGACATCGCCGAGATGATGGAGTGGCCGGTGTTGCTGGTGATCGATCCCTCCGGTCAGGCGCAGACCGCGGCGGCGGTCGCGGCGGGATTGCGTGATTTTCGCGCCGGCGTTCGGCTTGCGGGCGTCGTCCTCAATCGCGTCGCGAGCGCGCGGCATGAAGCGCTGGTGCGCAACGCCATGGCGGGCGCGGGCATTCCGGTATTGGGATCGCTGCCGCGCCACGCCGAGATCGCCTTGCCGAAGCGTCACCTCGGCCTGGTACAGGCCGAAGAGCAGGCTCAAATCGACGGTCTGATCGACGAAGCCGCACGCTTCGTCGCCGAGCATGTCGATCTCGACGCCGTGCTGAAATCGGCCGAGGTCTGGTCGCCGCAATCCGCCGTGCCCAGCCTGGACATCACGCCGCCCGGCCAGCGCATTGCGCTGGCGCGCGATACCGCATTCTCGTTCGTCTATCCGCACATGCTGGAAGCCTGGCGAGCGGCCGGCGCTGAGATCGTAACGTTCTCGCCGCTTGCGGACGAAGGCCCCGACGCGGACGCCGATGTGTGCTGGCTGCCCGGCGGCTATCCCGAACTGCATGCCGGCCGGCTTGCGGCCAACAGGCAATTTCTCGGGCGGCTCCGCGCCTTCGCCGAGACGCGGCCGGTGCATGGCGAATGCGGGGGCTACATGGTGCTGGGCGCCGCATTGACCGACGCCGACGGCGTGCGCCACGAGATGGCGGGCCTGCTCGGCCTTGAGACGAGCTATGCCAAGCGCCGCATGCATCTGGGCTACCGGCTCGCCGAGCTCGCCGCACCGATGCCCGGCCATGGCCCAGGCGCACGCCTGCGCGGCCACGAGTTTCATTATTCGACGATCATCGCGCAGCCCGACACGCCGCTCGCGGTGGTGCGTGATGCGACTGGTACGATCGTTGCGGAGACCGGATCGCGGCGCGGCTGTGCGACGGGTACATTCTTCCATCTGATTGCGGAGGACCGGTGAGCGGATTCGTTTCCTTCATCTCGGCCGGTCCCGGCGATCCCGAACTCCTGACCATGAAGGGAGCGGCGCGGCTGCGCGAGGCCGATGTGGTGCTCTATGACGATCTTGCTTCGGGCGCGATCCTCGATCTCGCGCGCTCCGGCGCCAATCTCGTCGCGGTCGGCAAGCGCGCCGGCCGCCTGTCGGCGAAGCAGCACCATGTCAGCCGGCTGCTGGTCGATTATGCCACCGCCGGCGTGCGGGTCGTGCGGCTGAAATCCGGCGACGCCGGTATTTTTGGACGGCTCGAGGAGGAGATCGAAGCGCTGCGCGTGGCCGGCATCGGCTACGAGATCATTCCCGGCGTGACCTCGGCGTCGGTTGCCGCCGCGCAGGCCGGCATTCCGCTGACGCGCCGGTTGACCTCGCGCCGGGTCCAGTTCGTCACCGGCGCCGATGTGACGGGCGAATTGCCTGCGGACCTGAACTGGGCGGCGCTGGCCGATCCGGAAGCGACCACCGTCGTCTATATGGGGCGGCGGACCTTCCCGGCATTGGCCGCAAGGCTGATCGCGCACGGCCTCGCGCCCGACACTCCCGCACTGCTGGCGGAATCGCTCGGCCACGCCGACGAGCGGCTGCTTCGCACCACGATCGCAGCGCTGGCCGAACAGCTCACGCAGGCTGGCGCGGCCACGGCGGCTGCCGTTATCCTGTTCGGTGCGCTGGCGCCGGAACGAGGGTGACGCGGCTATGTTGACGCTGTCTCTGATCGGCATCGGTTGTGGTGATCCCCGGCAGCTCACTTTCGCTGCGACCGCCGCGATCAATGCCGCCGACCTGATCCTGATCCCGCGCAAGGGGACGGCGAAGTCGGATCTCGCCGAGTTGCGTCGCACTATCTGCGCGGAAGCGTTGAGCAACGACCGCACACGCATTGCCGAGTTCGACCTGCCGGTGCGTGACGCCGGTGAGGAGGACTATCGCAAGGGCGTGGACGATTGGCACGATGCGATCGCCGCGACGTGGTCGAAGGAAATCGCGCGCCATCTCGGCGGGGAGGGACGCGTCGCCCTGCTGATCTGGGGCGATCCCTCGCTCTACGATTCGAGCCTGCGGATTGCGCGACGGCTCGATCCGTTGCCATCGATCGAGGTGATCCCCGGCATCACGTCGATCCAGGCGCTGTGCGCGGCGCATGCGCTGCCGCTCAATGAGATCGGCGAGCCGTTTCTTGTGACGACCGGCCGGCGGCTGCGCGATGGCGGCTGGCCGCCCGGCGTCGACACCGTGGTCGTGATGCTCGACGGCGGCGCCGCTTTCCAGACGCTGGATCCTGCGGGGCTGCAAATCTGGTGGGGCGCCTATCTCGGCATGCCCGATCAGATCATCATGGCGGGGGAACTGGCAGAGGTGGGCCCTCGCATCGTCGCCGCGCGACGAGAGGCACGTGAGCGGCACGGCTGGATCATGGACAGCTATGTCCTGAAGCGGAGATCGTGATCCAGATTTTGCTCCGGCGGCATTCCATCCAGCGGGGCCGCTAGGTCTTCAACCCGCGAATCGAGGGCTGGATGGTCAGGCGGTAAGCGACAAGCTTGTCGCCATCGAACTGCTCGAGGGTCGTCTCGCAAACCGGGCAGCGATACTCGCCCTCGCTTCCTGCTGACCTGGATGCCAGCTCAAGGCGTCGGAATCCAGCCCCGCAACGCGGGCATGTGACGTCGTCCTTCTTCATCAACTCACCCCAGAACAACACCGGCGCTCCTTTTAGCCCAGACCGCGCGGCGGAACTATGTTCATGGCCGGAGAGCTACCGGATCATTCGTGCATGGAAGCGGCGGTGCGTCGTCGAGCGGGCGACAGCGCAGCCGATCGCGCGGAGCCGATTTTCAACGCGTTATGCAAGTTCGGCAATGGGTTATGGCTCGGCTCTTAAAGAGCATGGGGCGCTGGACCGTGCAGCAATAGTGACTGCCATGTCGTTGTGTTCGAGAGAAATGCTGCGTCTGCTCAATACCACGCGCGATCGCCGGCACGCCCAAGGCCCACCGGCGATCAATCGCGATCAGCTATTGCCTGATCAGACGAACCACGTCCTGTCGCAGCAGGTAGAACGAGACGGCGAGCAGAACGACGTCCTTCACCAGGAACGGCACGTTGCCGGTCATCGCGGGGAAGCCACCGGCGGCAACGTCCCAGCCATCAGGCATGAACGGAATGATGGTGACCGTCGCGATGAAGGTTCCGGTCGAGCCGAGGGCGCCGAGCACGCCGAGCCGCTTGTCCCAGAAGCCCGCGAGCAGCAGCGAACCGAACGTCCACTCAGAGGCGCCAAGGAAGTAGCTGGCGCCGGCGTGGCCGAACGCTGGATACAGCCACCAGATCAGCGGCCCGTTGCTGATGAACGGGACCAGCCGTTCGAACTCGTACGGAAACCACTTCTGGTAACCGAAGAACAGGAACATGATCACCATCGCGGCCCGGACGACGTGATAGTCGAGATCTTCCGCGAGCAGGCCGGACCTATGAAGCGCGCGGACAAGCGGATTTTGTGTGGTGTTGGCAAGCGTGGTCATGGTCGTGATCCTTTTCGCATGACATCGCCCGGTCGCTTCACGCGACTGCCGGGAAGTCGATGTCGGTGTCGTTGATGCGGTTGAAGACGTTGGTGAAGACCGTGGTCGCAAACGCCAGGCTGATCTCGACCAGCTGCCCGTCGCTGTAGCCGGCGGACTTGATCGCGGCGAAATCCTGATCGCTGACGGTGCCGCTCGACTGCGCGAGCTTGCGCACGAAATGCACGAGTGCATCGCGCTTGGTGTCACCGGTCGGCGCGCCGTCGCGGATCTGCTTGAGCACATCGGCATTCACGCCGGCGAGCCTGGCGAGATGCGAGTGCGCGGCGACACAATAATCGCAGCCGCTGGCAGCGCTGATCACGAGCTTGACGATCTCCAGGTCGCGCCGGGGCAGGCTGCCGCCAGTCAGGACGGCATCGGCCGCGAGGATCGATTTGAGCGCGGCCGGACCGTGGGCGGCAATCGCCGCGTAGGTGTTCGGGACGGCGCCGATCGCCTTCTTGATCTGGGCGTAGATCTGGCCGGACGGGCCGGTATCGGTTTCGAGATTGGGGGTTGAGAGACGAGACATGGTGGCACTCCTTGTTTGGGGTGGTGAACGATTGCGGAGTGACAATAGGATCGAGATTTGAGACATTGAATGTTCATATTGCTCGTTTATATGCTCCATCGTCTCATGAACTGCTTCGGGGGGAATGGCTATGGATTGGCTGAGCCGGCTGTTCGAGATGATGCCGGTGCGCGGGCGGCTCGACCTGCGCTGCAGCTACAGCGTGCCCTGGCGTATCGAGCAGGGCCCGGGTGTAACCAGCGAGATCCCCTATCATGCGGTGCTTGCCGGCTCGGCGATCCTGGACGACGCCGCGGGCGGACGGCCGTTGCTGCTGAAGGCCGGCGACATCCTCCTGCTTCCCGGCAACCCGCGACACGTGATGCACGATGGCAGCGGGGCGACACCGCTGCCGGCGCGCAACCGGGCGGCGGAGAATTTCACGATCAGCGAAAACCTCGGATCGGACGAACGGCTTGACCTGTTGTGCGGGCACTTCGCGATTGCACCGCCACACGACCGTCTGTTGCGCGGTTATCTTCCGCCGCGCCTTGTCGTGCACGCCGGCACGCGTGCGGGAAAGGGAACGGCTGCGCAGCTCGCCGGGCTCGTGTCGCTGATGCGCAGCGAAACGGCCGACGATCATCTGGGCGGCCACGCCATGCTGAATGCGCTGTCCACGGCAATGTTCGCGCTTGTGCTGCGGCTTGCCAGCGAGACCGATGCAACGTCACGGGGACTTCTCGCCCTGGTCGGCGATCCCAGGCTCGCACCGGCCGTGGCCGCCATGTTCAAGGAGCCCGCGCATGCGTGGTCGCTGCCGGAGCTCGCACGGCTTTGCAACATGTCGCGCGCGACGCTGGCGCGGCAGTTCCAGGACAAGCTCGGGCGATCGGCCAGCGATCTGCTCACCGATATCAGGATGACACTTGCGGCGAACGAGTTGAAGGGATCATCGCTTTCGACGGGCGCCGTGGCAGAGATGGTCGGGTATCAATCGGAGGCTGCCTTTCAGCGCGCCTTCAAGAGCCACATGGGCGTGACGCCGGCGCAGTGGCGAAAGACGCAGCCGCCGGAACACGACGTGTCGTTGGAATCTGCGGTGCCAGCTGATCGGAAAGGCAGTTCGCCGACTGTGGATGCGTAGCGTCCCCGTGCCTCGCGTACGTTTCGATGCGCGAGGCGCAGAGTGCGCTTGATCAAGACTTGCGATGCCTCGCGTTGACCGCGATCGCGGCGGCGGCGGTGCGGTTCTCGACGCCGAGCTTGGCGTAGATCTGCTCGAGGTGCTTGTCGACGGTACGCGGGCTGAGGCCGAGGATCTGCGCGATGTCGCGGTTGGTCTTGCCCTTGGAGAGCCAGGACAGCACCTCGCCCTCGCGGGTGGTCAGGCCGAGCTCGCTGGAGAACTCGGCTGGCATGTCGCCGCTGGTGTCCTTGGCGAGCCGCAGCAGGAATTCGTTGGGCCCGAGCTTGCCCATATATTGCAGCCGAAGCTGTTCGTTGCCGGGGAACGACGCCACGGTCGCTGTCTTCTTTCCCGTGCCGCCCTTCTGCGCCTGCTCGAGCCATTGCGGCATCGGGTCCGGCAGCGCGAAATTGTCGGCGGCGTCGGCGAGCGTATCCGACAGCAGTCGCTGTGCCTGCGGCGTCGCCCACAGCAGCGCGCCGGCGCTGTTCACGGCGAGCAGATAGCGGCCGGAGACGTCGAGCGCCGCGCGGGCGCTTTGCGTCATCCGCGCATTGGCGAGATGGACCCGGATGCGCGCGAGCATCTCCTCGACCACGATCGGCTTCGTGACATAGTCGACGCCGCCGGCCTCCAGCCCGCGCACGATATGCTCGGTCTCGGCGAGGCCCGTCATGAAGATGATCGGCACGCCGTCGAGCCCTGCGTCGCGCTTCAGCCGCCGGCAGGTCTCGAAACCGTCCATGCCGGGCATCACGGCATCGAGCAACACGATATCGGGCGTGATCTGTTCGACGATGCGCATCGCCGAGGCGCCGTCGAGCGCGACCATCACGGTCATGCCAGCGCCGTCGAGCGCATCGGTCAAGAGACGCAACGTCTCGGGTGAGTCGTCGACGACGAGCGCGACGTCGCGCTTCTTCTGTTCAATGGTCATAGCTGTGCAATGTCTTCAACGTCGCCATATATTGATCGAGATCGAACCGGTCGATCAGCGTGCGCATCTGGCCGACGAAATCGGCATGTTCGGGACACTCATTGCCGATCTCGTCGAGCTTGAGCTGGATCGCCCTGACATAGCCGAGCTGGCCGAGGCTGATCAGCTCTTCGACATATTTCACCGGCGGCCGCGAACTACTCTCGGGCTTCCATTGCGGAGGCGGGGCCGGCTCGGCCTCATACTGCCACTCGATCTTGAGCAACTGGCGGATGGTCTCGAGCAGCCGCGGGATGTCGATCGGCTTCATCAGGTAGCCGTCATGGAATGGCTGCGCCAGCGGCGCGCCATGAGCCTCGAGCGCGCTGGCCGAGATCATCAGGATCCGCGCCTGGTGATGGCCTTCGGAGCGCAGGGTTTCGGCGACCGTCCAGCCGTCCATGCCCGCCATCGAGATGTCGAGCAGAAATAAGTCCGGCCGGCAATGCTGTGCGAGGGCAAGGCAGCCCGGTCCGTCCGGCGCGCTGAGCAGGATGAAGCCGAGCGGCGTCAGGATCTCGCGCAACAGGTCGCGGTGGGTCGGGTCGTCGTCGGTGATCAGGATGGTCTTGCGCGGACCGTGATAGCCGTACACGGGAGCATCGACCGGTGCATCGCGCCGCGGATTGGTGACCTCCGACAGCAGCAGCTTGACGCGGAAGGTGCTGCCGGTGCCGACCGTGCTCAGGACCTTGATGTCGCCGCCCATCACGCCCGCGAGCAGGCGGCTGATGGTCAGGCCAAGCCCGGTGCCGGTCTGCGGCTGGGTGACGCCGAGCGCACCGCGCTCGAACGG
The DNA here is from genome assembly GCF_032654765.1 of Bradyrhizobium sp. 33ap4. Taxonomy (NCBI): domain Bacteria; kingdom Pseudomonadati; phylum Pseudomonadota; class Alphaproteobacteria; order Hyphomicrobiales; family Nitrobacteraceae; genus Bradyrhizobium; species Bradyrhizobium sp. 33ap4. The sequence continues at coordinate 116,355 of NZ_JAUMTJ010000019.1, read as the reverse complement.
CGCGAAGATCCGCTCGAGGTCGTCGGGCTGGATGCCCGGCCCGGTATCGATCACCTCGAACTCTGCGACCGGGCTGCGGTAATGCACCACGAACTGGACCTGGCCGGATTGCGTGAACTTGATCGCGTTCGACAGCAGGTTGATCAGGATCTGACGCAGCCGCTTCTCGTCGGCATAGACCACGACGGGCAGCACGGCCGGCCGTTTGAACACGAAGTCGATGCCTTTTGCTGCGGCTTGCAGGCGGAACATGCCGACCAGCTGCTCGAGGAAATCGTTCAGCCGCACTTCGTCGCGCGACAGGTAGAGCCGGCCGGCCTCGATCTTGGAGATATCGAGGATGCCGTCGATCAGCCCAGACAGATGATCGGCGCTGCGGCGGACGACGCGCACCTGCTCGCGCGGCCGCACCTGCAGGCTGTCGTCCTGCTCCAGCAATTGCGCGTAGCCGGAGATCGCATTCAGCGGCGAGCGAAGCTCGTGGCTGAGGCCCACGACGTAGCGGCTTTTGGCGAGATTGGCTGACTCGGCGACTTCCTTGGCGCGCTGCAGTTCGGCGTCGGTGCGCTTGTGGGCGTCGATCTCCTGGATCAGCAGCGTGGTCTGGCGGCGTGTTTCCGCTTCCGCGGCGCGCCGGCTTTGTTGCGCCAGTACGAACAGCCAGGCGACCACGCCGATGATGAGGGTCAGCGCAAAGAACACCTTCCAGAGCACGTCGGCCAGCAATTCATTGGCATGCACGGCCGCCGTGGTCTGCAGGTAGATCAGGCCGAGCACCAGCGCCACGAGGCCGGCTGAGACGGCGAACACGCCGAGGTAATGCCCGAGCTGTGAATTGATGCGGGCGTAGATCGGCTGCGGCATCACCTTGCCCAGCGCGTCCGAGACCTGTGCGCCGATCCGGCCATGCGGCTTGCAGAGGTCATGGCAGCGTGCGTCGAGCGAGCAGCACAGTGAGCAGATCGGGCCTGCATAGGCCGGGCAGGAAGCCATGTCCTCGGGCTCGAACGCATGCTCGCAGATGCAGCACTGGATCGATTCAATGTTCTGCCAGCTCCGCTTCGGCTTGCGGGCGATGTAGTACTTGCCGTCGGTGGCCCAGGCGATCAGGGGAGCCGTGACGAACGCGACCGCAAGCGCAACGAAGGCCGACAGCGCCTTCGCGGTCGGGCCGAACAGGCCGTAGAACGCGCTGATCGAGACCACGGTGGCGATCGTCATCGCGCCGACGCCGACCGGATTGATATCGCAGAGATGGGCGCGCTTGAACTCGATGTGCTGCGGCCGCAGGCCGAGCGGCTTGTTGACGACGAGATCGGCCACCAGCGCGCCGACCCAGGCGATCGCGACGTTGGAGTAGAGCGCGAGCGTCTGCTCCAGCGCCTTGTAGACACCGATCTCCATCAGCAGCAGCGCGACGACGACATTGAACACCAGCCACACCACGCGGCCCGGATGCGAGTGGGTGAGGCGGGAGAAGAAGTTCGACCAGGCGATCGAGCCGGCATAGGCGTTGGTGACGTTGATCTTGACCTGCGACAGGATCACAAATGTCCCGGTCAGCGCCATTGCCAGATCCGGCTGCGACAGCACGTAGCGGAAGGCTTCGAGATACATGTTGGCCGGCTCGGCCGCGTGCTCGGCCGAGACGCCGTGGCTGAGCGCGAAGAAGGCCAGGAACGAACCGGCCAGCAGTTTGAGCGCGCCGAGCACGATCCAGCCGGGACCGGCGCTCAGCAGCGCGATCCACCAGGCCTTGCGCGAGGTGCGGCGGTCGCGCGGCAGAAAGCGCAGGAAGTCGACCTGCTCGCCGATCTGCGCCACCAGCGCGAACACGACGGAGGCGGCGGTGCCGAACAGCAGCAGGTCGAGAGTCCCTGCGGGATCGCCGTGATCGCCGGCGAATTTGCGCCACTCGGTGAAGGAATGCGGATTGGCCCAGGCGATCGCCGCGAACGGCATGATGTGGAGGATGATCCACAGCGGCTGGGTCCAGAGCTGGAAGCGGCTGATCAGCGTGATGCCGTAGATGACCAGCGGAATGATCACGACTGCGCTGATCAAATAGCCGATCGGTCGCGGGATGCCGAAGCACATGTCGAGCGCGCTGGCCAGGATCACCGCCTCGATCGCGAAGAAAATGAAGGTGAAGGAGGCGTAGATCAGCGAGGTGATGGTCGAGCCGATATAGCCGAAGCCGGCGCCGCGGGTCAGCAGGTCGATGTCGATGCCGCTTTTCGCGGCATGGTAGGCGATCGGCAGTCCGCAGAGGAAGATGATGACGCTGACGACCAGGATCGCGGCGGAGGCGTTCATCGCGCCATAGTTCAGGGTGATGGTGCCGCCGATCGCCTCCAGCGCAAGGAAGGAGATCGCGCCGAGCGCGGTGTTGGCGACGCGGGCGGCGGACCAGCGCCGCGCGCTCTTGGCGGTGAAGCGCAGCGCGTAGTCTTCCAGCGTCTGGTTGGCGACCCATTGATTGTACTGGCGCCTGACGCGGTCTATCCGCTGCCGCCCTGCCACTCGTTTGAACTCCTGGTCCACGATGCGCTGATCGCGGGCAAATCCCGTACCAAAAACCTACGTCGCTATTTTGCGGTGCAGTATACGCGATCTCACGTATCAGTGCGCTGCACAAAAGTGAGCAATCCTCGCCTGATCAATAAGCGTTCTCGAACCAGATGGGGTGCTCATGTCAGACGAACCAAAACCAGGCCTGAAGTCTCCGCTCCGACGCAAGCTCTTGATGGGAATGGCGGCATTGCCGGCCGTTTCGATGCTGGGCCGTCCGGCATTTGCCGACGTTCCTGCAACCTCTGCGGTCAATACCACGGGTCTTGCAGTCACCGATAGCGAAGTCACGGTCGGCATCCTGCATTCCGTCACCGGCACCATGGCGATCTCCGAGACCGGGTCGGTCGAGGCCGAGAAGCTCGCGATCGAGCAGATCAATGCCGCCGGCGGCGTGCTCGGCCGCAAGATCAAGTTCATCCAGGAAGACGGCGCCAGCGACTGGCCGACCTTCGCGGAAAAGGCCAAGAAGCTGCTGGTCAACGACAAATGCGCGGCCGTAATGGGCTGCTGGACCTCGGCCTCGCGCAAGGCGGTGCTGCCGGTGTTCGAGCAGTACAACGGCATGCTGTACTACCCGACCTTCTATGAAGGCCTCGAGCAGTCCAAGAACGTGATCTACACCGGGCAGGAGGCGACCCAGCAGATCATCGCCGGCCTCGACTGGGTCAACAAGACCAAGGGCGCCAAGAGCTTCTACCTGCTCGGCTCGGACTACATCTGGCCACGCACCTCGAACAAGATCGCGCGCAAGCACATCGAGAACCATCTGCAGGGCTGCAAGGTGGTCGGCGAGGAATACTTCCCGCTCGGCTCGACCCAGTTCAACTCGGTCATCAACAAGATCAAGCTGACCAAGCCGGACGTGATCTACGCGATCATCGTCGGCGGCTCCAACGTCGCATTCTACAAGCAGCTCAAGGCGGCCGGCATCGACTTGTCCAAGCAGACGCTGCTCACGATCTCGGTCACCGAGGACGAGATCGACGGCATCGGCGGCGAGAACATCGCCGGCGCCTATGCCTGCATGAAATACTTCCAGTCGCTCGACAATCCGAACAACAAGGCCTTCGTGCCCGCCTTCAAGAAGATGTGGGGCGAGAAGACCGTGATCGGAGACGTCACCCAGGCTGCCTATCTCGGTCCGTGGCTGTGGAAGTTGACGGTGGAGAAGGCCGGCTCCTTCGACATCGACAAGGTGGCGGCCGCGTCGCCCGGCGTCGAGTTCAAGGGCGCGCCGGAAGGTTACGTCCGGATCCACGAGAATCATCACCTCTGGTCGAAGACCCGCGTCGGACGCGCCAAGGCCGACGGCCAGTACGAGCTGATCTACGAGACCGCCGATCTCGTCGAGCCGGATCCGTTCCCCAAGGGCTACCAGTGAGCCAGTAGCCCGCATGAGCGGGGCGATATGCGGGACCGTCCCGGGTATCGCACCCGCTCACCCGGGCTACGAAGCTCCCCAACGCATCGTGGCGTGGACGTCATCGTCCACGCTACGGAACGAGCGTCGCTTGACCGGCGGCGCGTGCCCCTTGGAATGACGGAGGACCAGATGTTCGGCGACTATTCGATCAGCGATCTCGGCGCCATCCTTGCGATGCAGGGATTTGCCGGGCTCATCCTGTTCTCCGTCTATGTGCTGATGGCGCTGGGCCTTGCCATCATCTTCGGCCAGATGGGCGTCATCAACATGGCCCACGGCGAGTTCATGATCTTGGGGGCGTACGTCACCTGGATGACGTCGAACGCCGTGCAGCACGTCGCGCCCTGGCTGTTCCCCGGTTACTTCTTCATCGCAATGATCCTCGCGTTCACTGCGTCAGGCGCGCTCGGCATGCTGGTCGAGTGGGCGCTGATACGCCATCTCTACAAGCGTCCGCTCGACACGCTGCTGGCGACCTGGGGCCTCAGCCTGATCCTGCAACAGGCCTATCGTTCGGTCTTCGGCGCGCGCGAGGTCGGCGTCGAACTGCCGGAATGGATGATGGGCTCCTGGCAAGCGACCGACTCCATCCAGATACCGATCAACGGCATGTTCGTGATGGCGCTGACCATCCTGATCACGATCGCGGTCGCCTATGTGCTGTTCTGGTCAAGCTGGGGCAAGCAGGTGCGCGCCGTGGTGCAGAACCGCGTGATGGCGGGCGCCGTCGGCATCAACACCGAGAAGGTCGATCGTTACACCTTTGGCCTGGGTTGCGGCATCGCCGGGATCGCCGGCTCGGCCTTCACCATGATCGGCTCGACCGGGCCGACCGCCGGCCAGCTTTACATCGTCGACACCTTCCTGGTGGTTGTGTTCGGCGGCGCCGCCTCGCTGTTCGGCACCATCGCCTCCGCCTTCTCGATCTCGCAGACCCAATCGACGCTGGAATTCTTCCTGTCGGGATCGATGGCCAAGGTGATCACGCTGCTGACGATCGTCGCGATCCTGATGGTGCGTCCGCAGGGGCTCTTCGCGCTCAAGGTCCGCAAATAAGAACAAGCAGGCTGGTCATGATCATCAACTCGCGCTTTTTCAATCGCTCCGAACTGCTCGGCTTCCTTGCGCTCGCGGTGCTGTTGTTTCTCGTCCTGCCGCTGTCGCTCGATATCTTCCGCCTCAACCTCGTCGCCAAATATTTGACCTACGCCTTCGTCGGGATCGGCCTCGTGCTGTGCTGGGGCTATGGCGGCATCCTGAGCCTGGGGCAGGGCGTGTTCTTCGGCCTCGGCGGCTACTGCATGGCGATGTACCTCAAGCTCGAGGCGTCGTCGGTCGCGAACACCAAGATCCAGTCGACACCGGGCATCCCCGACTTCATGGACTGGAACCAGCTCACCTCGCTGCCTTTCTTCTGGAAGCCGTTCCACAGCTTCCCGGTCACGCTGCTTGCGATCTTGCTGGTTCCCGCGGTCTTCGCGCTGATCATCGGTGCCGCGATGTTCAAGCGTCGGGTCGGCGGCGTGTACTTTGCCATCATCACGCAAGCGATCGCCGCGATCCTCACTATTCTGATTGTCGGGCAGCAAGGCTACACCGGTGGCATCAACGGCATTACCGACTTACGCACGCTGCACGGCTGGGACATCCGCAGCGATCACGCCAAGTTCATTCTGTATTTCGTCGAGGTTGTGCTGCTGTTCGGCTGCATCTGCGTCGCGCAGTTCATCCGCCTGACAAAACTCGGGCGCATCCTGGTAGCAATGCGGGAGCAGGAGGATCGCGTGCGCTTCTCCGGTTACAGCGTCGCCAACTTCAAGATCTTCGCGTTCTGCGCCGCGGCGGTGTTCGCTGCGATCGGCGGCGCCATGTTCACGCTCGAGGTCGGCTTCATGTCGCCGTCCTTCGTCGGCATCGTGCCGTCGATCGAGATGGTGATCTACACCGCGGTCGGCGGCCGGATGTCGATCTTCGGCGCAGTCTGGGGCGCGCTCCTGGTCAATTTCGCCAAGACCAGCCTCTCGGAGTCCTTCCCGCAGCTCTGGCTGTTCGGCCTCGGCGCGCTGTTCATCGCGGTCGTGCTCGCCTTCCCGAACGGGCTCTCCGGCATCTGGGCGGACCACGTCCAGCCGCGCATCGATCGCCTGCTGGCATCACGCAAATCGAAATCGGCGGCCGGCCTGATCGCCGACGGCGCACCGGCCGAGTGAGGAGGGATCATCATGCTCGTCGGCCATCAGCCCAAGGACTTCCTGCTCGCGGTCTCCGGTCTCACTGTGTCGTTCGATGGCTTCAAGGCCGTGAACGATCTCTCCTTCTATGTTGAGGAGAACGAGATCCGCGTCATCATCGGCCCGAACGGCGCCGGCAAGACCACAGTGCTCGACCTGATCTGCGGCAAGACCAGGGCGACGTCAGGCTCGATCCAGTTCCGCGGCCAGGAGCTGACCAGATTGCGCGAGAACGAGATCGTGCAGGCCGGGGTGGGCCGCAAGTTCCAGACGCCGTCGGTGTTCGAGGATCTCACCGTGTTCGAGAACCTCGAGATTTCCTTCCCGCGCGGCCGCACGGTGTTCGGCTCGTTGACCTTCCAGCGCGACGACACCGTCAGGCAGCGGGTCGAGGAGGTCGCCGAGATGATCTTCCTGAAGGACAAGCTCAACACCTATGCCGACCAGTTGAGCCATGGCCAGAAGCAGTGGCTCGAGATCGGCATGCTGCTGATCCAGGATCCGGACCTCTTGATGCTCGACGAGCCGGTCGCCGGCATGAGCGTGTCCGAGCGCGCCAAGACGGCCGAGCTGCTCAACCGCATCATCAAGGACCGTTCGGTGCTGGTGATCGAGCACGACATGAAGTTCGTCGAGGACATCGCGCACAAGGTCACCGTGCTGCACCAGGGACAGATCCTGTCCGAGGGAACGATGGAGCACGTCAAAAACGATCCGAAAGTCATCGAAGTGTATTTGGGCCACTGAGGAACCGGGACGATGCTGGCAATCAATGATCTTCACGTCGCCTACGGCCAGAGCGAAGTGTTGCACGGCCTCAACGTCTCGGTCGCGCCCAACGAGATCGTGGCGATCATGGGCCGCAACGGCATGGGCAAGACCACGCTGATGAAGTCGCTGATGGGCATCCTGCCGGCCAAGAGCGGCAAGGTGACCATGGACGGCACCGAGCTCGGCGCGATGAAGAGCTACGAGCGGGTCGCGAAGGGGCTCGCCTATGTGCCGCAGGGTCGCATGATCTTCTCCACGATGACGGTGAAGGAGAACATCGAGACCGGGCTCGTGGTGTCAGGGGGCTCCGAGGTACCGGGCGACATCTATGAGCTGTTTCCGGTGCTGCTCGAGATGAAGGGCCGCCGCGGCGGCAATCTCTCGGGTGGACAGCAGCAGCAGCTCGCGATCGCCCGCGCTCTGGCGACCAAGCCGAAGGTGCTGCTGCTGGACGAGCCGACCGAAGGCATCCAGCCGTCGATCATCAAGGACATGGCGCGCACCCTGAAGCGGATCCGCGACGAGCGCGGGCTGTCGATTGTGGTCTCCGAACAGGTCCTGAGCTTCGCGCTCGACATCGCCGACCGGGTGCTCGTCATCGAGAATGGCGAGATCGTCCGCGACGATCCGCGCGCCAGCGTCGATGCCGCGCAGATTTCCAAGTACTTGTCCGTCTAACTATCAGTAACCCAAGGGGAGCAATGCGATGCCAGATACACTGATCAAGGTCGACCTCAGCAAATCGGCCTATGAAAACGACAAGATTCACAATCGCTGGCATCCCGAGGTTCCGATCGTCGAGTGGGTCAGCCCCGGCGACGACTTCATCATCGAGACCGTCGACTGGACTGGTGGCTTCATCAAGAACAACGATTCGGCCGACGACGTCCGCGATATCGATCTGTCGATCGTGCACTTCCTGTCCGGCCCGATCGGCGTCAAGGGAGCCGAGCCCGGCGATCTCCTCGTCGTCGACTTGCTCGACGTTGGTCCGTTGAAGGAGAGCCTGTGGGGCTTCAACGGCTTCTTCTCCAAGCAGAATGGCGGCGGCTTCCTTACCGACCATTTCCCGCTGGCGCAGAAGTCGATCTGGGACATCAAGGGCCTCTACACCTCGTCGCGCCACGTGCCCGGCGTCAACTTCGCCGGCCTGATCCATCCCGGCCTGATCGGCTGTCTGCCCGATGCCAAGATGCTGGCGGCCTGGAACAAGCGCGAGGCCGAGCTGATCGCGACCAACCCGACCCGGGTGCCGGGCCTTGCCAATCCGCCGTTCGCGCCGACCGCGCATGCCGGCCAGGCCAAGGGTGACGTCAAGGCCAAGATCGGCCTCGAGGGCGCCCGCACCGTGCCGCCGCGCGAGCACGGCGGCAATTGCGACATCAAGGATCTGTCGCGCGGCTCGAAGATCTACTTCCCGGTCTATGTGCCGGGCGGCGGCCTCTCGATGGGCGATCTGCATTTCAGCCAGGGCGACGGCGAGATCACCTTCTGCGGCGCGATCGAAATGGCCGGCTGGCTGCATATCAAGGTCGACGTCATCAAGGACGGCGTCTCGAAATACGGCATCAAGAACCCTGTGTTCAAGCCGTCGCCGATCACGCCGAACTACAAGGATTACCTGATTTTCGAGGGCATCTCGGTCGACGAGGCCGGCAAGCAGCATTATCTCGACGTCCACATCGCCTATCGCCAGGCCTGCCTGAACGCGATCGAGTATCTGAAGAAGTTCGGCTACTCCGGCGCCCAGGCCTATTCGATCCTCGGCACCGCGCCGTGCCAGGGTCACATCTCCGGCGTCGTCGACGTGCCGAATGCCTGCGCCACGCTGTGGCTGCCGACGGAGATCTTCGACTTCGACGTCATGCCGTCGTCGGCGGGACCGATCAAGCACATCAAGGGCGACGTGCAGATGCCGATCTCACCGGACAAGTGATCCTTTAGGTGATCCCTGCGCGAAGGGGGCGGGACGGCTGCGTATCGGCCGCCCCGCATCCATCGCCGAATGTCACGCACGACTGCGCAAGGATTAAGGAAATGCCGATCTACGAATATCTCTGCAACGACTGCGGCCCGTTCACCGACATGCGGCCGATGGCGGAATGCGACCTGCCGCAGGACTGCCCGCAATGCGAGGCGACGTCGCCGCGCGTGATCCTCACCGCGCCGGCGTTCTTCTGCATGCCCTCCGACAAGCGCAAGGCGCACGCCACCAATGAGCAGAGCCGGCACGCGCCGAAGACGCTCGATCAATATAAGGCTGCGCACGGCCCGGGCTGCGGCTGCTGCTCGACGGGAAGGAAGAAGCCGGCACGGCTGATGACCAAGACCAAGAGCGGCGCCAAGGGGTTTCCCACCGCGCGTCCCTGGATGATCAGCCACTGACAGCGCAGCCAATCGTCGGCTTTCCTCAACTGGCGCTGCTTCGTCATGGCCGGGCTTGTCCCGGCCATCCACGTCTTTCTTGTCCGATTGAAGCAAAGACGTGGATGCCCGGCACAAGGCCGGGCATGACGGAGAAACAGGCTCTCAGGCCTGTTCGGCGACCTTCAGGGCCTCGGTGCGGATCTCTTCCACCAGCCGCTCCTTCAGGGCGACGAATTCGGGCGTGGTCTTGATCTTGTAGGACCGGGGATGCGGCAGGTCGACTGCGATCTCGGCCTTGATGCGGCCCGGACGCGCGCTCATGACGATGACGCGGCTGCCGAGGAAGATCGCTTCCTCGATGTCGTGGGTGACGAACAGCACCGTTTTCTGGTCGCGCTCCCAGATCCCCAGCAGCATCTCCTGCATCAGCGCGCGCGTCTGGTTGTCCAGCGCGCCGAACGGCTCGTCGAGCAGCAGAATCTTCGGATCGTTGGCCAGCGCACGGGCAATCGCGGTGCGCTGCTGCATGCCGCCCGACAGCTGCTTGGGCCAGTGATTTTCGAAGCCCGATAGCCCGACCCGGCGAATGAACGCATCGGCGATCTCGTGGCGCTCCGCTTGCGACACGCCGCGCTCGCGCAGGCCGAAGGCGATATTCTCCCGCACCGTCAGCCACGGAAACAATGTGTAGGACTGAAACACCATGCCGCGATCGGCGCCGGGGCCGGTGATTTCGCGCCCGTCGAGCGTGACCCGTCCGCTGGTCGGCCGGTCGAGCCCGGCGATGATCCGGAGCAAAGTGGACTTTCCGCATCCGGAGGGGCCGAGGATGGTGACGAAGTCGTTGTTGCCGACGTCGAGCGTGGTCGGCTCGAGCGCTCTCGTCGGCGCGTTGCCGGCGCGGGCGGGGAAGGTTCGCGAGACCTGATCGATCCTGAGCGCGGTCATGCGAGCTTCCACGGGAACAGCCAGGCGTTGAAGGCCTTGAACAGGAAATCGGAGATCAGGCCGATCAGCCCGATCACGATGATGCCGAAGATGATCTGGCCCGTGTTGAGCAGCGCCTGGCTGTCGGTGATCATGTGTCCGATGCCGGATGATGAGCCGATCAATTCGGCCACGATGACGTAGGTCCAGGCCCAGCCCAGCACCAGCCGAAGGATTTCGGCAATCTCGGGCGCGGCGGAGGGCAGCAGCACGCGGCGGATGATGCCGCGGTCGCGGGCGCCGAGCGTGTAGGCGGCCTCCACCAGGTCGCGCCGTGTGGCACCGACGGTGACGGCGACCATCAGGATGATCTGAAATACTGCGCCGATGAAGATCACAAGCAGCTTCTGCAACTCACCGATGCCCGCCCACAGGATCAGCAGCGGGATGAAGGCGGATGCCGGCAGATAGCGCGCAAAGGACACAAAGGGCTCGAGAAAGGCCTCGATCGGCTTGTAAGCGCCCATCAGAACGCCGAGCGGCACCGCGATGACAGCAGCAAGCACAAACCCGCCGATCACGCGCCAGATCGTCATCCCGATGTCGAACAGAAAGCCCTGCTTTGCGAGCAGCTCATAGCCCTCCTGCACCATGGTCAGCGGGTTGGCGAGGAAGGTCCTCGACACATGGCCGCCGAACGTTGCCCAGGACCAGAGGGCGACGAATAGCACGAAGAAGGCGAGGCCATAGGCCACGCGCTGCTTCGATGTCGTGGGCTCGAGAGGACGCATCAAATGATCCGGAAGTAGCTTATGCGCCGGTCCCGCCCGCTGTGTCGCGAGGTGGGACCGGTCCAAATGGTTGCTGCGTTACTTGATGAAGCTTGCGTCGTAGATGTCTTCGACCTTCGGCGCGGCCTTGATGATGCCGACCTCGAGCAGGAGCTCGGCAGCGTCCTTATTGAAGGTCAGGAAGTCGCCGGCGAAGAATTTCTGGTTGGCGGCCTTGTCCTGCCAGCGCAGGTACTTTGCCGAGTTGCCGAACTGCTCGCCGGTCTGCTTCACGTCAGCGCCCATGATCTCGTAGGACTTGGCCTGGTCCTTGGCGATCATGTCGAGCGCCTCGAAATAGCTGTTGGCAAGCGCCTGCGCCGCCTTCGGATTGTCGGTCAGGAATTTCGGCGTGCAGCCGAACGTATCCATCACGATCGGGTAGTCGAGCGTGGTCGCGATGATCTTGCCCTTGTCGGGAGCGGCGCGCACCGTCGACAGATAAGGCTCGTAGGTCATCGCGGCATCGTTCTGGCCGGAGACGAAGGCCTGCGCTGCGGCGGCCGGCTCCAGATTCACCACGGTGACGTCTTTCACCGTGAGGCCGTTCTTCTTCAGCATCCAGGCCAGCGCGAAATACGGAGAGGTGCCGGGCGCCGACGCCGCGACGGTCTTGCCCTTGAGGTCCTTGATCGCGGCGATGTCGTTGCGCACGGCCATGCCGTCGGCGCCATAGCTCTTGTCGAGTTGGAAGATTTGCTTGGTCGCGACGCCATTGGCGTTCCAGGAGATCCAGGTCTCGACCGTGGTGGCCGCGCACTGGATGTCGCCCGAGGCGATCGCGAGATGGCGGTCCTTCTGCGGAATCTTCTTCAGGGTCACGTCGAGGCCGTTCTTCTTGAAGATGCCGGCCTCCTTGGCGAGCGTCAGCGGCGCGAAGCCGGTCCATCCGGAGATGCCGACGCCGACCTTGACGTCATCCGCGAACGCGCCCGTGGACGCGAGCAACACTGCGATTGCGGGCAATAGCTTGAAGGAACGCATGATTGTCGACCCCTTGAACGATGGATTGAACCCAGTTGATGTCTTCACGTCACTGATCTCTTCAGTCGCGGCGGATTGCCGCATGAAGCATGTCGGCGGACGATGGCCCATGATGCATTGCATGAAATATGCCGCGCAAGCTGTCCTCAGCCTCCCTTGAAGCGGGCCACCAGCCGATGCGTCTCGCCTGGATAATGCAGCCGCACCGCCGTCACCGTGCGTGCGCTGCGCCAGGTGTAGCGGTCGATCACGAGGCAGGGCGCGCCGACCGCGATGTCGAGCGCCTTTGCCGTGCGGTCGTCGGCGACGACGGCGCTGATGGTATGCTCGGCTTCGGTCCACGGCACATGGTGCAGCAGCCATGATCCCGGCGGTTCGCGGGCGAAGTCCGCGGTTGCAGCTTCCGGGACCGTGGAGAGATCGATCAGCCTGTCCTCGACGGCGAACGGCACATTGTCGGCGCTGTGCCGGCAGGCGATCGCGACTATCTTGCCGGCCGTGCTGACGCCGAGCCGGGCGCGATCGGCCGATGTCGCGGTACGGCGCCGGCATTCGATCAGCTGATAGCCGTAGCTGCGGCCGAGCGCGGTGATCTCGGCGCGGATGTCGGCGATCTTGAGCACCGCCGACAGATGCTGCGGACGGCGCACGAAGGTGCCGGCACGGCGCCGCCGCTCGATCAGGTCGGCCTGCGCCAGTTCCGACAACGCCTTGTTCACCGTCATGCGCGAGCAGCGATAGCGCGCCATCAGCTGGTGCTCGAACGGGATGCGATGCCCGGGCGGCCATTCGCCGGTCAGGATCCGCGTCTCGATGTCGAGCCGGATGCGCTTGTAGAGTGTCGGCTTGTTCGCCGCGCCGGGCTTGGCCTGGTCGGAGGCGAGGCTCATGCGACGAGCCTCCGCACGCTTGCATTGAACTGCTCGCGCGCCTTGTCACGCAGCCGGTGCCGTCCGCCTGTGACCACCTTGTCGCCGCGGGCCCAGACGCAGTCGATCGCGTCGCTGCCGGTTGCAAACAGCCAGCCGTCGAGAACAGCATCGCCCGACCGTCCCGCGAGGGACGGATGCGCGGTGTCGAGGCTGACGATGTCGGCGCGCGCGCCGGGCGCAAGCCCGGCCTTGGTCTGTGCCAGAGCCTGCGCGCCGCCCGCGAGCGCCTGGTCGAACAGGGCGCGGCCGGTGGATGTGCCGGGACGCCCCGAGAGCACATTGCGCTCGCGGTGTTTCAGCCGCTGACCGTATTCGAGCTGGCGCAGCTCGTCGGCGACGCCGACCAGCACATTGGAATCGGTGCCGATGCCGAACCGGCCGCCCGCGGCGAGGAATTCGCGCGCCGAGAAGATGCCGTCGCCGAGACTTGCTTCGGTGACGGGGCAAAGGCCGGCAATCGCGCCGCTGCCGGCGAGTGCATTGACTTCCTGCTCCGTCATGTGGGTCGCGTGAATGAGGCACCAGCGCTGATCGACGGGCGCATGTTCGAGCAGCCATTGCACCGGCCGCTGTCCTGACCAGGCAAGGCAATCCTCCACCTCGCGCACCTGTTCGGCGGCGTGGATGTGGATCGGGTCCGCCCCGGCAAGCGGGATGATCGCCGCCAGCTCATCCGGCGCCACGGCGCGCAGGCTATGCGGAGCGATTCCGATGTTGGCGCCGGGAAGTTTTCGGATTGCCTCGCGCGAGGCGGCCATCAGCGCGGCGAACTGATCGACCGAGCAGATGAAGCGACGTTGCCCGGCATGCGGTGCGGCGCCGCCGAACGTGCTGTGAGCATAGAAACTTGGCAGCAGCGTGAGCCCGATGCCGGAGGCGTCGGCGGCCTCTGCGATGCGTATGGCCATCTCGGCGAGATTGGCGTAGGGCGCGCCGCCTCGATCATGATGCAGATAGTGAAACTCGCCGACACGGGTAAAGCCGCGCTCGAGCATCTCGACATAGAGCAGGGTCGCGACGGCTGTGACGTCGTCCGGCGTCATGGTCAGCGTGAAGCGATACATCGTCTCACGCCAGGTCCAGAACGTATCGGTCGTGTCGCCGCGCAGTTCGGCAAGGCCGGCCATGCCGCGCTGAAAGGCGTGGCTGTGCAGGCTCGCCAATCCCGGAACCGCCATTTGGTGACGTTCGTCGCCGGCGCCAGGCGCAACGCCCGCCGTCACCGAGGCGATCGCGCCATCGACAACGACGACCTGCACGTCATTGGCCCAGCCCGAAGGCAGCAGCGCGAATGCGAAATGCAGTCGTGTCATTTTTCCACGCCGGCTGGACAGAACCCGGACACGATTATATGTCTAGACATATAAGTCAAGCATCCCACCTCGAGGGGACGATCGCATGGCAGAGCGCTTCGACCGTATCTGGCACAACGCCCGGCTCGCCACGATGCGCAGCGACCGCACTGATCTCGGCGAGATCGAGCGGGGCCTGATCGCGGCGCGCGACGGCCGCATCGTCTATGCCGGCGTGCAGTCGGACTTTCCTGTGGATGCGGACGCCGTTGATCGGATCGATTGTGCCGGCCGCTGGATCACGCCTGGGCTCGTCGATTGCCACACCCATCTCGTCTTCGGCGGCGACCGCGCGCACGAGTTCGAGCTGCGCCTGAAGGGCGCGAGCTATGAGGAGATCGCGCGCGCCGGCGGCGGCATCGTCTCGACCGTTGCGGCGACGCGCAAGGCGACCGAGGCGGAGCTCGTCGCCGGCGCGCTGCCGCGGCTCGACGCGCTGATCGGCGAGGGCGCAACCACCGTCGAGATCAAGTCCGGCTATGGCCTCAATGCCGAGACCGAGATGCGACAGCTTGCGGCGGCACGCAGCCTCGCCCGCCTGCGGCAGGTCGCGATCCGCACCTCTTTCCTCGGAGCGCATGCGCTGCCGCTGGAGGCCAATGGCGACAAGGACGGTTACATCGATCTGGTCTGCAACGAGATGCTGCCGGCCGTGGCCAAGGCCGGCCTCGCCGATGCCGTCGACGGCTTCATGGAGGGGATCGCGTTTTCCGGAGAGCAGACGGCACGGGTGTTCGAGGCGGCGCGTGCGCTCGGACTGCCGGTCAAGCTGCATGCGGATCAGCTGTCCAATCTCGGCGGCGCGGCGCTGGCCGCGAAATTCTCGGCGCTCTCGGCCGATCATCTCGAGCACACCGACGAAGCCGGCGCGGTGGCGATGGCGAAGGCCGGCACCGTCGCGGTCCTGCTGCCCGGCGCGTTCTATTTCATTCGTGAAACGCACAAGCCGCCGGTCGAGCTGTTCCGTAGCCACGGTGTGAACATGGCGCTGGCGACCGATTGCAATCCTGGCAGCTCGCCGCTCACCTCGCTCCTGCTGGCGATGAACATGGGCGCAACGCTGTTCCGGATGACGGTCGCCGAATGCCTCACAGGGGTGACGCGGGAAGGGGCGCGCGCGCTCGGCATGCTCGCCGAGACCGGTACGTTAGAGGCCGGCAAGTGGTGCGATCTGGCGATCTGGGACATCGAGCGTCCGGCCGAACTGGTCTACCGCATCGGCTTCAACCCGCTGCACAGCCGGGTGTGGAGGGGGCAATGAGCGATCGGGATGCGCCTGTCGTCGTGACGCCCGGAACCGTCGGCCTCGACGTCCTGGTGCGCGTGCTCGCGGGCGCGCCCATCATGCTCGATCCATCGTGCTGGCCGCGCGTCGAGGCGGCCGCGGAGATCGTGGCGAAGGCGGCGCATATCGACGTTCCCGTCTACGGCATCAATACCGGTTTCGGGAAGCTGGCATCGACGCGCATTGCGCCCGATCAAACCGCGCTGCTTCAGCGCAACCTCATCTTGTCGCACTGCTGTGGAGTCGGTCCGAACACGCCCGAGCCGATCGTGCGTTTGATGATGGCGTTGAAAGTGATTTCGCTCGGTCGCGGCGCATCCGGCGTGCGCCGCGAGGTGATCGAGCAGTTGCAGGGCATGCTGGCGCGCGGCGTTTATCCGCTGGTGCCGCAGCAGGGCTCGGTCGGTGCCTCCGGCGATCTCGCGCCGCTCGCTCACATGACCGCGGTCATGATCGGGGAGGGGCAGGCAATCCTTGATGGCAAAGTCGTGCCGGGTCGCGAAGCGCTTGCGGTTGCCGGCCTCGCGCCGTTGACGCTCGGCCCGAAGGAGGGGCTCGCGCTGATCAACGGCACGCAGTTTTCCTCCGCCTACGCCATCTCCGGTCTGCTGCGAGCGCATCGCCTGGCGTGCGCCGCGCTGGTGACCGGTGCGCTGTCGGTCGATGCGGCGATGGCGTCGACGGTGCCGTTTCGTCCCGAGATTCAATCTTTGCGTGGCCATGACGGGCAGATCGCTGCGGCCGCCGCCCTGACCGCGCTGCTTGACGGCAGCGACATCAGGCAATCGCATCTCGAAGGCGACGAGCGCGTGCAGGATCCCTATTGCCTGCGCTGCCAGCCGCAGGTCGCGGGTGCTGTGCTCGACCTGCTCGCGCAAGCCGCCCGCGGGCTGACCGTTGAGGCCAATGCCGTCACCGACAATCCACTCGTCCTGGTAGAGACCGGCGAAATCGTGTCAGGCGGCAATTTCCACGCCGAGCCGGTGGCGTTCGCCGCCGACCAGATTGCGCTCGCGCTTTCGGAGATCGGGGCGACCAGCGAGCGGCGGATCGCGACCCTCGTCGATCCCGCCCTGAACTTCGGCCTGCCGCCGTTCCTGACGCCCGAACCCGGCATCAATTCCGGCTTCATGATCGCCGAGGTGACGGCGGCGGCTCTTTATGCCGAGAACAAGCAGCGCGCCTTGCCGTGCTCGATCGATTCCACGCCGACCAGCGCCAATCAGGAGGATCACGTCTCGATGGCCGCGCATGCTGCGCGCCGGCTGTCCGACATGGCCGACAATCTCGCCGCCATCCTCGGCATCGAGCTGCTGGTCGCGGCGCAGGGCATCACGCTGCGCGCGCCGCATTCAACGAGCGCGCCGCTCGCTGCGGTCATTGCCGCGCTCCGAGAGCAGGTTCCGGCGCTCGCCGCCGACCGCTACATGGCTGACGATCTCGCCAGGGCGGCCGCTCTGATCGAAGCCGACGCGCTGCCCGCCGCTGCGATCGCGGTGCTTCCGACCGATCCATTTCCAAGACTGACTTAGAAGACTTGCTTAGCAGGAACATCCGTCATGAACCGCCGACTGGATAACGAACGCATCATCCGTGCTCCCCGCGGCACCGACATCAGCGCCAAGAGCTGGCTGACGGAAGCACCGCTGCGCATGCTGATGAACAATCTGGACCCTGATGTCGCCGAGCGCCCGAGCGAGCTCGTGGTTTATGGCGGCATCGGCCGTGCGGCGCGCGACTGGGAGAGCTTTGATCGGATTGCCGCGTCCTTGCGCAAGCTCGAAGGCGACCAGACCCTGCTGGTGCAGTCCGGCAAGCCGGTCGGCATTTTCCGGACCCATGCCGACGCGCCGCGCGTACTGATCGCGAATTCCAACCTGGTGCCGCATTGGGCAACGCTCGATCATTTCAACGAGCTCGACCGGCAGGGCCTGATGATGTTCGGCCAGATGACGGCAGGCTCATGGATCTATATCGGCAGCCAGGGCATCGTGCAGGGGACCTATGAGACGTTCGTCGAGGTCGGCCGCCGGCATTATGGCGGCAGTCTCGCCGGCAAATGGATCCTGACGGCGGGCCTCGGCGGCATGGGCGGTGCCCAGCCGCTGGCCGCGACGATGGCCGGCGCCTCGATGCTCGCGGTCGAATGCCAGCCGAGCCGCATCGAGATGCGGCTGCGGACGGGCTACCTCGACCGCCAGGCGGCGACGCTCGATGACGCGCTCGCGATCATTGCTGAGGCGGTCAAGAGCCAGAAGCCGGTGTCGGTCGGCCTGCTCGGCAATGCGGCCGAGATCTTTCCCGAACTGGTGCACCGCGGCGTGCGCCCGGACATCGTCACCGACCAGACCAGCGCGCATGATCCGATCAACGGTTATTTGCCGAAGGGATGGACACTCGCCGATTGGGAAACCAAACGCGCGGGCGACCCGAAGGCCGTTGAGACGGCAGCCAAGACCTCGATGGTCGATCACGTCCAGGCCATGCTGGATTTTCACGCGCAGGGAATCCCGACGCTCGATTACGGCAACAACATCCGCCAGATGGCCAAGGACATGGGCCTGAAGCAGGCGTTCGATTTTCCAGGCTTCGTTCCGGCCTATATCCGTCCGCTGTTCTGCCGCGGCGTCGGGCCGTTCCGCTGGGCGGCGCTGTCGGGCGATCCCGAGGACATCTTCAAGACCGATGCAAAGGTCAAGGAGCTGATGCCCAACGACAGCCACCTGCACAACTGGCTCGACATGGCCAAGGCGCGCATCAAGTTTCAGGGACTGCCTGCGCGAATTTGCTGGGTCGGGCTCGGCGACCGCCATCGGCTTGGCCTTGCCTTCAACGAGATGGTGGCGCGCGGCGAGCTCAAGGCGCCGATCGTGATCGGCCGCGATCATCTCGACAGCGGCTCGGTGGCGAGCCCGAACCGCGAGACCGAGGCGATGCGCGACGGCTCCGACGCGGTGTCCGACTGGCCGCTGCTCAATGCACTGCTCAACTGCGCGAGCGGCGCCACCTGGGTGTCGCTGCATCACGGCGGCGGCGTCGGCATCGGCTATTCGCAGCACGCCGGCATGGTGATCGTCGCTGACGGCACGCCGGAGGCCGCGCGCCGGCTCGAGCGTGTGCTATGGAACGACCCGGCGACAGGCGTGATGCGCCACGCCGATGCCGGCTATGACACGGCGGTCGAATGCGCGCGCGCCAACCGGCTCGATCTGCCTAGCCTGCGCTGATGGGACCTCCTCGATCGGGAGTTGCGGCATCTCCCGACCGGGGCGCAGCTTAACGAGCAATCCCGTTGCAGCTCTCAACCTTCCGGTTGATGTACGCGAGGTGACCGGCCGGACATGCCTTGATACGGGAAATCGGCGGTGCAGCTACCGGAGATAGGTGGTCCGTGGAGCGCTGCGCCTGTGACCCGTCGCGGGTGACACATTAGTCTGCCTGCTTTCGCGTCAGCTTCGCTGACAGGATGAGCGGCCAGGGTCCTTGTCTCGCGGCAGATGGCATGCAATCTTCCGCAGCCGGCAATGCTGTTCGAGAGCAACAAGAACAATAATCCCTCTCGTCCCTCCAATTCTGTCGAGGGCCTGATCATGTCGAACCTTACCCAAACGACATCCGCTCCGTGGCGGATAGGAGTGCTGTTCTCGCGAACCGGCTTCATGTCGGTCATCGAGGAGACCCAGTATCAGGGCACGCAACTCGCGATCGAAGAGGTGAATGAAGCGGGCGGCGTCTGCGGCCGCGAGCTGGTTCCCGTTGCCTATGACCCCGGATCGGACTCGGCCGCCTATGGTCATTACGCCAAGCGGCTGATGATCGAGGATCAGGTCAGCACGATCTTCGGCTGCTACACCTCGTCGAGCCGCAAGGCGGTGCTGCCGGTAGTCGAACGGCTGAACGGTCTGCTCTGGTATCCGACGCTTTACGAAGGGTTCGAGGCGTCGCCCAACGTCATCTACACCGGCGCCTCGCCGAACCAGAACAGCCTCGCGCTGTGCCGCTATTTGATGGATACGTTCGGAACGCGGTTCTATTTCGTGGGGTCGGACTACATCTATCCGCGCGAGTCCAACCGGGTGATGCGGGAGCTGCTCAAGAGCAACGGCGGCTCGGTCGTTGGCGAGCGCTATGTCAATGTTTACGCGCGCTGGCAGGATTTTGTGCCGATCATCCAGGACATCAAGCGTGTCAGGCCCGACGTGATCTTCTCGACCGTCGTCGGCGAGGGCACGGTGTTCCTCTATCAGGCCTATGCCAATGTCGGGCTCGATCCAAAGCAGGTGCCGATCGCCAGCCTGACCACGACGGAAGCGGAAATCGCCGCCATGGGCTTCGACGTCGGCGAGGGACACGTCACGGCCGCATCGTATTTCCAGGGTGTCGAGGGCAGCGCCAACAATGCGTTTGTGCAGCGCTTCAAGAAGCGGTTCGGCGCCGATATCTCGACCAACATGTGCGCCGAGGCATCCTATTTCCAGCTGCATCTGTTCGCGAAGGCGCTCGAGCAGGTCAATTCACTCGACACCGAAGTGCTCCGCTCGATGGTGTTCGGCACCAGCTTTGATGCACCGCAAGGTGCCGTCACCGTCAACCCGATGTCGGGTCATACCGACCTCTGGACCCGCATCGGGCGCGCCAACCGCCAGGGGCAGTTCGATGTCGTCAGCCAGTCGAAGGAGCCGGTGCATGCGGATCCGTTCCTGATCGGATATGGTCGTGCAACGCAAACAGGAAGCGTCCAATGAACGAAATGTCGCGTAAGCCGTCGCTGAGCCGAGACGTCGGCGGACGCAAGACCATGGTTCAGGAACTTGCCGATCTGTCGGCGGTGGTGGTCGCGCCGGTCGACGATCAGGTCGGCATGTTGCTGCGCGAGTTGCAGCGGTTCCGGATGCGGGTGCGGCAGGTCTGGCCGATGCCGGAGAGCGTGCCCGCCGATGCCGACGTGGTGTACTGCGAATATTCCCCTGACCTGGCGCGGCGCCTGCCATGGATTCCCGGCGACGCGCGCTCGGCGCTGGTTGTGATCCTGCCGGCGACGGAAACCGTTCACGCCGATGCGCTGTGTCATGCGACGCCGAACGCCGTGCTGCCGCGGCCGTTCACGCAGAATGCCGTGCTGTCCAGTCTCGTGCTGGCGCGCAGTCAATTTGGTTATGAACGGCGGCTTCGCAGCAAGATCGAAAAGCTCGATGACAATCTGCGCTCGATGCGCACGGTGGAGCGCGCCAAGGCGATCCTGATGGCGACGCGGCAGATGCCGGAAACCGAAGCCTATGGCTTCATCAGACGACAGGCGATGGATCGTCGCGTGTCGGCAAGTGCAGTCGCCGCGGCGATTGTTGACTCGTTCGAACTGCTTGGCTACGATCATCAACAGTAAGCCCCAATAGCGGGGCTGGCGGCGACAGCGCCGCCTTCGACACAACCGGCAACAAAGCCCTCCCAATGCTCGCGTAAGCGCGCATCGGGAGGGCTTTTTGTTTTTTCAGTCCTGAAGGGAGCTAGGGATGAGCATTTCACGGCGGACTTTGCTGAGGAATACCGCGGCGCTGGGCGCGTTTGCCGGCGCCGGACTGCCGCACATCTGGATCAAGAACGCCGACCTCGCTTACGCCGCCGGCGGCGAGATCAAGGTCGGCGTGCTGTTCTCGCTGACGGGAACGACCGCGATCATCGAGGAATCGCTCAACAAGGCGACGCTGCTCGCCATCGAGGAGATCAACGCCGCAGGCGGCATCAAGGGCAGCAAGATCGTCCCGATCGTCGAGGACCCCGCGTCCGATCCGGCGACCTTCTCGGAGAAGGCTCGCAAGCTCGTCGTCGGCGACAAATGCGTCAGTGTGTTCGGTTCCTACACCTCGGCAAGCCGCAAGGCGGTGCTCCCGGTGTTCGAGCGGCAGAACAATCTCTATTGGTATCCGACGCTCTATGAAGGCCGGGAGTGCTCGAAGAACGTCATCTACACCGGCGCGGTGCCGAACCAGCAGCAGGACGAGTTCGTGCCCTGGCTGGTCAAGAAGTTCGGCAAGAAGTTCTACCTGATCGGCTCCAACTACATCTATCCGAAGGAAGAGAACAACTACTGCAAGAAGCTGCTTGAGAAACTCGGCGGCGAGGTCGTGGCGGAAGAATATGTGCCGCTCGGCCATTCCGAATTCTCTTCCGTCATCAACAAGATCCGCTCGACTCAGCCGAACGTGATCTTTTCCACCGTGGTCGGCGATTCCGTGGTCGCGCTGCATCGTCAGTACAAGGCGGCCGGCCTCGATCCCGAGAAGATGCCGATGGCGAGTCTCACGACCTCCGAGAACGAAGTCGCTGCGATGGGCGGCGAGGCGGCCGCCGGTCACTTCACCTCGGCGCCTTACTTCATGGTGCACAAGTCGCCGGAGAACGAGAAGTTCGTCGAGGCTTACAAGAAGCGTTGGGGCGCCGACAAGGTGACGCATTTCGTGTCGGAGGCCTGCTACTTCCAGACCTACCTGTTCAAGCAGGCGGTCGAGAAGCTCGCGACCAGCGATCTCACGCCGCCGAACATCCGCGACGCGGTCAAGGGCCAGGAAGTGATTGCACCGCAGGGCAAGGTCCGGATCGAGCCGGAGAACCTGCACACCTGGCTGTGGCCCAAGATCGCGCAGGCGAAGTCGAACGGACAGTTCGAGATTCTCGTCGAGGCCAAGGAGTGGCTGAAGCCGGTGCCTTACGCGGCCTATCCCGGACAGTCATGCACCGAGAAGGGCTTGGTCGAGAAGAGCTGACGACGGGGGCTGACGAAGGCCGTCGGCGTGCGGCGCCGGCGGCCAGCGTCCCGAAACGAATGCTGCCTCTCGCACGAACGGGGGCGAGGGGCAGGGCGCACAACGCGAACATCGAAAGCGGATCCCGACGTGGACCAATTCATCGAACAAATCGTCACCGGCCTCAGCATCGGATCGATCCTGCTGCTGGTCGCGCTGGGCCTGTCGATCATCTACGGCTCGATGGGCATCATCAATCTCGCCCATGGCGAGTTCGTGATGCTGGGCGCTTACGCGGCCTGGGTGTTCCATACCTATCTCGGGCTCGGCCTGCTCGCGAGCCTGGTGCCGATCTTCTTCGTGGTCGCCGCGTTCGGCTGGGTCATTGAGCGTTACGTCCTGAGCCTGCTCAACAACCGGCCGCTGGACACGATCCTTGCGACCTGGGGCGTCGGCATCATGCTGCAGCAGGCGGTGCGGCTGATGGTCGGCAGCGAACTGCGCTACGTGCAGCTGCCGCCGGCGCTGTCCGACAGCATGGACGTGTTCGGCATCTCGGTATCGTCCTATCGGGTGTTCCTGTTCGTGGTGTCGATCGCACTGTTCGTGGCGACCTGGTTGCTGATGAACCGCACCACGGTCGGAATGAAGCTACGCGCGATCATCCAGGACCGTTCCGTCGCTGCCTCGTTCGGAATCAACGCCAAACGGGTCTATGCGCTGACCTTCGCCTACGGTGCGGGCCTTGCGGGACTGGCTGGCGCGCTGGTGTCGCCGCTGAAGAGCGTGTCGCCCGATATGGGCACCGGCTATGTGGTCGATGCCTTCATGGTGGTGGTGCTCGGCGGCGTGCAGAGCCTCGCCGGCACCGTGGCGAGCGCCTTCATCCTCGGCGAGCTCTCCGGCGGCATTGCCTTCCTGCAGAACGACACGGTGGCCAAGGCAATCGTGCTGCTCGCCATCGTCGTGCTCATCCGTTTCCGCCCCGAGGGGCTTTTCACCGCACGCGTGCGGGCCTGAGACAGATCGCTCATCTATGCCGTCGCATGTTTCTAACTCCAGCGGATTGCAGCGCCTGATCGCGCAGCTTGCGCCTCTGCTGATCGTCTGCGCCGTGGTGTTCGCGCTGCCGGTGATGCTCAACAACGACTTCCTGCTCAACAAGGTCGCGCGTTATCTGGTGCTGGGCATCCTCACGGTGTCGCTCGGGCTGTCCTGGGGATTCGGCGGCATCCTGAATCTCGGCCAGGCGATGAGCTTCGGGCTCGGCTCCTACGCCATGGCAATGGCGCTCAAGCTCAAGACCGTGCCGGTGCATACCGGAGCGAGCGGACTGCCGGACTTCATGGTCTGGAATAATGTCCAGCATTTGCCGTGGTTCTGGGAGCCGTTCCGCTCGCTGACCTTCGCGATCGCCGCGGGCCTGATCGTGCCGGCGCTGGTTGCGGCGGCGCTCGGCTGGTTCATGTTCCGGGGCCGCGTCACCGGCGTCTATGTCTCGATCATCACGCTCGCCACCATGGTGGTGATCAATCTCGTGATCATCGACCAGCAGAGCTACACCGGCGGCTTCAACGGCATCACCGATCTCGCCCAGCTCGAGATCTTCGGCGTCGCGTTCGATGCCTATGGCCGGGCTACCTATTATCTCGTGGCCAGCTGTGTCCTGCTCAGCCTGCTTGTCGCCTTTGCCTTCACGAGAACCAAGGCCGGACTGATCGTGCAGGCGATCCGCGACCATGAGAGCAGGGTGCGCTACTTCGGCTACGACGTCGCGCTCTACCAGATCTTCGTGTTCGCGCTGTCGGCGGCGATCGCGGGCCTTGCCGGCATGCTCTACACGGTGGTGATGGAGTTTGCCTCGCCGACCTTCCTCGGCGTGCAGCTCTCTCTTTCGGTGGTGGTGTGGTGCGCGGTCGGCGGCCGGCAGAGCCTGGTCGGTGCGTTCCTTGGCGCAGTGCTGGTGGCGGGCATGCAGGGCGCGCTGTCGGAGTCAGCGGCGTTCCTGGAAACCTGGACGCTGGTGATGGGCGCGCTGTTCGTGCTCGTGGTGCTGTTTTTGCCGAAGGGGCTCGCCGGCCTTGCGCAGGTCGTGCTGCGCTGGATCGTGCAGCGCCGCCATGCGGCCGCGGGCGGGGTGGCGCAAGGCGTCGGCCAGACGGAGGGCAGCACATGAGCTCCCATCTCGATCTCCGCGACGTGTCGGTCAGCTTCAACGGTTTCAAGGCGCTCAATTCACTCAACATGAGCGTGCGCAAGGGCGAGCTGCGCTGCCTGATCGGGCCGAACGGCGCGGGCAAGACCACCGCGCTGGACATCATCTGCGGCAAGGTCAAGCCGAGCGCCGGCACGGTGAGCTTCGATGGCACCGCGCTGCAGGATCTTGAGGAATACGAAATCGCCCGCGCCGGCGTCGGCCGCAAATTCCAGGTGCCGAGCGTGTTCCGCGAGCTGTCGGTCTCCGAGAACCTCGAAGTGGCGCGGGCGCGTCGCACCTCCGTGCTTGGCAATTTGCGCTGGAACATCGGCAATTCAGGACGCGAGCATGTCGAGCGTCTGGCCGAGCTGGTCGGGCTCACCGAGCAGCTCGACCGGCCGGCCGCCTATCTGTCGCACGGTCAGACCCAGTGGCTGGAGATCGGCATGCTGGTCGCCCAGGACGCCGAGCTGATCCTGATGGACGAGCCTACCGCGGGCATGACGGCGCAGGAAACCCGCAAGACCGCCGAACTGTTCGCACGGCTGAAGGGCAAGCACACGCTGATCGTGGTCGAGCACGACATGGGCTTCGTCAAGGCGATCGGCGACATCATCTCCGTGATGCATATGGGCCAGATGCTGGCCGAGGGCACCGCGGCGGAAGTGGAGGCGCATCCGGAAGTGCGCCGCGCCTATCTCGGATCGGGAGGCATCAGCCATGCTTGAGTTGACCGACGTCGACGCCTTCTACGGCAACAGCCGCGCCCTGCAGGGCATCAACCTGATGGTTGGCAATGGCGAATTCCTCTCGGTGCTCGGCCGCAACGGCGTCGGCAAGACCACGCTGATGCGCAGCATCCTCGGCCTGATGGACCGGTGCACCGGACGGCTATCGCTCGACGGTGCCGACATCTCGCCGCTGCGGACCTATCAGCGCGCCAAGGCCGGTATTGCCTACGTGCCGCAGGGCCGCGGGATTTTGCCGAAGTTCACTGTGCGGGAAAACCTGACGCTCGGGACCTTTGCCGCGAGATCTGCCAACGGCATCGAGGAGTGGGTGCTCGAGCTGTTTCCGGTACTCAAGGACTTTCTCAATCGCTATGGCGGCAATCTCTCCGGCGGCCAGCAGCAGCAGCTTGCGATCGCGCGGGCGCTACTGGCCAAGCCCAAGGTCATCCTGCTGGACGAGCCGACCGAGGGCATCCAGCCGAACATCGTCGAGCAGATCGAGGACGTGATCGTCAGTCTCAATCGCGAGCGCGGCATCACGGTCGTGCTGGTCGAACAGAATGTCGCGTTCGCGCGGCGCGCGTCTCACCGCTTCGCGCTGCTCGAAAAGGGACGCGTCGTCGCCAAGGGCGCGATCGGTGAGCTCACCGATGATCTCATCCAGCTGCACATGGCCGTGTAGCGGGAATTATCGCTCAGGAAAGGGAGTCGAGACATGTTGCATGGAGACATATCGAGCAGCAAGGACACGGTCGGCGTTGCCGTGGTGAACTACAAGATGCCGCGCCTGCACACCAAGGCCGAGGTGCTGGATAACGCGCGCAACATCGCCAAGATGGTCGAGGGCATGAAACTCGGCCTTCCGGGCATGGACCTCGTGATCTTCCCGGAATACTCGACCCACGGCATCATGTACGACTCCAAGGAGATGTACGAGACGGCGTCGTCCGTGCCGGGCGAGGAGACCCGCATCTTCGCGGACGCCTGCCGCAAAGCGAAGGTCTGGGGTGTGTTCTCGCTGACCGGCGAGCGCCACGAGGAGCATCCCAACAAGGCGCCGTACAACACCCTGATCCTGATGAACGACAAGGGCGAGATCGTCCAGAAGTACCGCAAGATCATGCCGTGGGTACCGATCGAGGGCTGGTATCCCGGCGATTGCACCTACGTCTCGGACGGGCCGAAGGGGCTGAAGATCAGCCTGATCATCTGCGACGACGGCAACTATCCGGAGATCTGGCGTGACTGCGCGATGCGCGGTGCCGAGCTGATCGTGCGCTGCCAGGGCTACATGTATCCGGCCAAGGAGCAGCAGATCCAGATATCGAAGTCGATGGCCTGGGCCAACAACTGCTACGTCGCGGTCGCCAACGCCTCTGGCTTCGACGGCGTCTATTCCTATTTCGGCCATTCCGCGCTCATCGGTTTCGACGGAAGGACGCTCGGCGAGTGCGGCACGGAGGAGAACGGCATCCAGTACGCGCAGCTCTCGGTGTCGCTGATCCGCGACGCCCGCCGCAACATGCAGTCGCAGAACCATCTCTTCAAGCTGATGCACCGCGGCTATACCGGCCTGATCAACTCCGGCGACGGCGATCGGGGGCACGCGGTCTGCCCCTACACCTTCTACAAGAACTGGATCACGGACCCCGAGGGCACCCGGGAAATGGTCGAGGCCATGACCCGTCCGACCGTCGGAACCGACGAATGCCCGATCGAGGGCATTCCGAACCAGAAAGTCGCACATCGTTGAGTGACATCGATGATCGGCGCCGGCGCGATGTTTCGCGCCGGCGTGGTTCGATGCAACGGCGGACACTTCCTCGCGGAGGAAACAGGGGGGACATCATGAGCGGTCAATCGAATAGCGGGCTGGTTCAGCAGACCGAAGGGCAGATCGACGACCTTCTCGGCCATGAATTCGAGCACGAGCCGGTGCCGATGAGCGCCCGGCGCAGCGCCTTCTCGGTCACGATGGTGTGGCTGGGCTTTCCGATGATCATCACCGGCGCGATGACCGGATCGCTGTTGGTGCTGGGCATGGGGTTCAAGAATGCACTGGTGGCGATGATCGTCGGCAATTTGATCATGTTCGCCTATGTGGGCGCGCTCGGCCTGATCGGCACCCGGCGCGGCATGAACTTCGCGCTGATCGCCAGCATCGTGTTCGGAAAGAAGGGCTACGTGCTGGCGTCGGGCCTGCTGTCGACCCTGCTGCTCGGCTGGTATGCGGTGCAGACCGGCATCACCGGCGCATTGATCTCCTCGACCTACGGCCTCAACTATGTGGCGATGACCATCGTCGCCGGCGTGCTCTATATCGGGATCACCTTCGTCGGCGTGAAGGGATTGCACTGGATCGGGCTGGCGTCGGTGCCGCTGTTTGTCGTGCTTGGCCTCTGGGTCGCGGCCGATGCCGCCTCGACCACGACGTCGGCGGCGATCTTCGGCTATGCCGGCAACAATGGAGTCGCCAGCATGTCGATGGGCGTCGGGCTTACCGTGGTGCTCGCGCTGTTCATCGACGCAGGCACGGTGACGGCGGACTTCAATCGCTGGGCGCCGAACACGCGGTCCTCGCTGTTTGCCACGTTCAGCGCGTTTCCGTTCGCCAATCTGGTCGCGATGCTGGTCGGCGGCGTGATGACGGCGGCGCTCGCCGTGCCGAACGCCAACCCGTTCGGTGTCGACAACATGTTCGGCTACATGAACGGCAAGCAGCTCACCTGGCTCAGCATCCTCGCATTCATCTTCCTCTATGCCAATCTCGGCTCGGTCTGCTCGCATTGCCTGTACAACGCGGCCACCGGCTGGTCGCGCATCCTCGGGACCAATATGCGGCTGATGGCGGTGGTGCTCGGCGCGCTTGGCATCCTGGTTGCTGCCGGCAATGTCTGGGCGTTCTTCATACAGTGGCTGTCGCTGCTCGGCATCCTCGTGCCGCCGATCGGTGCGATCATTCTGGTCGATCAGTATCTGCTACGGGCCGAGGCGCGTGCGGACGTCGACTGGCGTGCGAAGCCGTTCATCGCCTGGGGCATCGGGTCGCTGTTTGCCTTTGCGGTTGAAAACCTGATGCCGGGACTGTCCACTGCGATCTCCGCCGCGGTGGTCGCAGGCATCGTGTACGGTGCGATCGCACGGGTGGAGTCTCCGACTGAAAAGGTGGCGCGTCCGGCGTAAGCGATCAGCTCGATCAAGCAAGAAGGGTACATCAATGAGCGTCGACTATCAGATCCATGATCTCGGCAATTTGACCTTGCAGCGCGGCGCGACCATTCGCGACTGCAAGCTCGCCTACAAGACCTATGGCCAGCTCAACGCAGCCAAGGACAACGTCATCGTCTATCCGACCTGGTACTCCGGCCAGCACTACGACAATGAATGGCTGATCGGACCGGGCAGGGCGCTCGACCCGGCAAAGTACTTCATCATCATCCCGAACATGCTCGGCAACGGGCTGTCGTCGTCGCCGAGCAACACGCCGGAACCGTATAATGGACCGCGTTTTCCGCAGGTGACGGCCTATGACAATGTGCGCGCCCAGCACCGGCTGGTGACCGAGAAATTCGGCATCAAGCACATCCGTCTGGTGGTCGGCTGGTCGATGGGCGCGCTGCAGACGTTCCATTGGGGCGCGCTCTATCCCGATATGATGGATCTCCTGGCGCCGTTCTGCGGCTCGGCCAAATGCTCGCGGCACAACTTCGTGTTTCTCGAAGGCGTCAAGGCGGCACTCACCGCGGATGCTGCGTGGAAGGAGGGCTGGTACACCGACAAGCCGGCCCGCGGCCTGCGCGCCGCCGCGCGTGTCTATGCCGGCTGGGGCTTTTCACAGGCCTTCTATCGCGAGCAACTCGACATCAAGACGCTGGGCTATTCGTCGCTGGAGGATTTCCTGGTGGCGTTCTGGGAAGGCTTCTTCCTGCCCAAGGATCCCAACAACCTGCTGACCATGCTGTGGACCTGGCAGCACGGCGACATCAGCGACAACGAAATCTACAACGGCGACTTCAAGGCCGCGCTGCGGGCGATCAAGGCCAAGGCCTATGTCATGCCGGGTCAGACCGATCTCTATTTCCCGCCGGAGGATAGCGAGTTCGAGGTCGAGAACATGCCGAACGCCAAGTTCGTGCCGGTACCGTCGATCTGGGGCCACTTCGCCGGCGGGCCGGGGACCAATCCGGTCGATGTCGACTTCATCGACAGCAAGCTCAAGGAGCTGCTCGCATCGTGATATCGACCGGTTGCGAACGGCTGCCTGCGCGATCATGGGAGGCGTGAGCTTGTCCAATCCCGCTTTGCTGCTTGATCAGTACCGCATCCGGGAAGAGCCGTATTACCGGCCGCTCAAGGATGAGGTCGAACTGTTCGGTGCGGCCTATGCCAACCGCATGCCGGTGATGCTGAAAGGGCCCACCGGCTGCGGCAAGACCCGCTTCATCGAATATATGGCGTGGCGGCTCGGCCGCCCGCTGATTACGGTCGCCTGCCACGAGGACATGACGGCGGCGGATCTGGTGGGGCGCTGGCTGCTCGACGCAGAGGGCACGGTGTGGAGCGACGGGCCGCTCACCACAGCGGTGCGCCTTGGCGCGATCTGTTACCTCGACGAGATCGTCGAGGCGCGCCAGGACACCACGGTCGTGATCCATCCCTTGACCGACGATCGTCGTGTGCTGCCGCTGGAAAAGCGCGGTGAATTGATCCACGCCCATTCCGACTTCCAGCTCGTGATTTCCTACAATCCGGGCTACCAGAGCGCGATCAAGGACCTCAAGGAATCCACCAAGCAGCGCTTCGCGGCGCTGGATTTCGGCTATCCTGATCGGCCGGCCGAAACCGAGGTGGTGTCGCGCGAAGCCGGTATCGAGCCGAACCTCGCCGATCTCCTGGTGAAGATCGCCCAGCACAGCCGCAACCTGAAAGGCCAGGGGCTCGACGAAGGTGCCTCGACCCGGATGCTGGTCAATGCCGGCCGACTGATCGGATGCGGCATCAGCCTCGAAAAGGCCTGCGAGACCACGATCGTCGTTCCCCTGACCGATGATGCGGACACCAGGAACACGTTGCGCGACGTGATCTCGGCCTGTGGGTAAGTGGAAGATTGCAGGTGGCGGTCGCGCAAATCAGTTCGCTCGATAGCTTCCGGTCCGGACGTCGGCTTGCGGCACTCTTGCGCGGCCATGACGATGTAGCTGCGGCGGTGCAGACAGCGCGTACCGCTCTGCAGCGAACTGGTTGGTTCGATCACCTGGCGGTCTGGGACGAGGCCGTGCACGCCCTGTTCGAGGCCAATCTCGGTCAAGCCGTGGTGCAGGGTTTTCTGCGTCTATCGGAGCAATGGCCGGCGCAGCGATCGGCCGATGATCTGATCGCGATCGGCCGCGCGGTCAGGGACATCGGCTGCGGTGCCGGAAGCCGCGTCGCCCATGCCTTGCTGACCGAATTGTCCAAGGTGCTGCCCCGGCTTGCGGGTGCAGGAGAACTCACCGCGGTTCTCGCCGCGCTCGACGAACTCGCAGCCACCGGGCCGGAGTCGGCGGGGCTCGCGATCGGCCGGCTGGGGCAGTTTCTGACGCATGCCGGCGGCGAGGAGTTTGCAGCGTGGGTCTCCGCTGGCTTGCGCGCCAGTGGCAGTCGCGCATCGCGCCGCCGCGCCTATTTCGCGCTCGACGATCAGCTTTCGGCGCAGCTGTTCGCAGCCGGTCGGAGCGGGGATGATTTCGCGCGGCTGGAGAAGCGCCTCGCTGCAACCACGATCGCGTTGTGGAACAGAAAGCCGCGTTTCCGCAAACTTGCCGTTGCACCGACGCCGGTGCCGCGGCGGACCTCGCTCGCCGCCGGCCTCGTCGGTCTTCCGCAGACCTTTCCCGGCTTCGAGGGCGAGGCGGCCGACGCCGTCTATCTCGCGGCGGTCGCGCATGCCGGCGCGCATCTGGTGCATTCCACCTTCCGCTTTCCGGTGAGGCGACTGAAGGCGCTGCAGATCGCGCTGGTCTCGCTGATCGAGGATGCCCGGGTCGAGGCGCTGGCGCTCCACCGGATGCCGGGGCTGCGCCGGCTGTGGCTGCCATTTCACAGCGCGACGCCAGCCGGCCAGGCAACCGCAGCCGGACTGATGATGCGGCTGGCGCGGGCGCTGATCGATCCCGATTATCAGGATCCGGATGCGTGGGTGACCAAGGGGCGGACGCTGTTTGCCGCTGCCGCCGGCCGCTGGACCGATCCCGCCATCAGCCGCGAGATCGGTGGTTTGCTCGGCAACGACATCGGGCAGATGCGGCTGCAGTTCAACGCCAAGAGCTACGTCGTCGAACCTGCCTATCGCGACGACAATCTGGCGCTGTGGGATTTCGGCGACCAGCGGGACAGTCCGGCCGAGACGATCGAACTTGCCGTCGATTCCGTCCGGATCGAGCGGCGCGACGATGCGGTTGGCCAATCGACCGACGACAACGCCAAGCCGGACGAGACGCTGCGCGCGAAGGCCAGCGCGGTAACGCTGCTGGACGGGTTTCCGGTCGCGACCTACCCGGAATGGGACTATGCGGCGCGTACCGAGCGGCCGGACTGGACCACGATTCTGGAAGCCGACGCCGCCGTTTCCGCGCAGCCCTTCGATTCCTCGACGGACGCCGAGGCGATGCGCTGGATCACGGAGTTGACCCGCGACGCGTCGATTGGCCGCCGGATCAGACACAAGGGCCAGCGCGACGGCGACGCACTCGACATCGACGCGGCGATCGCCCTGACGATCGAGCGGCGAACCGGCAATATCAGCGAACCCAGGGTCTACCAGCGCGATGCACCCGGACCGCGCGATCTCGCCATCCTGCTGCTCTTGGACCTGTCGCAATCGACCGCCGACCGTGACCGCCGCGGCCGGACGGTCCTCGACGTCGAACGCAAGGCGGCTGCGATCATGGCGGCGGCGGTCGAGGCCGCCAATGATGCGATCGCGGTGCATGGTTTCAGCTCCGACGGCCGCGAGCGCGTGCGCTATCTGCGCATCAAGGGCTTTGCGGAGCCGATGGATGCCGTGGTTCGTTCACGTCTCGCGGGTCTTGGCAGCAGCCATTCCACGCGGCTGGGCGCGGCATTGCGCCATGCCGGGGGCTACCTCGCGGAACGACGCGCGTTCCGGAAAGTGCTGCTGGTTCTGACCGACGGCGAGCCGTCCGACGTCGACGTGCCGGATGCGCAATATCTCGTCGAGGACGCCCGCCGGGCCGCGCAGCAGCTGCGGCGGCGCGGCACCGATATCTTTGCCTTCGGTATCGGTGAGCACAGATTTCCCCAGCTCGATCGGATTTTCGGCGAGCGCTATGCGCTCCGGGTGCCGCGCATCGAGGTGTTGCCGCAACGGGTGATGCAGCTCTACGCGGAACTGAAGAAATAGACGACCGCTCTAACCCGTTGCCCGGGGCAGGGAGCCCTTTGCGGTGATCTCCGCCGAGAGTTCCTCGATCGTCTTGCGCTGCTCCATGGCGGCGCGGCGGATCAGCGCAAAGGCCGCCGGCTCGGCCAGCGCATGGCTGTGCATGACCTGAAGGACTGCGGCAAGCACGACGCGGCGGGATCGCAGCCGCTGCTCCAGCTTGAGCACTTGCTGCTTGAGCTCGCTGGTGCGCTCGCTTCGCTCGAAAGCCAGGACGAGCGCGGCATAGATGCCGGCCGATCGCAGCGGCTTCACCAGGAATGACGCCGGATCGAGGTCGAGCACCAGCTTCAGACGGCTTGGCGTCTCGGTGCCGAGCAGGGCGATGACCGGGCTTCGTCCAAGCGACGTCCGCTGTGCCGGCGAGGTGAGCGGCAGGAACTCGTCATCGATCAGCGTCACGTCGGGACGGCAGTCGATACTGGCACCGGGCTCCCATATGACGATCTCGATCCCGAGGCGCTCGAACTGCCGCCTGACGATCGAGGCATCGCGCTCATCCTTGATGGCGACGAGCGCCTTGCGGCCCCGCAGCGAAAATGAAGACGGTTTGCTCATTTCACAACCCGCAAATGCGGCGCATTCGGCAACGTTCCATCCCTTGCCGGGCTGGCGGCGATGTCGAGCTGCGTCAGATAGGGATCCGGTCTAACCGGCGCTTCAGCTTCCCAGAAGATGTCAAACTGTCCTTCGGCGTTCGAGACGGCCAGCCGCGGCGTCAGGACGCAGTGGTTGTTGCTGCCGTCGATCCAGACCGGACCTTGCGGCGAATTGTAGCGATGGCCGGCCGCGGCGCGCCGCACCTCGCCGATATCGGATGTGCCCGCGCGCTGCAGCGCCCGGGCCAGCAGATAGACCGCGACATAGGCGGATTGCCCGTCGACGGACGGGCTGCTGTGCTCGCCGTGGCGCGCCTTCCAGCGCGCCACGAAGGCCCGGTTCTCGGGCAGGCGAATGCTCTCGAAATAGGCCGACGATGTGATGCATCCGGCCGATGCAGGACCCGCGATCTTGAGCTCGGGCTCGCACAGGCTGCAGCTCAGCATCGGGATCTCGAGGCCAGCCGCGGCGGTCGCCGCATGAAAGGCGCGGATGAAGTCGTAACTCGAACTGCCGACCAAGGTGTTGAAGACGACCGGCGGCCGGCGCCGCACGATCTCGTCCACGATGTGCGTGACCGCGCTTTCACCAAGTTCGAGCAGGCGTTCGGCGAGAATGCGTCCTTTGGCCGCCGTCACCAGCTCGCGGGTGACGCGATTGGTTTCCCAGGTCCAGACGTAGTTGGAGCCGACACAGAAGATCTCGCGCGACAGATTATCGAGCACGTAACGCACCAGCGGCAGTACGTTGTGATTGGGTGAGGCGCCTACATAGATGACATTGTCGGAGCATTCGAACCCCTCGTAGCGCGCCGGATACCAGAGCAGGCGGTCGGTACGCTCGACGATCGGCAGCACCTGCTTGCGCGAGGCCGAGGTGTAGCAGCCGATGATATGCTCGACGCCGACGTTGCGAATGAGGTCGTCGCAGACCGTGTGGTACTCCGAAATGATTCCGCGGGGATCGCGGACATGCGCCGATATCGCGAAGTCGAATTCGTCCTGATTGTTGATTTCGTCGACCGCCATCATGGCGCTCTTCAGGATCTCGCGTCCCATGGCCTGATAGGGCCCGTGCTGCGAGCAGATGATGCCGACTGGAATGGAGGGCTTGGTCATTGAGTACTTTCGGCCGCGCAACGCATCAAGGAAATCATCTTCGCAGAGGTCGGTGCAAGAGGTCATGCCGATTTGCTGCGCATGCACCTCGCGAAATTTGTGCAGCCAGCCTCGTTGACAACGCGCTGCACACCTCCTTAGAATTTTCTCCTACAGGGCTTCCTGTCGAACCTTGCGTGCGTCGATCTGGCCGATGACGTCCCGATCGCCGCGCAGAGTGCTCCGTTCGACTCCGGACCCATGCGATAGTTCATAGCCGCGGCATTTGGGCCATTCGTCACCTTCGTTTCGGAGGGGCGGGTGGTTTTTTGCTTTTGCCGCTAAACAAATGGGCGACACGTCCGTGCCGCCAAGCCGGAGGCGCATGCGCGGTGATGGGCAGTGCCTGCGCTTGCGTCATGTCAAGTGCGGGGATGAGAAACGATGCCGACGACGGATCTTCACTATCTCGGGCTCATTGAGATCGGGCAGCAAATCCAGGTCAAAAAGCTCTCGCCGGTCGAGGTGACGAAGGCGATGCTCGGGCGGAT
The DNA here is from genome assembly GCF_032654765.1 of Bradyrhizobium sp. 33ap4. NCBI lineage: Bacteria > Pseudomonadati > Pseudomonadota > Alphaproteobacteria > Hyphomicrobiales > Nitrobacteraceae > Bradyrhizobium > Bradyrhizobium sp. 33ap4. The sequence goes on along the minus strand of NZ_JAUMTJ010000019.1, from coordinate 81,322 downwards.
CGAGCAGCTCGACGGCAAGCTCAAGAGCTACGCCTATGTGATGGGCGAGGCGGCGCTGGCCGAAGCGGCCGCAGCCGAGAAGGACATCGCATCCGGCAAGATCAAGGGACCGCTCCACGGCGTGCCGATCGCCGTCAAGGATTTGTGCTGGGCCAAGGGCGCTCCGGCCGCGCATGGCATGACCATTCACCGGGACTTCCGGCCGAGCGAGGATGCCACGGTCGTCGCGAGATTGAAGGATGCCGGCGCTGTCATCCTCGGCAAGCTGCAGCAGACCGAGGGCGCCTATGCCGACCATCACCCGAAGATCGATCCGCCGAAGAATCCGTGGAATGCGGATTTGTGGTCGGGCGCATCGTCGAGCGGTTCCGGCGTCGCCACCGCCGCGGGGCTTTGCTTCGGCTCGCTTGGCACCGATACGGGCGGCTCGATCCGTTTTCCATCGGCCGCCAACGGCATCACCGGGCTGAAGCCGACCTGGGGACGCGTGAGCCGTCATGGCGCGTTCGAACTCGCGGCAACGCTCGATCACATCGGGCCGATGGCGCGCAGCGCGGCCGATTGCGGCGCGATCCTCGCCGTGATTGCCGGCCAGGATCCCAAGGACACCACCTCCGTGCCGCTGCCTGTGCCGAACTATCTCGCCGGCCTGTCCGGCGATTTGCGCGGCGTGACGATCGGGGTTGATCGGCGCTGGACCATCGAAGGCACCGACGAGGCTGCCGGCAGGGTGCTCAGCGAAGGGCTGCGCGTTGCTGCCGATCTGGGCGCGAAGATCAAGGACATCACGTTTCCTGATCCCAAGGCCGTCATCGAGGACTGGTTCCCCTTGTGCGGCATCGAAGTGGCGGTCGCGCACGAAGAGACCTATCCCGCACGCAAGGACGAATATGGTCCGGCGCTCGCCGGCCTGCTCGATCTCGGCCGGGCGCAATCCGGCATGAATTACCAGAAGATCGTGCTGCGGCGCGAAGCGTTCCGCGGCGCGGTGCGGCTGTTGTTCGAGACGGTCGATCTGATCGCCGTTCCGGCCCAGGCGTTCGCTGCGCCGACATTGGCCAAGATGGCGGCGCTGGGTGAGGATCCGTCGCTGATTACCGGGCTGCTGCGCTTCACCTGTCCGTTCGACATGACCGGCAGCCCGACCGTGACGCTTCCCGGCGGCTTCGCGCCGAACGGCGGGCCGATCGCCTTCCAGTTCGTCGGCGGCCACTTCGACGAAGCAAGCCTCGTTCGCGCGGGCGATGCCTTCCAGCGCGTCACCGACTGGCACAAGCGCCATCCCGCGATCTGAATTGAGGAGCCGACCGCATGACCGAAGATTGGTTGAAGAGTTCCATCATGGCCAAGCGCGCCCTTGCCAAGGGCGCGACCGGTACGACCCATAGCCTGACGATCGAGCAGCAGGGCGGCTTTCATTACGTCTATGGACCCTATGCCAAGCCGACCCTGTCGATCGATCCGGGCGGGGTCGTCGTTGTCGAAACCGAAGACGCTTTCGGCGGCGTGCTCACCAGCGAAAGCGACAGCCCTACGGCGAAGCTGAACTTCCCCTATCTGAACCCGCAATGCGGGCCGATCGCGGTCAAGGGCGCCAAGAAGGGCGATTGCCTCGCCGTCTATATCCGCGACGTCGAGACCCGCGGCGCGCAGCCGGCCGGAACGACCTGCATCATTCCGGAGTTCGGCGGCCTGGTCGGGACCGCATCCACGGCGCTGCTCAATCCGCCGCTGCCGGAACGCGTCAGGAAGCTGCATGTCGACCGCAACGGCGTGCGCTGGAACGACAAGATCACGCTGCCCTATGAGCCGTTCATCGGCACGATCGGCGTATCGCCCGAGATCGAGGCGATTTCCTCGCTGCAGCCCGATTATCACGGCGGCAACATGGACCTGCCCGACGTTGCACCGGGCGCGATTATCTATCTGCCGGTGCATGCCGAAGGCGGGCTGCTCTATGTCGGCGACTGCCACGCCACGCAGGGCGACGGCGAACTCTCGGGCGTCGCGCTGGAGCAGCGCGCGACGGTGACGCTGCAGATCGATCTGATCAAGAACTGGAGCTTCGCCTGGCCGCGGCTCGAGACGCGCGACTTCATCATGACGATCGGCAGCGCGCGCCCGCTCGAGGACGCGGCGCGCATCGCCTATCGCGAGCTCGTGCGCTGGATGAGCGCCGATTACGGCTTCGACGAGATCGACGCCTACATGCTGCTCAGCCAGGCCGGCCGCATGCGGCTCGGCAACATGGTCGATCCCAAATACACGATGGGGGCGTCGATCCTGAAGAATTACCTCAAGGCGTGACTTCAAACATCCTTCAACGACAGAGGACATCGCGATGTATTCGGGGCGTATAGTCGGAATGGCTTTGCTTGGTGCAATGCTCGGGACCGCGGCAATAGGTGTCGCCCAGGCGGCGGAGCCGCCGCTGAAGGTCGGCTTGCTGGAGGACGTCTCCGGCGATCTTGCCTTCATGGGCATGCCGAAGCTGCACGGCTCGCAGCTCGCGGTCGAGGAGATCAACAAGAGCGGCGGCATTCTCGGCCGGCAGATCGAGTTGATCCATCTCGATCCCCAGGGTGACAATGCCCGCTATCAGGAGTTCGGCCGACGGCTGCTCAATCGCGACAAGGTCGACGTGCTGATCGGCGGCATCACCTCGGCATCGCGCGAGGCGCTGCGTCCGATCGTCGATCGCACCACCACGCCGTACTTCTATACGAACCAGTATGAAGGCGGTGTCTGCGACGCCAGCATGATCAGCATGGGCGCGGTGCCGGAGCAGCAGTTCTCGACCCTGATCCCCTGGATGGTCCAGAAGTTCGGCAAGAAGGTCTACGTCATCGCAGCCGACTACAATTTCGGCCAGATCTCCGCGGAGTGGAACCGCAAGATCATGAAGGACCTCGGCGGCGAGGTCGTGGGCGAGGAATTCATCCCGCTCGGCGTGTCGCAGTTCGCGCAGACGATCCAGAACATCCAGAAGGCCAAGCCGGACTGGCTGCTGACGATCAATGTCGGCGCGGCGCAGGACTCGTTCTTCGAACAGGCAGCCGCGGCCAACCTCAACCTGCCGATGGGTTCGTCGATCAAGATCATGCTCGGCTTCGAGCACAAGCGGTTCAAGCCGCCGGCGCTCAACAACATGCATGCGACCGCGAACTGGTTCGAGGAGATCGATACCCCCGAAGCCAACGACTTCAAGAAGCGCTGGCACGCAAAATTCCCCGACGAGCTTTACATCAACGACATGGGCTACAACGCCTATAACGCGCTCTACATGTACAAGGCGCTGGTCGAGAAGGCCAAGTCGACCAAGCTCGAGGACATGCGCAAGGTGATCGCAACGGGGGATGCCTGCATCGAGGCTCCCGAGGGCAAGGTCTGCATCGACCCGAAGAGCCAGCATACGTCGCACCGCATGCGCCTGATCTCGGTCGGGCCCAAGCATGAGGTGACGGTAGAGAAGGACTACGGCACGATCCAGCCATACTGGCTTGGCGAGATCGGCTGCGACCTCACCAAGAAGAACGACAAGGATCAGTACACGCCGAGTCATCTTCCCAGCAAGTCGTGATGCGCGCAGGCACGAATCTTGCTCGTGTTTGCACCGCGGCTTTGAGGCGAGCCGGCGCCGCAATGATGCGGCGCCGCGATCAGGGAGACCGGAATGTCGGCTGAACTCTTCTCGGTATTCTATCAGTTCGCCGATGTCTTCGCGTTCCTCATCCTGTCGGCGGCGGGCCTGGCCATCGTGTTTGGCATGATGGGCGTCATCAACATGGCGCATGGCGAGTTCATCATGTGCGGTGCCTACGTCACCGTAGGGCTCGTGAATCTCGGCGTGCCGCTTCCGATCGCGCAGATCCTGGCCGCCCTGACGGCGGGGATCATCGGCATGATCGTCGAGTACCTCGTCGTGCGGCGCTTCTACAAGCGACCGCTCGACTCGCTGCTCGCGACCTGGGGCCTCAGTCTGATCGTGACGCAGTCGATGCTGCTGATCGTTGGCTCCGCGGTGCGGGGTATTGGCACGCCGGAAGGAAGCTTCGCGATCGGGGGCTACACGTTTTCGACCTACCGGCTGGTGCTGTTTGCCTGTGCGGTAGCGGTGCTGGCGGGCCTCTACATCATCTTCATGAAGACGCGCTTTGGCGTGATCGCGCGCGCCACGATGCAGAATGCGGCGATGGCCAAGGCGCTCGGCGCGCGCACCGGGCGGATCTATTCCATCAGCTTCGGCATCGGCACCGCGCTCGCGGGGCTCTGCGGCGCGCTCTACGCGCCGACCATGACGCTGATCCCGACCATGGGCGCGACCTTTGTGGTCGAGAGCTTCGTCACCGTGGTGATCGGCGGCGCCAATGTCCTGCTTGGAACCGCGCCGGCCGCGGTGTTCCTGGCGATGATCCGAATGGCATTGAATGCCAGCTACGGGCAGATCATCGGCCAGATCGGCATGCTGTTCGCTGTCATCCTGATCATACGTGTGCTGCCCGAGGGACTATCCAGCGTGCTGGTTCGTCGTGGGCGCTAGACGGGAATTTCTGATGTTGAAGCTGCTCGAGGGCCCGCAGACGCTCGGACGCGGGAAGATCTTCTGGTCCTGCTTCCTCGCCGTGCTGGCCGGGGCGCTGATCTATCCGCTGTTCGCCGATTCCTATGATGTCGGCAATTTCGCCTACTTCCTGATCTGGATCTTCATGGCGCTCGGCCTCTGCCTGATGTGGGGATACGGCGGCATGCTGTCGTTCGGCCAGACCTTCTTCTTCGGCATCGCCGGCTACGGCTATGGCGTGCTCGCCATCAATATGGGCGGGGGAACGACCACGATCGCCGCGCTGGTTCTCTCCGTGGTCATCGCGATGATCGCGGCCGGGATCCTCGGTTACTTCATGATCTGGGGCGGCATCAGCGGGATTTTTTTCGGCATCGTGACGCTGTCGGCAACACTGGTGCTTGCCTTCTTCCTCGGGCAGACCGCGGGACCCGAATGGCATATCGGTCCGGCTCGGCTGAACGGCTTCAACGGCATGAAGGGAATGGACCCGCTCACGGTCGGCGACTTCGACATCGAGGGCTCGGCGCTCTATTACGTCATGATCGCGCTGATCGTCATCGTCTACATCGCGCTGCGCATGCTGGTGAACTCGAGCGTCGGCAACGTGATCGTGGCGACGCGGGAAAATCCGCAGCGCGCCGAGATGCTCGGCTATGACGTCCGCAAGTATCAGCTTTTGACCTTCGTGATCGGCAGCGGCCTCGCAGGGTTGAGCGGCGCACTGTACACGTCGTGGGGGCAGTTCATCACGCCATCCAGCATCGGCCTGCCGGCGGCGGCGATGCCGATCGTGTGGGTGGCGTTCTCCGGACGCAACGATCTGACCGCGACCTTGGTCGGATCGTTCCTGCTGCTGTTCGGCTTTCAGACCATCACGGTCTACAGCCAGCAAGCGGCGCTGGTGCTGATGGGCGTGCTGCTGCTCGCCACCGTGATGCTGGCGCCGCAGGGCTTCGTGCTCGGCATCGGCAAGCTCGTCGTCGATTGGTGGACCAGGCGTCGGCGCCGCGACGAAGCCCCGGCGCTGGCCGACACCGCCCGCCTGCAATCGGATGAGACCTGAATCATGGCGCTGGTCGATGTGAAAGGTGTCTCCAAGCGTTTCGGTGGTTTGACCGCCGTCTCCGACGTCGACCTGACGGTCAATGCCGGCGAGGTGCACTGCCTGATCGGGCCCAACGGGGCCGGGAAGAGCACGCTGTTCAAATTGATCGTCGGGCTCTATCCGCCGACCACGGGCAGCATCTTCTTCGACTCGATCGATATCACCGCCGAGCGGCCCTACGCGCGGGTGCAGCGCGGCATGAGCATCAAGATGCAGGCGCCGAGCGTGTTCAAGGAGCTGCCGGTGCGGCAGAACATCCAGATCGCGCTGCAGGAACGCATTTCGGGCGCGGAATGCCGTGCTGAAGAGGAGCGGCTGCTCGCATTGCTCAATCTGGCTGACGATAGCGGCAAGCTCGCCGGTGCGCTTTCGCACGGCCAGCAGCAATGGCTGGAGATCGGGATGGCGCTGGCGCTGCAGCCGCAGCTGCTGCTGCTGGACGAGCCGACCGCCGGCATGTCGCCGGAAGAGACTTTCAAGACCGGCGAGCTGATCAAGTCGTTCAATGCCGAGGGCATGACCGTCCTGGTCGTCGAGCACGACATGGCGTTCGTGCGTCAGGTCGCCCAGCGCGTTACCGTTCTGCATCTTGGCAAGATCTTCGCGCGCGGCAGCTTGGAGGCGATTTTGGAAGACGAGAAGGTCGCGGAAATCTATCTGGGTAAGACTCATGCCCACTGATCGCATCCTGGAGGTGTCGGGGCTTTGGGCGGGCTACGGCGCGACGCCGATCCTGCAAGGCGTCAGCATGTCGGTCTCGCGCGGCGAGATCGTCGGCGTGATCGGCCGCAACGGCGTCGGCAAGTCGACCCTGATGCGGTGCCTGATCGGTCTGCTGCAGACCTGGCGCGGCACCATCAGCTTCATGGATCAGGATGTCACGCAGCTCGAGGCCGATGCGCGGGCGCGCGCCGGCTTCGGCTACATCCCGCAGGGTCGCGACGTGTTTCCGCAAATGAGCGTCGAGGAGAATTTGCAGGTCGGCGAGTTGATCGGCGGGCCCGAAGGCAAGAAGCTGCCCGAGCTCGTCTACGAGTATTTTCCACGCCTGAGGGAGCGCCGGCGCCAGATCGCGGGCACCATGTCGGGCGGCGAGCAGCAGCAGCTTGCGATCGGCCGCGCGCTGATCGGCAATCCGGCGCTGATGATCCTCGACGAGCCGTCGGAGGGCATCCAGCCGTCGATCGTGCAGCATATTTGCGAGGCGCTGAAATCGTTCCGAGCGGAGCTCGGGACCACGATCGTGTTCGTGGAGCAGAACCTCGACACCATCCTGGAGATCGCGCAGCGCTGCTACATCATGGAGAAGGGCAAGATCACGCGATCGCTGGCCGGTGAGGAGGTCAACGCGGACAACGTTCGCGCGCAGCTGTTACTGTGATCGACCGCGCGATGCGGTGAAGATCAGTGCGTTGCATAATTGATAATAATGGAGGGAATGGACATGGATCTCGGACTCAAGGGAGCAAAGGTTCTCGTTACCGGCAGCACCAAGGGCATCGGCAGGGCGATCGCCGGCACGTTCGCCGCCGAGGGCGCCAACGTCGGCATCTGTGCGCGCAACCAGGGCGACGTCGACGCTGCGGTCACAGCGCTCAAGGCCAAGGGCGTTTCGGCGTTCGGTAGTGCCGTCGACGTCTCTAACGGGCCGGCCCTGAAGGCCTGGGTCGCCGACATGGCGTCCAAGCTCGGCGGCATCGATGTCGTGGTCGCGAATGTCAGCGCGCTGTCGATCGGGCAGGACGAGGAGAGCTGGGAGAAGGAATTCTCCACCGACATGATGGGGACGGTGCGCCTCGTCAACGCGGCGATGCCGTATCTGGAGAAGAGCGGCGCCGCCGCGATCGTCACCATCTCGAGCGTGTCGGGACGCGAGGTCGATTTTGCCAGCGGTCCCTACGGTACGTTCAAGGCGGCGATCATCCACTACACGCAGGGCCTTGCCTACCAGCTCGCGGCCAAGGGCATCCGGGCCAATTCGGTATCACCGGGCAACACCTACTTCGAGGGTGGTGTCTGGAACATGATCAAGGACGGCAATCCCGAACTGTACAAGACCGCACTGGCGCTCAACCCGACCGGCCGCATGGGCACGCCGCAGGAGATGGCGAACGCCGCTGTGTTCCTGGCCAGCAAGGCGGCGAGCTTCATCACCGGGACCAACCTCGTGGTGGACGGCGCGTTGACGCGCGGCGTCCAGTTCTAGGCGGGGCGCGCCGTCAGCAGAGCCGCGAGATCGCCGCCCGCGGCGGCGGTCCGGACAGGCATATTCCGATAACAGCAGGGCATCAGATGTCAGCGGATTCATTGCACTACAAATCCATCACCGAAATCTCCGAGCTCATTCGCCGCAAGGAGGCGAAGCCGTCGGAGATCACCGAGGCAATGCTGGGCCGGATTGCGAAGCTGGATGGACAGTTTCACGGCTATGCGCTGGTCCTAGCGGAGCGAGCGATGGCCCAGGCCAAGCAGTACGACGCGGAGATCGCCAAGGGTGTCTGGCGTGGCCCGCTGCATGGCGTTCCGATCGGGCTGAAGGACCTCTGCTACACCTCGTTTGCACCGACCGCGGGCGGCACCACGATTCACGCTAAATTCGTACCGTCCTTCAATGCCACGATCGTGGACCGGCTCGAAGTCGCCGGCGCGGTGACGCTCGGCAAGCTGAAGATGACGGAGGGGGCCTATACCAGCCACCATCCTGCAATCCAGGCGCCGCTCAACCCGTGGAATGTGAACTACTGGGTCGGCTCCTCCTCGACCGGATCGGGCGTCGCGACCTCAGCGGGGCTCTGCTACGGCTCGATCGGCAGCGACACCGGCGGCTCGATCCGCTTTCCGTCGGCGACCTGCGGGTTGACCGGGATCAAGCCGACCTGGGGGCGGGTCAGCCGGCACGGCGTCTTCCCGCTGGCCGACTCGCTCGATCACGTCGGGCCGATGTGCCGCAGCGCTGCGGATGCCGCGGCGATGCTCGGCGTCATCGCGGGCGCTGATATCAACGACCCGACCGCCTTGCGGGCTCCGGTGCCGAACTATCTGGCTGGAGCGGGCGACAGCATCAGGGGCCTCAGGATCGGTGTTGACCGCAGGTACGCCCAGGAGGGCATCGACCGGCAGGTCGTCGCTGCGCTGGTGCAAGCCGAGCGCACGCTCGCCGATCTCGGCGCCGACATCCGCGAGGTGCATTTCCCGCCTTACCAGAAGCTCGTCAGCCAGTGGATTGCGATGTGCTCGGTCGAGACGGCTGAGGCGCATCTGGACACCTACCCGTCGCGCAAGTCGGAATACGGACCCGATCTCGCGCAGCTGATCGAGCAGGGCCGGGCGACGAGCGGCGTCGATATTGCCGCGATCCATCATGAACGGTTGAAGTTCAGCGGCAGCCTCGCCGCCATGTTCGAAGATATCGACCTGCTGCTGATCCCGACGATGCCGGTACCGATTCCGACGCTCACCAAGATGAGCGAATACGGTGCCGACCCCAATATCCTCCTGAGCATTCTGCGCTTCACGGCGGTGTTCGATTTCTCGGGCAGCCCGACTATTACCTTGCCGATGGGCATGGCCTCGGACCAGATGCCGCTCAGCATGCAATTGGTCGGCCCACATCTGTCCGAAGACGTGCTGGTCCGCGCCGGCGCCGCGTTCCAGTCGGTGACGGACTGGCATGCGCGGCGGCCGCCGATCGAATAGGCACCGCTAGCCTGTCTTGTCGACATTCCAGAACAGCGGCACCGGCGCCCGGACGATGTCCTTCAGCGCCTTGCGCGTCGCGGCCGGTTGATTGTACTGCCCGGTCGGGACGTGGGTGACCACCTCGTAGGCGCGTGCCTGGATCTTGTCGGCCAGCGCCTTCTGGTCCGGCGGCGCCGCGGTGCGGGCAAAGCTGTCGCGCAGCCGCTCGAGCTCGGCGTCCTCGACCCAGCCGAAGAAGCCGCCGTTCTTGCCCTTGCCGTTAACGCAGGCGTTGCCGATCGGATTGACAAGGTCGGCGCTGGCCCAGGTCGAATGGTAGAGCGACCAGCCGCCCTCGGCCGGCATCGACTGCTTGGCGCGCCGCGCCACCACCGAACCCCAATCCATCGCCAGCAGGTTGACGTTCATGCCGATCGAACGCAGCGCCTCGGCGGTGACCGTGCCGAGCGCGGTGATGATCGGCGCGTCGGTCGCGTGCAGGATCGTGATCTGCTCGCCCTTGTAGCCGCCCTGCTTGAGCAACTCCCTGGCTTTCGCGGTGTCCGCCTTGGTCGACCATCCGACCGCGCTTTCGAACGGCGTGCCGGCGACGAAGATTGCCGGCGTGATCTTGTAGTAATCGGGATTGCCGACCTGGGTGTCGAGCCAGTCCTTCTGGTTCACCGCGTGCAGCACGGCCTGGCGGATCTCCGGCCGGTCGAACGGCGGCACCAGCCAGTTCATCCGGCACATGCCGGAGAAGCCGAGCGTGTTGTAATCGGTCAGCTCGACATTGGAGGCGCGAGCAAGCATCGGATGATGGTCGTGCGGCGGCACCTCGAAATAGTCGATCTCGTCGTTGACAAGCGCGTTGGTCGCGATCTGGAAATCCGGCACGCTGATCCATTTGTAGCGGCCGATCTTGACGACCTTGCCGCCGCCGGTGCCGTCGGACGGCTCGTCGCGGGAAACGTAGTCCGGGTTTTTCTCATAGGCGGCCTTGACGCCGGGCTGGAATTCCGCCGTCACGAAGCGGAACGGTCCGGAGCCGAGATGATCTGATATGGCCTGGTCGGCGGGCGTCGCGGCGATCCGCGCCGGCACGATGAAGGGCACGTTGGCGGTTGGCTTGCCGAGCGCCGCCAGCACGAAGCCGCATGGCTCCCTCAGCACCATGCGGAAGCTGCGCTCGTCGACCGCCTTCAGTTCGGCAACGAATTCGAACAGTTTCTGGCCCATCGTGTCGCGCTTGGCCCAGCGCTGCAGCGAAGGGATGACGTCGGCCGACGTCACCGCGCTGCCGTCATGGAATTTGAGGCCGGGCCGCAGGCGGAAAGTGTAGGTCAGGCCGTCGGCGGAGACCTCCCAGGCCTCGACCATCTGCGGCTTGATCTCGAATTTCGAATTGGTCGAGAACAGCGTGTCGTAGATCATGTAGCCGTGGTTGCGCGCGGTCCACGCCGTCGTCATGATCGGGTCGGTGGCGCGCAGCGGCGCGTGCATGACGGCCGTGATCGTCTTCGAACTGGCCCGCGCGATGCGCGGCATCGCAATGCCGAGGCTTGCTCCCGCACTGATCTGCAACAGACGGCGGCGGTTGATCGGTGGTCCCATGGTGTCCCCCTGTCGCAATCGGTCAGCTCTTGCCGGCAAGCCTGGCCGCGATTGCGCGATAGCCGCGCATCCACATGTGATCGAGATTGAGATCCATCGGCAGCGGCTGCGAGGAGACGCGTGCGATCACGGTCTCATTGGCCGGATCGATGTAGATCCACTGGCCATGAATGCCGACCGCGGCAAACGGTGTTTCACGTCGATCGAGCGTGTACCACTTGTTGCGGTAATTGCCGTTTGGAAACACTTTCGTCAGGTCGCCGCGCGACCAGGCCTCGGCATTGCCGTTCTGCCTGATGTCGTCGATCCACCAGCCGGGGACGACCTGTCGTCCGTTGCTGATGCCGTGATTGCGCATCATCTCGCCGAACCGGGTGAGATCCCGCAGTGTCGCGCAGATGCCGCCGGCGACGCGGCCGGCACCGCGTGAATCGACCGTGATGTAGGCGTCGTGCTCGGCGCCCATCGGCTGCCACAGATAGTGGGAGAGGATCTTTGCGTAGGACATGCCGCAGGCGCGCTCATAAACCCAGCCGAGCACATCGGTGTTGGTCGATACGTAGTGGAAGGTCTCTCCATGCGGTGCGCCGTTCGGTCGCAGCGTGCGCAGATAGTCGCGCAGATTGCTCGGCGGAATCGCCGGATCGGGCAGCTCCCAGCCGGTCGAGCGCCGGTAGTTCATGACGTCGCCGTCGCGCGCCATGTAATCCTCGTCGAAGCGGATGCCGACGCTCATGTCGAGCAGATGCCGCACCCTGCAGTCGCCGCCATAGACCCAGCCCTCCATCTCCGGGATGTAGCGCGTCACCGGCGCGTCGGGGTCGAGCTTGCCCTGATCGGCGAGGATGCCGCCGAGCGTTCCGGCGACCGACTTGCTGACGGAGAAGATCAGGTGCGGGGTATCGGGCGTCAGGCCATGGGCATACCATTCGAACGCGATCTGTCCGCGATGCGACACCACGATGCCGTCGGTGTGGCTGGCGCGCAGCGCCTCGCCGACGCCGATCGGCTCGCCGCGCGGGTTGGCGAAGCTGAGGTCGTCGAGATAGCGCGGCGCAAAGGACAGTGGCGCCGGCGCTGCGGCGCGCGCGATGTTCGCGGTGGGCAGCAATTCGCGGACATTGCGGAATGCCCACTCGTTGAAGGGATGTTGGCGCCAGTTGGCGAGCGTGACCTGTTCGTCGGCCGCCGACGGGAAGGCGGCCATGATGCGACGCGAATTCATTCTTGATCCAGCAATGACATCGGATGATGCGCGAAAGTTCCGCATGGCTCGCGTCGCTCGCAATCAACCGGATGGTGGAGGGGGCCGTTGGGTTACTTCGGCGTAACCGTTTCCCCGGATGTGCGCTTCGTGCGTTTGGCCCGCAATTTGCTTGACTATGGCTCGCGCGTGCCTCAGCGTGACGGTTACGCGACGCGCAGACGTTCGCCATCGGGAAACATCGGGAGGTAGGTCATGATCGCGCTTCTGGGCCGACCGGATCCGGCAACCACGCAGGCCATTCAGTTCGCGCGCGGCATTCTCGAGGGGTCGGCGACCGCGTTCTACGAGGTCGACGGCAATTTGACCCTCAACCGCTTCGTGCTCTCTAGCAACGTGCCGCCGAGTTTCCACGACCAGTATCTTGCCGGCATGAACCGGCTCGATCCGTTGCATCCGCGCTCGGCGAGCAACCGGCCGATTGCGCGGCTGAGCACGGCGCTCGACCAATGCGCGATCCAGGAGGCGGCGACCTACCGCGCCTTCGCCGGCCAATGCGGCGTCGCCGACATGATCGAGTTCTTCTTCCGCCGCAACGACCGCATCGTCGCCGGAATGAGCGTGCTGTGGGCGCCGGGCTGCGCGATCCCCGACGGCAGCATGCACATTGCGGAGAAGATCCACGACTATCTCGAGTTCAACCTGACCAGTCGCCTGTCGTCGAATGCCGACGAGCCGGCGCGCTTTGGCCTGACCTCGCGCGAGATGGAAGTCGTCGAGCTGTTGTGCTGCGGCCGAACCAACCGCGAGATCGGCGAGTGCCTGAACATCGGCCTCGCGACGGTGAAGACGCATCTGATCCATATCTTCGAAAAGCTCGGCGTCGAGACCCGCTCCGCCGTCGTGGCGATGATGTCGCGGCCGCATTGAGGCGCGGGCTGTCGATTAGAGCCCGCGGCTCTTCCAGCACGTCGTCTCTGCGAAAGCAGGGACTCATACGCTGCGGCGGATTGTGAACGGGATTCGTTACTCCAGCGTCGTGAAACGATAAACATCGGTGGTTATGGGTCCCTGCTTTCGCAGGGACGTCGATGAGGATGAATCGCAATTCAAGATGTCAAGCGGCGCGGTGTCATCACCCGCGAATGCGCGCATGCGGGGATCCAGTATTCCAGAGATGCCTGTGCTTGAATCGAGAGGCCGCGGCACACTGAATCGCCAGGTCGAGCCGGGCGATGACACCGAAGAATATGCCAGCACACAGCTCCCTCCACGTGTCGTCCCGGCGAAGGCCGGGACCCATAACCACAGGACTGGGTTGGTGAGGAAAGCCGTGGCCCCAGCGTCGCACAACAATCATCTTCAGTGGTTATGGGTCCCGGCCTTCGCCAGGACGACGATGAGGATGCTTCTCGCGCGAGACAACGCACCGCTACTGCGCACCCTTCTTCGGTGTCATCACCCGCGCATGCGCATGCGGGTGATCGAGTGGCGCTTCTGACAAAGCGAAATATTCTTCGCGTGAAGGATTGACAGGATTTGCTGAGTTGCCCGTCGAACTGATCTGTCGTTTCCGGAATTGGGCGGGACCGTCGCTCCGTGGGCCGAAGCGGCGATCCCTGATCGCGCGAGGTGCATGGTCGGGTGTGGGCAAAATGTCGGCCAATCCGCACGACTGGGGACATGATAGATCGACAAGCGCACGCGGCAATTGCCATTCTGGACTAGCCCCGAGTAACAGATTCAGCGGCAAGCAAGCTCCACAGCGCAGAAGTAGTAGCGCGGCGCAGCAATCGCGGTTCCTGGTAGATGAGAGTCCGGGGAGAGGCGTAACGTCATGGACGGAGGCTGGCCGCTACGGCCTCCGAAGCCGCCGTCAGCCCCAGCTCACCCCCTGAGCTGGGGCGCGCCGGAGCGCACGAAGCGCAGGAGGGGTAGGCCAATCAGAGGCGCGAGCTGAGTTTCGTCGTCGCGGCCCTCGACGCTGCCTTTGACTTTGCGCGCGTCGTCACGCCATGTCTGGAAGATGCTGCGATTCGGGTATGTCGCTTGCCGGCCAGCTTTGTGTGCCTTGATACCGTACGATGAGCAGCATACTCCCGACCATCGACCGGTGCGAGATGCGCTGGGTCTCCATTCAAGTATGGACGTCCGACTCCGAACTGCTTTTCGTGCTCGTCGATCCATTTCCATAATCGCTTGGTCTCGGTTGCACGCTCCTCCTTGCTCCCGCCATTCATGCTGACGACGTCTGCGGCGAGCCCGTGACCATAGCCTCCACGCGAGCTGCCGCCGTGATAGGACTTGTCATTTGCGGCCTTCAGCCCGCTTGCAATCGATTGGCGGTAGTCGTCGCGAAATCCGCTTGTGATCCCGGGTGCCAGTCCGGCCTGCTCCGCTGCGTGGAGCATATAGAACAGCTTTTGCTTGAAGGCTCGATCCATCCCTCCGATCACGTAATCCATCAGAGGCATGCGGGCTCTTTCTGCCGCCCTGGGGTCCTTCCATCCGAAGTCATTTTCGACCCGCCTCGGGATGCTGCGCGTGACCGTGATCAGCTTGCGCTTCCGTTTGATGATCACGTCCTTTTTTTCGTACACGACGATCCAGTCGGTCTTCGGCGCTCGCGTGTAGAGCGCGCCAAGGAACCGGTCGATGCACGCCTCGGCAACAAAGCATTCGTCCAGGACCAGAACTGTATCAATATTGTCCGGGGCGACCTTGAACGAGCCGGCAACGTTGGCCGTGGATACCTGCTCAGGTTGCTTCTCGCCTGGCGTCGTCGACGGAGCCTCGGGCGACGCTCGGTCCGCATCCGGCAAGACACCTCCGTCGGCATCGGATTGAGCCGACGGTTCGGATGCCGTCACGGGTCGGCTCGACTCCTCATTGGGCGACGCCGCACGCACGTCGTGAACGACGGCGCAGCATGACAGTGAGACCAGAGACGAGGCAATGCGTAACCAACCAGCCCCCCAACCGAACCGACTTCGCCTGGCGCCATGAAGCTCTCTGAGAGATGACATCGGCATTGGCAATCGACATGAGCTAAATTGATCGTGGCAGCGTGCCATCGCGCTCCGGGCTTGGCAACCAGTTACCCACCACAGAATTGCCGCCGAGCACGCAACTATTCAGATAGGCCGAAAGAATTCCTCACGCGCAGGTTTGACAGGTTTTGCCCGGTTGCCGCCGGATCAATCCGCCGCGTCCGAGAGGCGTGACAACCCTCGTCCGTATTCACCGATCCACCGTTGGGTGGATTGCTGCCTGCCCGGTGGCCAAACGAGAGTCCTCCGCGAGGACCGGTGTCGTTTTCGACAATGTGGCGAGCGGCGGCCGCTCACAACATTGAAGGAAACGACATGCGCGATTTCATGGCCATCGGCCGTTCGGTGGCGGTTGCGGAGCGTGGCATGGCCGCGACCTCGCACCCGCAGGCGACGCTGGCCGCGGTCGAGATGCTGAAGGCCGGCGGCAATGCCGTCGATGCCGCGGTGGCGGCGGTCGCGGTGCAGGGCGTCGTCGAGCCGCAGATGACCGGGATCGGCGGCGACTGCTTCGCGCTGTATTCGCCTGACGCCGGCGAGCCGATCGCGCTGAACGGCTCGGGCCGCACGCCGGCCGCAACCGATGCCGAGAAATTTGCCGCGAGCGGCGCGCGCGACATTCCGCCGACCGCGCCCGAGGCCGTCACCGTGCCCGGCGCGATCGATGCGTGGTGCCGGCTGGTCGCCGATCATGGCAGCAGGTCCCTGGAGGAGATCTTCCGACCGGCGATCGCGGCTGCCGAGCGGGGCTTTTGCGTGACGCCCCGCGTCGCGGAGGACTGGCGCCGCTTCCGGGCCCGGATCGAGATCGACGGCAATGCGGCGGCGCAGTTCCTGCCCGGCGGCAAGGCGCCTGAGGTCGGCGACATCCGTACGCAACCCGCGCTCGGCCGCACCCTTCGCCGGATCGCGCAGCACGGACGCAACGCGTTCTACACGGGCGAGGCTGCCGACGAGATGGTGGCTATCTTGCGTGCCCTGGGCGGCGCCCACAGCACCGACGATTTCGCCGCCCAAGCCTCCGACTATGTGCACCCGATCTCGGCGCGCTACCACGACCACGACGTGGTCGAGTGCCCGCCGAACGGGCAGGGCCTGGCCGCACTGATGATCCTGCGGACGCTTGCAGGCTTCGATGTCGGCAAGCTCGGAGAGGCCGATCGCATCCATCTGCTGGCTGAAGCCACCAAGGCGGCCTACCGCGCGCGCGACGCCTTCTTTTGCGATCCCGCCACCAGCAAGGTCGATCCGGCCGCATTCCTTGCCGACGACTATATCGGGAGAATCCGTGGCAAGATCGACATGGGCCGCTCATCCGCGCCCGTGGCCTGGGACGATATCGAGCATCGCGACACCGTCTATGTCACGGTGGTCGACCGCGATCTCAACGCCGTATCGCTGATCAACTCGCTGTTCTATCCGTTCGGCAGCGGCATCTACGCCCCGAAATCGGGCATCCTGCTGCACAACCGCGGCTGGAGTTTTCGCGCCAAACCGGGACATCTCAATTCGCTCGGGCCGCGCAAGCGGCCGATGCATACGATCATTCCGGGCCTGCTGCGCAAGGACGGCAAGACCGTGATGTCGTTCGGCGTGATGGGCGGGCATTACCAGGCCGCGGGCCACGCCAATCTGCTGTCGAACATCTTCGACATGAAGATGAACATCCAGGCCGCGGCCGAGGCGCCGCGCTCCTTTGCCTTCGACGGCGCGCTGTCGCTGGAGACGACCGTTTCTCCCGGGATACGCGACGACCTTCGCGCCCGCGGCCACGATGCGCGGTTCTCGGAGGAGCCGATCGGCGGCTGTCAGGCGATCCGCATCGACCACGCCCGCGGCGTCCTGTTCGGCGCTTCGGACCACCGCAAGGACGGACTGGCGCTAGGGTTCTGAGGCGCGTCGCGCGGTTTCGGAATAATAGAATAGTAACGCTGATTTGCCCGACATGTCAAGTCGCCATGTCGAGTGCCGGCACGCCGCCGGCTACTGTGCATGGGGTTGTTTTCGATGTTTTGGCAGTGCGCCCCTGCGGAGGCAGGCAATACGCAATAGCCCTGCGCTCGCGGGGAAGCGGCGGAGCATCCACCGGACGGTGGATTGTTCCAAATGCCGACATGCCGAACGTTTGGCCATCATGCCGGCGTCGTGCGCGGTTCAGCCTTGTGCACCGCACGGTGAGAGGCTGATCGCTCCAGGCTTTCCCAATCGAGAAGTTTGATCTGTATGAACAGGACATTCGCCGACACGGTCTTCCGCAACGGCCGGATCTACACGTCGAACCGCGGGCAGCCCTGGGCAAGCTGCGCAGCCGTCAAGGCCGGCCGGTTCATCGCGGTGGGCGAGGAACGCGACGTCGCGGCGCTCATCGGCGAGGAAACGGCGACCGTCGATCTCGGCGGACGCATGGCGATGCCGGGGATCGTCGACATCCACAATCACATCATGATGGGTGGACAGGCCGATCTTTACGAGCTGCGCTTCTCCAACGCCGACAGCATTCCAAGGATCGCCGAAACCCTGCACAAGGCCGCGTCAGCGGCTGCGCCGGGCGCCTGGATCGTCGGCGGGCAGTTCGGCAATAATCTCCTGAACGAGATGAACACCGCGGAGTCCTGCGCGCTGCTGGACGCTGCCTGCCTCGGGCATCCCGTCGTATTGCGCGACGACACCTATCATAATCGCTGGGCGAGCTCGGCGGCGCTGCGGCTGGCCGGCGTTGCGGCCGACACGGCTGATCCGACCGACGGCGAAATCGGCCGCGACCTCAAGACCGGAACGCTGACCGGTATCATGATCGAGGCCGCCTCCGGCCTGGTCGAGCGGGCGCTCGCGGCCTCCGGCCACTACACGGCCGAGATGGACCGCGCGGCGGTGGCGCGCTCGATCTCGGTGCTGAACGCCTATGGCGTCACCGCCTTCATCGACGCTGCCAGCATGCAGCCGATCATGGCGGCGCTGAAGGGGCTCGACGACCGCGGCGAGCTGACCGCCTGGGCGGTGTGCGCGATGCCGGTGGTCGAGCCGGGCTTCATGTTCGGCAAGGCTGGCGAGGAGCTGTTCGCGCTGCGCGAGGATTACCGCGGTGCGCATGTGAAGCCCGATTATGTCAAGGTGTTCCTCGACGGCGTGCCGGGCGCCAAGACCGCGGCCTTTCACGAGCCGTATGTGGCCGACCCGGTGCGCGGCTGCTGCTTCCGCGGCTCCACCATGCTGACCGTGCCGGACCTGATCCGTTGGCTCGGGCGCTGCGAGAAGCTCGGCCTTGCCGCGAAGATCCATTGCGCGGGCGACGCCGCGGTGACGCAGGCGCTCGACGCCATCGATGTCGTGCGCAGCTTCAACGGCCCGACCCATCTGATCCATCAGATCGCGCATGCGAGCTATATCGCGCCCGACGATGTCAAGCGCTTCGCCGAGCTCGGCGTCGCCGCCGACCTGTCGCCGATCATCTGGTATCCGACCATCTTCCTCGAGGCGCACAAGGCCGCGATGGGCGAGGAGCGCGCGCAGCGCTTCTGGCCGAACAAGGATTTGAAGGAAGCCGGCGCACTGATGGCCGGCGGCTCGGACTGGCCGGTGATCCCGATCCCCGACCCCTGGCAGGGCATCGAGGGCATGGTGACGCGGCAGAATCCGACCGGAGATTTTCCGGGCAAGTCGCTGTGGGCGGAGCAGGCGCTCGACCTCAAAACCGTGATCGACATCTACACAATCGACGCCGCGCGCGCGGCCGGCCTCGGCCAGTCGATCGGCTCGATCGAGGTCGGCAAATCCGCCGACCTCATCGTGCTCGACCAGATGATCTTCGACATCCCGCCGGATCAACTGGCCGATACGCGGGTCGAGCTGACCTTCTTCGAGGGCCGCAAGGTTTACGAGCGGGGCTCGTGATGGGCACGGCGGATCAGATCCCGGTCACGGTGCTGACCGGTTTCCTCGGCAGCGGCAAGACCACGGTGCTGAACCATTTGCTGCGCCAGCCAGAGCTCAATGGCGTCGTCGCCATCATCAACGAGTTCGGCGAGGTGGCGTTGGATCACCTTTTGGTCGAGAGCAGCGAGGACCGCCTGGCGCTGCTCGACAATGGCTGCATCTGCTGCTCGGTGCGCGAGGACCTGATCGAGACGCTGGCCGACCTCGCATCGCGCCGCGCTGACGGCACGATCCCGCCATTCCACCGGGTGCTGGTCGAGACCACCGGGCTCGCCGATCCCGTGCCCGTGCTGCACACGCTGATGACGGCGTCCGATATCGTCGGCCGCTACCGGATCGACGGCGTGGTCGCGACCGTCGATGCGGTTAATGGTACGCACACTCTTGCGGCGCACAGCGAAGCCGTCAGGCAGATCGCCGTCGCCGACCGGCTGCTCGTGACCAAGACCGACCTTGCCGCCGATGATGCACTGGCGCGGCTCGATGCGCAGCTTGCGGCGATCAATCCGGTCGCAACGCGCTCACACGTGCGGAACGGGATCGTCGATCCGGCAAAAGTCCTCGATGCCGGGCTGTTCGATCCGGCGGCGCGCTCCGCTGATGTGGTGCGCTGGTTCGATCTGGCAGCGCAGGCGGCGAACACGCCGCACCATCACGGGGATCACCATTGCGACGGCGAGGCGTGCAGCCACCACAGTCACCACGCGCACGACACCGGCGTATCGTCCTACAGCCTGATCATCGACGAGCCGATCCAGCGGGAGGCGTTCGCGCGCTGGCTCGATTATGTCGCGGCGCTTAGAGGCGAGGACCTGCTGCGCTTCAAGGCGATCGTGCATGTCGCCGGGCAGCCCGACGCGCCCATGGTGGTGCACGGCGTGCAGCACGTGTTCCATCCGCCGATCGCGCTTGCCGGCTGGCCGTCGGCGGACCGGCGCTCGCGGCTCGTCTTCATCGTGCGCGGCATCCCGCGCCAGATCATCGAAAACACCTTGTGCAAATTCGCCGCGGTGAGCCGTGCGGCGATCCAGCGATCTGCTGCGTGAGCCGCGGTCAGGCATTTTCATTGGTTGTGGAGGGAGAGGGACATGACTGAGACAAAGAACAATACGGCATCCGGCCGGCTCAATCGGCGCACGCTCTTGAAAGCGGCCGGTGCCACCGGTCTGGCATCGGCGATGAACGTGCCGCTGGTCAATGTCGCGCGGGCTGCCGGCAACACCATCAAGATCGGCTGGGTCGGCTGCCTCTCCGGCGTCCGCGCGCAGTTCGCCGAGCCCGATCCCTGGATCCATGAGCGCATCAAGGCGCGGCTGAAGGATGGTCTGAAGATCGGCGGCAAGACCTATCAGGTCGAGCTGGTGTTCAAGGACAATCAATCCGATCCGAACCGCTCGTCGGTGATCGCGAGCGAGCTGGTGCTGCGTGAGAAGTGCGACCTGATCCTGATCGAGGACGGCGACGCCCAGCCGCCGGTGCAGGAGCTCGCCGACGCCCGCGGCATTCCCACCATCTCGACCATGGTGCCGTGGCAGGGCTGGATGTTCCCGCGCAAGTCGACGCCGGACAAGGGTTTTCCCTACAGCTACCATTTCTTCTGGGGCGCCGACGACGTTGCGAAAAATTTCTTGGGCATGTGGCAGTCGGTCGACACCAACAAGAAGGTCGGCACGCTCTACATCGACAACCCGCCGGGCCAGGCGTTCTCCGATCCGAAGCTCGGCCTGCCGGCGGGCATCTCGGGAGCGGGCTATCAGGAGTTCTCGGCCGGCAAATTCCAGATCGCGACCGACGACTTCACCAACCAGATCGCGCTGTTCAAGAACAACGGCGTCGACATCGTCTCCGGCTTCACCTTCAGCAATCACTGGGTGACGCTGTGGAATCAGGCGGCGCAGGCCGGTTTCAAGCCGCAGATCTGCACGGTGGCGGCGGCCTTCCTGTTCCCGGCTGCGGTGAATGCGCTCGGCGATCGCGGCGACGGCATGTCGACCGAGGTGTGGTGGACGCCGGCCTATCCGTTCAAGTCCTCGCTGACCGGGCAGAGCGCTGGCGAGCTCGCCGCGGAGTGGGAGAAGACGACAGGCAAGCAGTGGACCCAGCCGATCGGCTACGCCCATGCGCTGTGGGAGGTCGGGCTCGCGGCGTTGCAGAACAGCGATCCCAAGGACAAGAACTCATTGCGAGATGCGATCGCCGGCCTCGACATGGAGACCGTGGTCGGCCGGGTCAAGTTCAAGGACAGCCCGATCAAGAACGTCGCGGTGACCTCGCTGTCGGGCGGGCAATGGCGCAAGGCCAAGGGCGGCAAGTCGAAATACGAGCTCCTGATCGTGCACAACGGAACGGCACCGTTCATCCCGAAGCAGGCCGATCTCCAGCTGCTCTCCAAGCTGGCCTGAGATGGCACCGCTTCTGCGCGTCAGCGGGCTGTCCAAGCGCTTCGGCGAGATCGTGGTCGCCGACAATGTCAGCTTCGCGCTGGCGCGCGGCGAGTGCCTCGGCGTGATCGGCCCGAACGGCGCCGGCAAGAGTTCGCTGCTCAACCTGATCGTCGGC
Organism: Bradyrhizobium sp. 33ap4; assembly: GCF_032654765.1. Lineage (NCBI taxonomy): Bacteria > Pseudomonadati > Pseudomonadota > Alphaproteobacteria > Hyphomicrobiales > Nitrobacteraceae > Bradyrhizobium > Bradyrhizobium sp. 33ap4. The sequence goes on along the minus strand of NZ_JAUMTJ010000019.1, from coordinate 59,615 downwards.
CTGCTCACGGCCGACGGCGGCTCGATCATGCTCGACGACAGGGAGATATCAGGCCTGCCGCCGCACCGCCGGGCGCGGATGGGGCTCGGGCGAGCGTTCCAGATTCCGCAGCCGTTCCCGCATCTGTCGGTCTATGAGAACGCGCTGGTCGCGGCATCCTACGGCGCCGGCCTCACCGGCGAGGCGGCATCGAGCTGGACCATGGAGGTGCTGCAGCGCACCGGGCTCGACGCCAAGGCGGACAAGCTCGCCGGCGCATTGCCGCTGATCGACCGCAAGCGGCTGGAATTCGCCAAGGCGCTGGCCTCGAAGCCGAAACTGATCCTGCTCGACGAGATCGCGGCCGGTCTCACGGAGCCCGAGGTCGAGCGCCTCGTTGCCATCATCCAGTCGGTGAAGGCCGACCATGCCACGATCTGGATCGAGCACATTCCGCACGCGCTGCGCGCGGTGTCGGATCGCATCCTGGTGCTCGACTTCGGCCGCAAGGTGCTGGAGGGACCGCCGGCCGAGGTCATGGACAGCGCCGTGGTGCGCGAGATCTACATGGGATTGAAGGCCGATGGCGTTGCTTGATGTGAACGGCCTGCAAATCTTCTACGGCGATCTGCAAGCCGTGTTCGACATGAACTTCACCGTCGCGGACGGCGAGGCGGTGGCGCTGGTCGGCGCCAACGGCGCCGGCAAGTCGACGTTCCTGAAGGCGCTGGTCGGTCTCAACGAGGAGCGGCGCGGGGCCGTGCAGTTCGACGGCATCGATATCTCGCAGATGCCGGCGGAAGAGGTGTCGCGGCTCGGCCTCATCATGGTGCCCGAGGGCCGCCTGCTGTTCGACTCGCTGACGATCGAGGAGAACCTCTTGATGGGCAGCGTCAACCGGCGCAAAGGCAGCTGGACCCTGCGGCGGGTGTTCGACCTGTTCCCGATTCTCGAGGAGCGGCGGCGGATGTTTCCCGGCCAGCTCTCCGGCGGCCAGCAGCAAATGGCGGCGATCGGCCGCGCGCTGATGTCGAACCCGCGGCTCCTGCTGTGCGACGAGATCTCGCTCGGGCTCGCGCCGGTCGTGGTCGAGCAGATCTACCGCTCCTTTGCCGACATCCGCCGCGAGGGCACCGCGGTCGTGCTGGTCGAGCAGGACGTCAAGCGTGCGCTCGCGACCTCGGAGCGGATCTATTGCCTGTTGAAGGGGCGGGTGTCGCTGACCGGCCCGGCGCAAGGGTTGCAGCCGGAGCAGCTAACGCACGCCTATTTCGGTAACTAGCCAGGATTGGCACGACATGATCTGGGTTGAGACATTGATCAACGGGGCTCTGCTCGGCGGGCTCTATGGGCTGCTCGGCATCGGGCTCGCGCTGGTGTTCGGCGTGATGCGCGTCGTCAATATCGCCCATGGCGAGTTCATGGTGCTGAGCGCGTTCTGCGCCGTGCTGCTGGCCAACCTGTTTCCGCAGGTCTCGCCCCTCTTGATGCTGATCCCAGTGATCGCGCTGTCCTTTGCGGTCGGATGGCTCTACCAGGCCGCCATCGTCAACCGGGTGGTGACCTCGCCCGATCCGCTATCGCCGCTGCTGCTGACCTTCGGCGTTTCTGTCATTCTGCGCAACGTGATGGTCGAGGTGTTCGGCGCCGACGTGCGCAGCCTCCAGGTCGGCGAGCTCTCGCGCGCCAGCCTCGAGATCGCGGGCCTCAATATCGGCATCATGCCGCTGCTGACACTGGTGCTGGCCGCGCTGCTGTTCATGGCGCTGCAGCTCGTGTTGCGTCATACCGAGTTCGGCCGGATCGTGCGCGCCACCGCCGACCGCCGCGATATCGTCCGGCTGTCCGGCGTCAAGCCGGACCGGGTCTATAACTATGTCATGGGCCTGTCGCTCGCGCTCGGCGCGATCGGCGGCGTGCTGCTGGCGGTGCGTTCGAGCTTCACGCCGTTCTCGGGCGCCGAGCGGCTTCTGATCGCGTTCGAGGTCGTGGTGCTCGGCGGGCTCGGCTCGTTCTGGGGCGCGCTGCTCGGCGGCATCGCGCTCGGCATGGCGCAATTGATCGGGCTGAAAATCGATCCGAATGCCGGGCTGCTCTATGCGCACCTCCTGTTCTTCATCATGCTGCTGATCCGCCCGTCGGGTCTCGTGTCGAGCAGGGTGTGATGCCGATGCCGACACGTACCATTCTTGCGGCCTCTGCCATCGTGCTCGTCGCGGTGATTGCCGGCGCGCCCTTCGTGCTGAACGAGGGATTCCTGCGGCTCGCGACCGAGTGCCTGCTCTTGCTGACGATGGCGCAGATGTGGAACCTGCTGGCGGGTTATGCCGGGCTGGTCTCGCTTGGCCACCAGGTCTTCATCGCCTTCGGCGCTTATGCGCTGTTCCTGACCTCGGGCTGGCTCGAGGTTACGCCGATCTGGGTGCTGCCGGTCGCGCCGCTGGTGGCGGGCGCCGTTGCAGCGATCATCGCCGTTCCGCTGTTTCGGCTTCGCGACGCCTATTTCTCGATTGCGATCTGGGTGTTCGCCGAGATCATCGGCGCGTTTACGATGAAGTCGCAGGCCGTCGGCGGCACGTCGGGCGTGCCGCTCGCGACCAGCAAGCTGATCGATTTCGACTGGTTCGAGCCGACGATGTTCTGGCTCGCCGGCGGCCTGACGCTCGTGACCATCGCGGCGCTGTACAGAATGATGACGTCGAGCTTCGGGCTCGGGCTGATGAGCGTGCGCGACAATGATCTTGCCGCGATGAGCGTCGGCGTTGACGTCCGGCACAATCGTTTCGTCGCCTTCGTGCTCTCGGCGGCGGGATGTGGGCTTGCCGGCGCGCTCAGCTTCATGGGCAATCTGTTCATCGCGCCGCTGGCGGCCTTCGACGTCAACTGGTCCGTCTACATGATGTTTATCGTGATCATCGGCGGTATTGGAACGCTGGAAGGCCCGATCCTCGGCGTCATCATCTTCTTCGGCCTGCGCGAGCTGATGACCGGACCGCTCGGCCTATCCGGCGGCTGGTATCTGGTGGGGCTCGGCATCATCGCCGTCGTGGTGATGATCGTGGCGCCGCGCGGCCTCTGGCCGGCCTTGCGCGATCGCATCGGCGTGCGGCTGCTCGATGTACACCGCGCCGCGCCATGCCCGGCCGCCGCCGCGATCCTGCCGGCGGCGTCGGAACAGGTTACCGGATGAAGAAGCGGGCCTTCACGTCGCCACCGTTGCTTGTATTCTGACAGTTCTGGCTTTGAGTGGAGGGCGGAATGGCTCTGATTTTCAGGCATGGCGTGTGGGCAGTGGCCAGTCTGATGGTCGCGACATTGGCGGCGCCGCTGCCGGCGCAGGCCGAGCGGCGGATGTGGCCGCAGGCGGCCGCAACGCACCCGATGGACGGGCTCACCACCGACGAAATCCGCTCGGTCTCCGATATCCTGCGCGGCGCCGGCAAGCTCGACGATTCGGCGCGGGTCGTCTCGATGTCGGTCGAGGAGGATCCCAAGGACGAGGTACGGGCGTGGAAGCCCGGACAGCCCTTCACGCGGCGGGCCAGCGCGACGCTGCTGAGCGGCGCGCATCTCTACGAGGCCCATGTCGATCTCGCCGCGCGCAGCCTGCTCGGCTGGCAGGGAGTCAGGGATCACGAGGCTGCGCTGACCATCGATGAGCTGATCTCCGCCGGCGACCTGCCGAAGCAGGACCCGCGCTGGATCGCCGCGATGGCCAAGCGCGGCATCACCGATTTCCGCAACGTCATGTGTCTGCCGCTGACGGTCGGTCCGGTGAGCGACCCGGTCCTGAAAGGCCGCCGCCTGCTCAACGTTCCCTGTGTCGACACCACGGGCGCCGCCAACAATCTCTGGGGCAAGCCGATCGAGAACCTGTTCGCTCAGGTCGATCTCAAGAGCAAAACGGTGCTGTCGGTGACCGATCTCGGCGTGGTGCCGCCACCGCCGCAGACGCCCTCGCACGCCTATGCCGACTCCGGAACATATCGCAAGCCACCGAAGCCGATCGAAATCACCGCGCCTGAAGGCAGCAACGTGAAGGTGGAGGGCGGCCAGGTCCACTGGGACAACTGGTTGTTCCATGTCCGTCTCGAGCCGCGCGTCGGCGCCGTGCTGTCGCTGATCCGCTACGACGACCACGGCACGCTTCGCGACATCGCCTACCAGATTTCGGCGAGCGAGATGTTCGTGCCCTATATGGATCCGGCGCCGACCTGGTCGTTCCGCGCCTATATGGACATCGGTGAGTATGGCTTTGGCGTGCTCTCCAGCGAATTGCAGCGCGGCGCGGATTGTCCCGAAGGCGCGCATTATCTCGACCTGACGATCTCGGATACCAAGGGTGCGCCGGTCGTTTCCAAGGGCGCGGTCTGCATCTTCGAGCGCCCGACCGGCGATCCGATCTGGCGCCACAGCGAGCTGATCAACAACACCGCCGACGTGCGGCCGAACAACGAGCTGGTGGTGCGGATGGCGCCGGTGGTCGGCAATTACGACTATCTGGTGGACTACGTGTTCGACCGTGCCGGCAATATCGATGTGCGGCTCGGTGCCTACGGCATCGATGCGACCAAGGGCGTCGCGAGCAAGACACTGAGCGACCCGACGGCGGCGCAAGATACCGCCTTTGGGACGCTGGTCGACGAACGGCTGCTCGCGGTCAATCACGATCACTACATGACGTTCCGGATCGACATGGACGTCGACGGCACCTCGAACCGGCTGGTCGAGGATCGCTTCAATGTCCGCAGGCTGGAGCAGGGTCAGCGCAAGAGCCTCTGGCAGGTCGACACCAGGCCGGTTGCGACCGAAGGGCCGATCACCATGCCGCTGAACGCGGCACAGTTCAGGATCGAGAGCACAGGCAAGACCAACAGCCGCGGCTATCGCACGAGCTATCAGCTGATGCCCGGTCACTCCGACGTCTCGCTGCTCGCCAAGGACGATCCGATCCAGCTGCGCGCGGGTTTCAGCGCCTACACGCTATGGACCTCGGCCTACGCCAAGGACGAGCGCTACGCCGCGGGCATGTATCCGAACGGAAACCCCGAGGTCGACGGCCTGCCGAAATGGACGGCGGCGAAGCGGTCGATCGAGGACCGCGACCTCGTGCTGTGGTACACGGTCGGCTTCCGCCACGTGCCGCGCGCCGAGGATTGGCCGGTTATGCCCGGCCTGTGGCATGGCTTCCGGCTGCGTCCGTTCAACTTCTTCGATCGCAATCCCGCGCTCGACGTGCCGCCGATGGTGAATGCCAGGGAGACGAAATGAGCGGCCGCGCGCATCGCATCGGAGCGGTGGCCGGCGCGCTGCTGGCGCTATTGGCGACCGGACCGGTCGCGCGTGGCGTGGCGGCTGAAAGCAGCGTTGACGATGCGTCCTTGCTCTATCTGAGCAGCAACGATTGGGAGCGCCAATCCGAGCCGCGCAAGGTCGCGCTGGCGGCCGATTTCATGCGCATCTTCTGCACCGACCAGAGTATGTCGGCCGCGTCGCTGGCCGATTGCCTCGACCGCGGCGACAAGGCGGATGGCGCGCTGTTTGAGCGCGCCATGGCTTGCGTCAGCGTGCTGTCAACCGGCCGCTGAGAGGCCGGCGTCGATTCCTTCGGCGATCCGCCGCACGTCGGCCGACGTCAGGATCAGGGGCGGGGACAGGATCAGGTTGTTGCCGGAGACGCGCAGCATCACCCCGGCCTCGTAGGCCGCATCGGCGACCTTCGCCATCGTCTTCTTGTCGGCGGCCTTCTTGCTGTCGCGATCGGCGACCAGCTCGAGTGCGGCCATCAAACCCTTGCCTCTGACGTCGCCGACCAGCGCGTGCTTCGCCTTGAGCGCGGCAAGTGCCCGCGCAAGGTCCTCGCCGCGTGCGGCGGCATTCTCGTCCAGCTTGAGGCGGCGGGTCTCGGCGAGCGCCGCAAGGCCCGCGGCGCAGCCGACCGGATGGCCGGAATAGGTGTAGCCGTGGCCGATCGAGCCGAACGTGGTCGTGTCGGCCTCGAAAGCTTCCGCAACCTGCTCGCCGATCAGCGTCGCGCCGAGTGGGAAATAGCCCGAGGTGATCGCCTTGGCCATCGTCATCATGTCGGGTTTCACGCCCCAGAGCCGCGAACCCGACCATGCGCCGGTGCGCCCGAAACCGGTGACGACCTCGTCCGCGATCATCAGGATGCCGTGACGGTTGCAGATCTCACGGGCCAGCTTCATGAAGCTGTCCGGCGGCACGATCACGCCGCCGGCCCCGAGCACCGGCTCCATGATGAGGGCCGCGATGGTGTCGGCGCCCTGGAACGCGATCTCCTCTTCCATCGTCGCCCCGCACAGCTGCGCGAGTTTTGCGGGATCGGTCTCGTTGAAGGGATTGCGATAGGTCGACGGCGCGGGGATATGGAACACGCCGGGCAGCATCGGCTCGTAGTTGCGGCGGAAATTGGCGTTGCCGTTGACGGAGGCACCGCCGAAATGGGTGCCGTGATAGCCCTTCTTCAACGCCAGGAACTTGGTGCGATCAGCCTGGCCCTTGATCTTCCAGTATTGCCGCGCGAGCCGCAGCGCGGTCTCGACTGAGTCCGATCCGCCCGAGGTGAAGAAAGCGCGCACCATGCCTTCCGGCTTGAACCATTCGGTGAGCTCGTAGGCGAGCTCGATCGAGGGGCCGGATGAGGTGCCGCGGAAGCCCGAATAATACGGCAGCGCGCTGAGCTGGTCCGCGATCGCCTGCTTGATCGGATCGCAGCTGTAGCCGAGATTGACATTCCACAATCCACCGACCGCATCGATCACGGTCTTGCCGTCGATATCGGTGACTTCGACGCCTTCGCCCTTCATCACGATCCGCGGCGGCTGCGCCCGCATCTCGGCGGGATGAGCCATCGGGTGCCAGATCGGCTTGGCGTTGTTCTCAACCAGGAAGTTTCTGTCGCGCATGATCGTTCCCTGTCCGGTTGGAGCCTTTTTCGTTCCGATGGAATCGGGACCGAGCTCCAGATTCTGGTCTTGACGCGTTTTCTTCACGCGAACCGGTACCCGCTTCGCTCGAAAACGCTTTAGTCGAATTGCAGCCCGAAATGCCGCAGCGCCTCGCTGTAGGACGTGGCAGGATTGCGCACATCGAACAGCACCGTGCGCATGTTGCATGCGGCGGCGCCTGCGATGTTGCGGCGCTGGTCGTCGACGAAGACGCAATTGTCTGCCTCCAGCGCCAGTTCGTCCAGCACGCTTTGATAGGCGCGAGGGTCGGGTTTCAGGATTCCGGTATGCGTGGCATCGACGATGGTGTCGAAGCGCTTGAGGATGGAGAGGCGGCTGCGGAAATCGGCGCCGTAGAACAGGTCGAGCTCGTTCGAGAGGATGGCGAGCCGGTACCCGGCATCGGCGGCGAGGGTGATTGCGCGCGCTGCCTCGGGGCGGATCACGGTGTCGGGATCGGCGCCGCGCGCGCGTTTCACAAAGGTCTCCATGTCGCGCCAGTCCTCGCCGACCAAGCGCCCGACCTCGCGGCTGCGGGTCAGCCAGTAGTCGCGTTCCGAAATCTCGCCGAGCTGCATGCTCGTCCAGAGCGGATCGCTGTCGGGCGCGAACGGTCCGAGCCATTTCAGTGTGCAGGGGGCGAGTCCGAGCGTGCGCTCGGTCAGGTCGTGGGTCTCGAACAATGTCTTCGAGATTACCCCGCCGAAGTCGAGCACCAGCGCCTGGGCAAGCGGCCTCCTCATGCGGCAGCCGTGGTGCGGCCGCGAGGGACAATGCCGGCAGCGACCCATCGGTCGAAGATGCCGAGCACCGTTTCGTTGAATGCGGCGCTGTTGATGTGATCCTTGATCTCGTGCAGCTCGACCGGCGCCTGGATCGCCGATCGCATGGCGTCGACGAAGGCGGCGAGGGCGTCGGGATCGTGCAACGCTTCGCCTTCGCGATCCCATTGCTGGATGCCGCCGGCGGGCAGCACGAAGGCAACGGGAGCGTTGGCCTGGGACAGTTTCCCGGCAATCGCGCGGGCGATCCGTTGGCGATCGGTGGATCCCGACGTTGCCGACGCAAGCAGCCGATTATGCGCGTGGAATGGACGATCCGACAGCTCGTTCGGAACCCCAAGCCATGCCGGGAAGTCGACCATGTCGATCGCCCCGGGCGCGACGATCTGTGGAATGCCGGCTCTGCCCGCATTCTCCAGCCTGTCAGCGCCGGAATTGACCACCGAGCCCGTGAGCTGGTTGGCGACCTCCTGCAGGCTGAGGTCCAGCACCGCGACAAAGCCACCTTGCGCGGCGATCGATTCCATCGCGCGGCCGCCCATGCCGGTGGTGTGGAAGACGACCACCTCGTAGCCGCGCCGTTCGAGCTGTGGCTTGAGCTCGACCATGTAGCGCAGGCAGCTCTTGCCGAGCGAGGTGATCGCAACGACCGGCCGGTCCTTGCGCGGCCTGATTGCGCTTCTGGCGGCGCCGACGATCGCGCCGCAGGCTTGCGACAGCACGGCGGTGCAGGTGCCGTTGAGGCCGTAGAGACCGCCGGCCCACAGGATCATCATCAGATCGGCGGCGACGCGCTCGGGCGGGATCAGATGTGAGAAGGCGACGGTCGAGACGATCAGCTTCGGCAGGCCGAGCGGCAGCGCCTGCGCGACGTCGAGCGCAAGGTCGGTGCCCATCGTGCCACCGATCGCGATCACGCCGTCGATGGTATCGCGCTCCGCGAGCGCGCGCGCCAGATTGGCGGCGCCGACCGCCATCAGTGAGATCGCGGAATTCTCGTCGCCGCTCGATGCGATCGCCTCGATCGTGGTCTGTGCGGCGGCCGCCACCGCGTGCTTGTCATGTGCCGCCTGGTACGGCGGATCGCCGAGCACGCTGATGTCCATCATGATGGTTCGGCCACCGGCGCGGGCGATGCACTCGCTCATGAACAGCAGTTCGTCGGCCTTGGTGTCTCCCGTTCCGATCAGGAGAATGCGGGGCTGCGTCATCTCAGGCATGACCTTCGGCTCGCCGGCAGGCGTAAGGGATGGTGACAACCGGTTTGGATAACGCAGGCGGAGCGCTCGGCCATCGTGCGATCACGCTATGGGGGCGCGCCTTGCCGTGACATCCACCTATCGGTTGATTGCTGCCAAAGCCTTGATTTGGCGAGGATTGCGCGGTGCCAGCGGTCTCGCTCGGAAGCCGCCTTTGTCATCATCATAATTGTCTCGCATGCAGCAAGCCCAGATCGATCGACTACGCGTGGCCGTCATTCCGGCTCAGCAGCTCTTCATCGGCGGCCGGCCGGCGCCGGCGATCAGCGAGGCGCGGCTTGATGTCGTGTCGCCGATCGACGGCAAGGTATTGACCAGCATAGCTGACGGCGACGTGGCCGATGTCGACGCCGCGGTCAGACATGCGCGGCAGGCCTTCGAGCAGGGCAGCTGGTCGCGCGCGGCGCCGGCGCAGCGCAAGAAGGTGTTGCTGCGGTTCGCCGATCTCATCGAGCGGCACGCGCTCGAGATTGCGGTGCTCGGCGTGCGCGACAACGGCACCGAGATCAGCATGGCCTACAAGGCCGAGCCGCTCTCGGCCGCCGGCACCATCCGGTACTACGCCGAGGCGATCGACAAGGTCTATGGCGAGATCGCGCCGACCTCAGGCGATGTGCTCGGGCTCGTGCATCGCGAGCCGCTTGGTGTCGTCGGCGTGATCGTGCCGTGGAATTTCCCGCTGATGATCGGAGCGTGGAAGATCGGCCCGGCGCTCGCCGCCGGAAATTCGGTCGTGGTCAAGCCGCCGGAGCTGGCGTCGCTGACGCTGCTGCGGCTTGCCGAGCTCGCGACCGAGGCGGGGTTGCCGGACGGCGTGCTCAACGTCGTCACCGGCCGCGGCGCAACGGCCGGCGAAGCGCTCGCGCTGCACATGGATGTCGATGTGCTTGCCTTCACCGGCTCGGGTGCGGTGGGCCGGCGTCTCCTGGAATGCTCGGCGCGATCGAACTTGAAGCGCGTTCATCTCGAGCTTGGCGGCAAGTCGCCCAACGTCGTGTTCGCCGATGTGCCCGACATCAAGCATGCGGCCAAGGTCTCCGCGAGCGGGATCTTCCGAAACTCCGGCCAGGTCTGCGTGGCCGGATCGCGGCTCTTGGTGCAGTCCTCGATCTATGATCGCTTCATGGCCGAGCTGCGCGACGCCACCACAAAACTAACGGTCGGTGATCCCCTCGAACTGACCTCGGATATCGGCGCCATCGCGAGCAAGGCGCAGTTGCGCAAGAACCTGGATGCCGTTGCCCGCGCGGAAGCGCAGGGCGCGACGCGGCTGATCGGCGGCGAGCAGATCCGCGTCGAGAGCGGCGGCAATTTCATGGCGCCCGCGATCCTCACCGACGTGACGCCGTCGATGCAGGTCTGGCGCGATGAGGTGTTCGGCCCGGTGCTGGCAGTGACGCGGTTCGAGGGCGAGGAAGATGCCACAGCGCTCGCCAATGCGACCCCCTATGGACTTGCGTCGGCGGTGTGGACCGCAAGTCTGTCGACGGCGCATCGTATGGTGCGCGCCATCAAGGCCGGCGTCGTGCACGTCAACGCCTATGGCGGCGCCGACATCACGGTGCCGCTCGGCGGCTTCAAGCAATCCGGCTTCGGACGCGACAAGTCGCTGCACGCCCTCGACGCCTATACCGACCTCAAGACCGCCTGGATCGCGCTATGACAGCTGCAACTGCCGAACGCACGGGCGTTCTGAACCGATTGCTCGATGCCGAGCAGGAGCGCTTTCGCGCGCTGCACCCGCGCTCGGCCGCGGCCTGGCAGGAGGGAAGGCAGCATTATCTTTATGGCGGCCCGTCGCACTGGATGCGGCGCTGGGCCGGCGGCTTCCCGGTTTATGCCGAGGAGGCGCAGGGCGCGCATATCCGGGACATCGACGGCCGCGACTACATCGATTTCTGCCTTGGCGACACCGGCGGCATGTGTGGGCACGCGCCCGAGGCGGTGACCGAGGCGGCGCTCGCTCAGCTCAAGCGTGGCGCGACCATGATGCTGCCGACGGAAGACAGTATCTGGGTCGGCGCTGAGCTGTCGCGGCGCTTCGGCCCGAAATACTGGACGCTGACGACGTCGGCGACCGACGCCAACCGTGCCGCGATCCGCATCTCGCGTATGATCACCGGCCGGCGCAAGGTGCTGGTGTTCTCCGGCTGCTATCATGGCGGCGTCGAGGAGGCGCATATCGAGATCCGCGACGGCCGGGTCGGCCTGCGCAACATGATCCATCCCAACGGCATCGATCATGATGCGGTGAGCAGGGTCGTCGAGTTCAACGATGTCGCGGGCCTTGAGGCGGCACTTGCCCATGGCGACGTCGCCTGCGTGCTGACCGAGCCGCTGATGACAAATTTCGGCATGATCCCGGTCGATCCCGGTTTTCACCAAGCGTTGCGGGAGCTGACGCGCCGCGCCGGCACCGTCCTCATTATCGACGAGACCCACACGCTGTCCTGCGGGCCGGGTGGCTACACGAAGAGCCATGGACTCGAGCCCGACATCTTCGTCGCGGGCAAGGCGATCGCGGGCGGCATCCCTGCCGGCGTATTCGGTCTCAGCCAGGAGATCGCCGAGCGGCTCTGGAAACTCGTTCCCCACGTCAATCCGCGCGAGCGGCAGTCGGCGCATCTTGGATTCGGCGGCACGCTTGCCGGCAACGCGCTGACGGTCGCGACCATGCGCGCGGTGCTGGAGAAGGTGCTGACCTCTGCGAATTACGAGCGGATGATCGGAACCGCGACCTGGCTTGCGCAGGAAGCGCGCCGGCTGATCGCGGCGGCCGGTCTGCCCTGGCACGTCACGCAGATCGGCGCGCGCGCCGAGATCATGTTCATGCCGCAGCCGCCACGCAGCGGCGCCGACGTCATTGCTGGCCGGCAACCCGATCTCGAGACCCTGCTGCATGCGTTCTACATCAACGAGGGCATTCTGGTGACCCCGTTCCACACCATGCTGCTGATGTGTCCGGCGACGTCCGCGCGCGACGTCGACACACACACGGCGGTGTTGGCGCGGTTCATCGACTTGCTGCGCGGCGCAGGAGCGATCTGATGCAGGTGCCTCCGTTCAATCTTGACGGCCGCATCGCCATCGTCACCGGCGGGGGCAGGGGGATCGGCGCCGCCATCGTGAGACGGCTCGCGGAGGCCGGCGCGACCGTGGTGATCGCCAACCGGACGCTTGATGTGGCCGAGGCGTTGGCGCGCGAATTGACGGCCGATGGACGGGCGGCCTATTGCGTCCCGTTCGACCGGCTGGACCGCAGTAGCTTGCGCGCGACGGTCGATCGCGTCGCTGCTCAATATGGCCGGCTCGATATCGTCGTGCACAATGCCGGCGGCTGTCCGTGGTCATCGCTTGAAGAGCTTGACGAAGCCAAACTTGAGGACACGCTGGCGCTTAACCTCAACGCCAGCATCTGGCTCGCGCAGGCCGCAATTCCGCACATGCGTGCCGTCAGGTTCGGGCGCATCCTCGTGACGTCCTCGGTCTCCGCGCGCGTCGCGATGGGCGGCGGCGCGCATTACTCGGCGGCGAAAGCCGGCGCCAACGCATTCATCCGCGGCGCCGCCTTCGAGCTCGCGCGCGACGGCATCACGGTCAACGGCGTCGAGGCCGGCTTCATCGAAAAGCCCGGCCGCGGCACCATGAGCGCGCCGGAGAACAAGGCGAAGCTCGAGCGCTTCATTCCGATGGGGCACATGGGCCGCGCCGACGACATCGCCTGCGCGATGCTCTATCTCGCCTCTACCGAGGCCAAATACGTCACCGGGCAGACCATCGTCGTCGACGGCGGCTCGACGCTGCCGGAGACCGGATTCGCCGTCGAACGGCAATGGGGAGTCTAGATGAGCATGATCTTCTCGGAAAACCGGTTTCCACTCTTCCGGATCATCCCCTGATGCCGCGGCTCGACGGAAAGACGGCGATGGTGACCGGCGCAGCCACGGGAATCGGCCGGGCGACTGCGGCCCTGCTGGCGTTGAGCGGCGCGCGCGTCGTGCTGTTCGGGCTCGGTGAGGCAGAGCTCCAGACCGCCGCGGCGGAGTGCGGAGGGCAGGCGGTCCATGGCGACGTCACGCGTCCGGACGACATCGCCAACGCCGTCGCCGCCTGCGGGGCGTGGCTCGACATCGTGGTCAACGCCGCAGGTCTGATCGTGCCGGATCAGCCCGCCAGCGTCTCCGACGAGGTCTGGGTCAGGACGCTCGATGTCAACCTCACGGGGACCATGCGGGTCTGCCGGGCATCGCTGCCGCTGCTCCGGCAGCGCGGCGGCGCGATCGTGAACGTCGCCTCGGTTGCCGCGTTCAATGCCAGCCCGGACAGCGCAAGCTACGCCGCCAGCAAGGCGGCCGTCGTCGCCTATACGCGCTCGCTGGCCTACGCGCACGGCGCCGACGGCATCCGCGCCAATGCGGTGGCGCCGGGCTGGGTGCGCACGCCGATGAGCGCCCATGAAATGCAGCTGCTTGCGGACCAGAACGGCACCACTGTCGATGCCGAGATTCGCGGCGTCGAACGACGCATTGCCCTGGGACGGATGGCCAAGCCCGCCGAGATCGCCGCGTGCTGCCTGTTCCTGGCCTCCGACGAGGCGTCCTTCGTGACCGGCGCGGTGCTGGTCGCCGATGGCGGCGGCCGCGCGCCGACGCAGAATCGCGCGGTGTAGGCGGCCGGTTGGCGTCTCGGGGCAGGCGGCCGCCACCTTGATAACGACCGGCGGATTTGGCACTCTCGCGCGGTCACGTCATTCGATCGAGGGGCGTTATGAACAAGTCATTTTCCGTGATCATTGCCGCGGCCGCTTCAATCGTCGTTCTGTCTTCGACGGCGGCGCGATGCGGCGACTACTATCCGTTTGGCGATCCGCCGTACCGGCTGGACTACGTGCAAGAGCCCCAGATCGTATCGGGCTGCTGGAAATGGAATTGGCAGCTGTACCAGTGGCAGGACTACTGCCCGGTCTACGTCAATCCGAAGGCATATATGTTCTCGCGCTCGTCGCGCGCCGTGCTCCGCACCAAGGGGTGAGGAGAGTTCGGCTGCTTGAGGTGCTCTGCGTCGCGCCCGTTGCAGCGACGCAGAGCGCGCACTCATGAATGCGCGATGGTGCACGCCACCTGGTGGCGCTTGCCGAAGTTGAGCAGCGCGTTTTCCCGGAAGCCGTCCAGCCAGACGCCGCGGCCCGCATAGCGATAGCCGACGCCCATCGGAACGTGCCGCACATGGATGCCGCCACGGCCGGTGAGCAGGGAGGCCGTGACCACTTCGCCCTCGACCGACACAGCGCGCGGGCACAGCGGATATTGATGGCCGTTCTCGCAGGTGAAGACGATCTCGGTGCAGGTGCCGACCGGTGCTTTTGTGACCAGGCCAAGGTCCGCTGCCGCCGCCGGCCCGGAGCTGCCGAACGACGTTGCACCCAACGCCAAAATGCCTGCGACCGTGTAGCCAAACCGAATACGCATCAGTGCCCCCTCGTCCAGCGATAGGCTAAGTAATTGAAGAAAATATCTCGCGCTAAATGAGCAAAAAAAACCTCTGAGGTCAAACCTCTCTGCCCAATGCGGTGCGGGGGAGATCGGCCGGCGCCATCGCGAATGGCGTGTCAGGTGTTGCAAGTTTGCTGCAGTAAGTCTGAATTCGGCTGCAAGCTGCCCGGTAGCGTTAATGCGCCTTTACTGGCCACAATTCGCCCTGCAAGTGGTGTGATGTATTGAGTCGTGTTCCGGAGATTGCTTCAATGCGCTGACCGGATCGCATCACGAACGCATTCGGACGGACATCGGGGGTGGGAATGGACTTCCGTGGTGGCATTGCACGTTCGCTACTGACCCTGATGATTGTCTCATTGCCTGCGCTGGCAGCTCATGCACAGACTCAGGCTCCTCAACCGGCGAACGGCCGGGCAGCGGCGGCGCAGCCGGCTCAGGGCGATCAAGCCTTTTCTGGCCCGAGCTTCCGCAAAGGTCTGTGGCGCTTCGTGCGAACGCTCGATGTGGTCAGGACGGCCAACAAGAACTTCAAGTATCGGATGGTCAACGCGGAGACGACGCGCTGCGTCGACCCGACCCACGCCATGAAGGCGACCTTTGCCTCGGGATCGATCGGAAGCTGCGTCTCGGACAAGCCGGAGAAGGTCGGTAATCAATACACCTTCGGACACCGCTGCGATTACATGGGGACGGTCAGCACCGTCATCACCGTGCGCAGCGACGAGGCCTATACCGAGCTGAACGAGATCAGCACCGGAGAGCATCCCCGGACCGACACGGTCGTCGCGACAAGGATCGGCGACTGCGACGACGGTAGCGCGGCCAAGATTGAGGCCAAGTCCGAGGCCAAGACTGACAAGTCCGCTGCGGCGGCTTTGCAGCACTAGCTGGCAATCAAACGGCAGTGGCGGCGGACGAGGCGTCCATTTGTCCCCGACGACGCAGCGCTGCGCTTCCTTTCGCGCCGAAGCTGCCTCGGCCTGAAGCAACCGGGCATTCACCGTGTTTGGCGCAAGAGCTCGTGAGAGCGTCGAGGAAAGGCCAAGCATTTACGGGGTCTTAACACGAAATGCTCCTGAATGATGTGAGGTTGGACGTGCTTCAAGCGAAGTCACGCGATCCGCGTCATTCGGCCGGTTAGGGATTCAATAAATGACATCGCGTGAGGGCTTCGCCCCGTCGAAGATCTTCGCATCCGCGCTTGGCGTCGTGACCGCGCTTTCCGTGTTCGTGCTCGCCTCCCCGAGCGCCATGGCGGAGGAGGGATTCAGCGGGCCGACCTTCCGAAAGGGAATGTGGCGCTTCGTGCGGACGCTGGAAATCGCCACGTCCTCGAACGTCCGGCAAACGCTGCTCGAGCGCGAAATGACGCGCTGTGTCGATCCAACCCAGGCGATGAAGGCGACCTTCTCATCTCCGTCCGTTGGAAATTGCCACTCTTCGCGGCCTGAGAAGATCAACAACAAATACGTCTTCTCCAACCGCTGCGACTATCTCGGGCCGGTCAGCACCGTCATCACGGTTCTCAGCGACGAGGCCTATACCGAGGTCAACAAGACCAATGTTGGTCAGGCGCCGCGGACCGACCGGGTGGTTGCCCGCCGAATCAGCGATTGCCACGAGGATAGAGCTTCGCTCAGGCAGCCGGCCTCCGCACCGAGCGAGGTGTCGTTGCAGCTGGACGAAGCCGAGGGCGAGCCGCTGTAAGGCGATTGGTCGGCGCGCGGGCCTCAGATCGCCGGCAACACCCATCAGATCTTCTGCTGCCCGCCTGGTGCACTCACCTTGACGGTGATCTTCTGAATTTCGGTTCGACCGCCCTGGTACTTGACCTCGATGGTCAGCGCGTCATCGCCGAGAAATTCCGGCGGCGCCTTGTAGAAGGCGACATAGGCCGGCACCTCGAGCGCCAAACAGGCCTTGTAATTGGTGGCCTTCGCCTTCGCCGACTTCACCACAACCTTTCCGGCAGCCGGCGCGGCGACCAGGCGGATGGTCGGCAGCGGGCCCGACGTGCAATCAGGTAACACGTTGAGATAGAGGCCAATCTGGGTGTCCCGGTTGGCCAGGGCGCGAACCTGGCGCTCGATCGTGGTCTCCTGGGGGACAGGTTGTGCGGGGGCTTGCGCGGCCGCCGCGCCGAAACATCCCCAAATCAGGACAGCGGCACACGCCTGAAGAATCACCCGCATCGACTGCTGCTCCAAATCGCCGGGAAGGACGAACGGGGCCGGGGAAATACTGCCTTTGGCCAAGTTAATCCGGCTAAGCCGTTGTTCTTTCAGCTTCGACCTGTCCGATCTTTACCACACTTCCACGGAAAGCATTGATTAACCAAATACATTTCTTGACCGCGGGGAGGGTTAACAATAGCCTAAAACTAAATTTTTCTACAACTTTTCCTCTAATCGCATTTTGCGGAGTTGATAATGCAGGGTTCGTTTCAGGTCGCTCAGGCAACCGGCACCGGCAATTCCACCAATTCGGCTCCCGTACGAATTTACAAGCTGACCAAGCCGCTGACCGATCAGGCGGTGGTCGTCAATCTTGGATACGACCAGAAGGTGAAGGTCGACTTTTCGTCGATCGCCAATGAAAAGATCACGCTGGTTCACGTCGGCGAAAAGCTGATCATCCTGTTCGACAACCAGTCGACCGTCACGGTTGAGCCGTTCTTCGACTCCCGTGCGGATGGACTGAAGAATGTCACGATCGAGATGGCGCCGGGGCGCGAGGTCTCGGTCCAGGAGTTCGCGACCCTTTTTCCGATCAGCACGGACGCCTCCGTGTTGCCGGCGGCCGACAATGGCGGCAACTCGAACGGCAACGCGCAGGCGAGCGGCGCGAATTTCAGTCCGTTCGCGATTGATCCGTTAGCTCCTGTGCCGACCAACGTGTTGGCGCCGCAGGAAGAGTTGCCGAACCTCGTGACCCCTGTGCCGCCGACCGGCTTCGTGCTGGGCATTGCTCCGCCTCCGACCATTTCCGGCAACCCCCTGTCGGCGCTGATTGTCGACGAGAGCTTCCTGACCGCGGCCACCAACCATGGTGTCGCCGGTTCGGGGCTCGGACCCGCAGGGGCAACGGTCGCGTCTGTGCAGGTGTCGTTCAACGTCACGGTACCGGGCGGCCAGCAGTCGCTGACCTATGCGCTGTCGGTCACGACCCCGAACGAAGATTCCGGTCTGATCGATTCGGCGACCGGTCAGCACGTTCTGCTGACGGTCAACGCGGCCGGCGTCGTGGAAGGGCGCACGGCGATCAGTGGCGATCTGGTCCTCACGGTCTCCGTTGACACCGCGGGTCATGTGACGCTGACCGATCTGCGCGCGGTTCATGAGGCAACACCGGGCAACTTCAATGAAGGGATCACGCTGGCATCGGGTCTGATCACGCTGACCGCCACCGTGACTGACAACAACAATCAGTCGGCAAGCGCGAGCGTCGATGTCGGCTCGCATCTGACGATCCTTGACGATGGTCCGGCGATCACGATGACGGCAACGGCGCCGGCGGATGCGCTGGTGGTTGACGAGACCAACCTGGCGATCAACGCGTCGGCGAACTTTGCCGACAACTTCACGGTGACCAGCAGCTATGGCGCGGACGGTGCGGGCACGACGGCGTCGGCCTACACGCTCGGCATCAAGTCGGCGGGCGTGGACTCCGGGCTGATCGACGTTGCGACCGGCCAGCATGTCTATCTGTATGTCAACGGCAACGTGGTCGAGGGTCGGGTTGGCGCCGGCGGGGCTGCGGATCCGGCGGGCGTGATCGACTTCACGGTGAGCGTGAGCGCGGCCGGCGTTGTGACGTTGGATCAGGTGCACGCGCTGCAGCATCCCAACGCGGCCAATCCGGACGACGTGGTGACGCTGTCGGCAACCGACCTGATCACGCTGACGCGGACCGACACCATCACGGATCGCGACGGTGACACGACTTCGGGCTCGGCCAGCATCAACATCGGCCAGGCGCTGTCGTTCCACGACGACGGTCCGACGCTGGGAACGCCGACGGCAGCGGTTGCAGGTCAGCTGACGCTGGACGAGACCAACCTGACGGGAGCGCCGATCAGCACCAGCGCCAACTTTGCCGGCAACTTCGACGGCGGCACGCCGCATTACGGCACCGACGGTCCGGGGCATGTCGACTATGCGCTGGCGCTGTCGGCCAACGGCACCGGCTCGGGGCTGTATGCGCTGGATCCGGCCGACGTCACGGCGGGCGACGGCGACGGCATCGGGCAGGGCAGCCAGATCCTGCTGTACCAGCTTGCGGACGGCTCGATCGCCGGCAAGGTCGGCGCGGCGGCGGACGGCAGCGGCGGCACGCTGTACTTCACGATCAGCGTGGCGGCGAACGGCGACGTGACGTTCACCCAGGACAAGAACATCTGGCACAGCAACACCGGCAACAATGACGAGCTGGCGAGCCTGACGACGGCGGCGAACACGCTGCTGCTGAACCAGACGGTGACCGACGCCGACGGCGATCACGTCACCAAGGGCATCGACCTCGGCAGCGGGGTGTTTGCGATCCACGACGACGGTCCGACGCTGGGAACGCCGACGGCAGCGGTTGCAGGTCAGCTGACGCTGGACGAGACCAACCTGACGG
>NZ_JAUMTJ010000019.1:21265-40417 GCF_032654765.1 Bradyrhizobium sp. 33ap4 | reverse complement strand
GAACACGCTGCTGCTGAACCAGACGGTGACCGACGCCGACGGCGATCACGTCACCAAGGGCATCGACCTCGGCAGCGGAGTGTTTGCGATCCACGACGACGGTCCGACGGCGCCGACAGCGACGGTCAGCGCAGCTAAGATCGGCGTGGACGAGACGCCCGGCCTGCAGACCACCGGCGGCGCGAGCGACGTGCTCGGCTCCACTGCGATCACGTTCAACGGTGCCGCCAGCACTGTCGCCGCGCTGTTCAGCACGGTTGCGAACAAGGGCGTCGACACCGACGTGTCGGCAGCGTCACTTGACAACGGTGCGCTCAGCTTTGCCTCGACGGGCGCGAGCAGCATCCTGACGGTGGCCGGGGGCAGCTTCGGTTCTGACGGCGCGGGGTCTACGACCTATGCGTTGAGCGTCCTCAGCGCTGCGTCAGGCCTGACATTGACGGATGGCACAGGGATCGCGCTGTCGCTGGATGCCAGCGGCCGGATCATCGGTACTGTGGGCAACGATGCCGCCAACCCCAGCCTGACGGGCCAAACGGCGTTCGCGATCGCCATCGATCCGATCACCGGTCAGCTCTATGTGGCGGACTATCTCTCCCTCCACCACAACAGCACCGCCAGTCCGAACGATCTGCTGACGATGACGGCTGGCAAGATCGGCGCGACGGTCACGTTGACGGACGCCGATGGCGATCATGTGACGGCCACCGCCGACATCAGCACTCATATCAGCTTCCTCGACGACGGCCCGAGTTTCGGCACGATCGAGCATGGAATCATTGCCGATTACGCGGGAATGTCCGTGCTAGGTAACCTACCCGTGTTCTCCGGCGCCGATGGTTTTGGCGCATATGACTTCACCTTGACTGGAAATACGGCGCCGGCCGGCCTGACGTTCAATGGCCAGGCCGTGCACTATTCCATCGACGCATTTGGACAGAATTTGACGGCCTATATCGGTGCGGCCCCATCAGCAGCGAACAATATCTTCACGCTGACTCTGGATGACACAACCGGTCACTACCTATTCACATTGCTTCAGCCATTCACGGAGACAACGATCCAGGATGTCGGCAGTTCATCCGCCTTCGGCTCGGGACCCTCGCAAGAGCAGATGCTTTCCTCGAGCACCGATCAGCTGGCGGTTATTTCGGGCACGGCCTCCGGCGGTGCTCAAGGCAGCGTGAACGGATCGACCAACGGTTGGGGCGTCGGCAACAATAACTTCGATCCCAACGAAAAGCTGCTGTTTGACTTCACGGACGGCGCAAGCGCCAGCCCCGCCGGCAACGCGGGGTTCCATCCTCCAGCACACGAATCGGTAGCGAACTACACGTTCAGCGGTTACAAAGCCGGCGACGACATTCACTACGTCGTCTCCTATTGGGACGGAGTGCACGCCGCCTCCATCACATCGGTATCCGGTGATTTCGATCCTTCAACCCACACCACGGTCGCCACCGAATGGTCGACGCCCACAGCGCCGGCCGGCCTGCAGCTCTACACTGTCCAGTTCACGGACGTGACAGGTAGCGGCAAGGTCGACCTGGTTGGCGTCGGAGTTTCGTCGACAAAGAACGTCTCCGAGGATCTGAGCTTCAACGTGTCGACGATTGACGGTGACGGCGACACGGCGTCGAGCACCATCAATATCAACATCAATGGCACCACGACCCTGCTGGGCACGGCCGGCAATGATGTCATTGTCGCCGGACCAACCAACGAGACGCTCACTGGCAATGGTGGGGACGACAAGTTTGTTCTCAATCTCAGCGCCCACGATATCATCAGTGATTTCAACAGCGGTGATACACTCCTTCTCGACGTGGCCGGTCTGAGCCTGCCGACGGGCGTTTCAAACGCCCTTACGGCTGGTCAGTTCACGTCATCGGCAGTCACCGGCCAGACCGAAAACAACGCCAGCGCCTGGAACGAAAGTGCAAGCACGAACAAGCTCTTCTTCAACAATACGACCCAGGAGCTCTGGTACTCGGCAAATGGCACAGGCTCCGACAAGGTGGACCTCGCACATGTGAGCACCGGCTTGCCGGCGGCTACGAACGTTCATATTTTCTAGGCCAGGCCCGCAGCAAAATCGAAAATCCGCGGAGACCTCTCCGCGGATTTTTATTGATTGAATTGTCGCCTTTCTCGCGCGCAATCACATCAGCACGGGCAGGAAGCCCAAGAGCGGGCTTGCCGCGTCCAGCGCTTCCACGCCGGTCCATTCGGTCTCCGCCGCATTGGCGGCCGCCGGCGCCGCGTCGAGTTCATCGCCGAGCGGGAGCCGCTTGGCGTAAGGTGCCGCAAACAACTGCACGCCGCGGTCGTTGATCGCGAACATCGGCGTGAAGTTGCCGAACTCGCCGTCATCAATCAGTTCGGAGCTGCGGCTGTCCAGGATCAACCAATGGCCGTCCAGCCGCGCCGCCAGCACGGCATGATCCTGGCGGATGGCGCGATCGCGACCCAGCACCAGGCGCAGATCCTCGTGCGGGAAGCCGGCCTCGCTGAGCGCGATGTATTTTGCGATCGCATAGTCCTCGCAGTCGCCCTTGCCGGTCGCGAAGGTGGCGAGCGGCGCGGTCCAGCGGTCGGCCTCGCCGTGCTGGGCGAAGTCGCTAACATAGCGGATCGCCTGGTTGACGGCGCGGTTGGCCTCATCCAGCCGGTCGCGTGCGGCTTTGGACTTGACCGCGCCGATCAGGCGAAGGAATTGCGCGGCTTGCGACGGGCAGGCGGTCGCGTTCTCGCGGCATTGCTCGAGAACGCTCTGCTCCTTTGCGAGATCGGATTCGAGGCCGCGCCATTTGCGCCACAGGCCGTTTTCCGGTGCGCGGAAGGTGAACAGGCCAAACGGCTCGGCGCCGACAGGCGGAAGCGGCTTTGCCGCAGGCACCGCGTCGGTCGCAGTATTTGGCGGCGTGAGCGAGGCGGTGCGAATGGCGTTCGGACCACGGCCGCGCTGCCGGTCGAGCTTGGCCAGGACGTCGGCGATGGTGAAGAAGGTGGCAGGCGGGCGGTTCGACGCGGCCTCCGCTGCGGGCGCGAGCTCGCCGGCGGATTTTCCGAGAGAGAGCTCGTCCGCGGCAAATGCGGCAGGCGCTGCGCAAAGACCGATTGTCAGTGCAGCCGCGGCCATGACCGCCGACGAAGCAAACTTCAGCGACTTCATATGACGTCCCCAATGCCGGGGACCGTCAACGTCTGTGCGTCGATCTGCGTCCCCGCTGTTATCGGGACGCAGACTGGCGCTTTGGCCGCTTAAGCGGAGTTAAGTGGAGGGGGTGCCGCCTCGAATGTCGAAAAGGCGGTCAATCCGGGGTTTGCCGGTTCGTTCGAAATTGAACGAACCGAGGTCACGACCGGTTAACCACGGTCACCGTGGTCCCGATCAGCGTTCGCGCAGGGCCTCGTCACGCAGCAGGCGGGCAGGCTTCACGATGTAGTCCAGCACGGATTTCTCGCCGGTCAGGACCTCGACCGTGGTCACCATGCCCGGAATGATCGGCAGCGGATGCTGCTCGGTGCCGAGATGGTTCTTATCGGTACGCACCATGACCCGGTAGAAGGTCTCTTGGCGTTCGGTCTTTTCCGCCTTGTCGTCGACGATGGTGTCGGCGCTGATGCGTTCGACCTTGCCCTTCAGCGATCCGTAGACCGAGGAATCATAGGCGCTGATCTTCACCACCGCGTCCTGGTCGGGACGGATAAACGCGATGTCCTGGGGACGAATCCGGCCTTCCACCAGCAACGTGTCGTCCAGCGGCACGATGTCCATCAGGTTGGCGCCCGGCTGTACGACGGCACCGATGGTACTGATGTTCAGTTTGTTGACGATGCCGTGGACCGGCGCCTTCAGATCCGTGCGGCGCACCCGGTCCTGGGCGGACTTGATATTCTCGTCGAGCACGGCGAGGTCGGCGCGCGATTTGGCCAGGTCCTCGTCGGCCTGTGAACGGAACGACGCGGTGATGTTCGCGATCTTCGACTGCGCTTCGGCCAGCTGTCCCTTCATCTCGGTTGCCTGCCGATCAAGTCGCAGCATCTCGATCTCGGGCACGACCTTCTGCTCATACAGCCTGCGCGTCAGGGTCTGCTCGCGCTCCAGGAGTTTGAGGGAGCCGGTGAGGCGAGTGACCTGCTGGTTGAGGACGTCGATGTCCTGCGCGACCTTCTGACCCCGCATCTTGAACACGCTGGTCTCGGTCGCGACGGCGGCGGGAACCATCTTGTCGAGATCATCCGGGAAGGCGATCTCGGCTCGGCCGCGCGCCTCGGCGTCGAGGCGGGCCACCCGCGCCGCCATCGCCGCACGGCGCTCGCGGATTTCGCCGAACTCGGAAGCGAATTTCGTATCATCGATCCGCATCAGGGACTGGCCCTGCTGCACGATGTCGCCTTCCCGGATCAGGATGTCGCCGACGATCCCGCCTTCGAGCGATTGAACCACCTGCATCTGCCGCGACGGCACGACGCGGCCGCTGCCGCGCTTGACCTCGTCCAGCACGGCAAAATGAGCCCAGATCAAGAACGTCGCAAGGAGCGCGCACGACGTCCACAACAGCATGCGGGAGGTGCGCGGCGTGCGCAGCAGCGCCGCGGACCGGATATCATTTGCAAATGTGAAATCGGAAGACGCCATAATGTATTTGCTCGTTATGCGGATTTCGGCTGAATCGTATTCTCCGGCGACGGGGCCGCGGACGCCGGCCGGCCCTGGAGCAAAGCGAGCACCTTGTCGCGCGGGCCGTCGGCAACCAGGCGGCCATTGTCGAACAGCAGCAAGCGATCGACCATGTTCAGCAATGACAGGCGGTGGGTCGAAATGATGATGGTCATGCGATCATCATCGAGGCCCTTGAGCCGCTCAAGGAACTCCTGTTCGCTGCGAATATCGAAGTGCGCCGTCGGCTCGTCGAGAAAGAGCACGCGAGGCTTGCGGATCAGAACGCGCGCGAGTCCGATGGCCTGCTTCTGGCCGCCCGACAGGCTGCGGCCGCCTTCCGAGATGGGCATGTCATAGCCCATCGGGTGACCGGCGATGAAGCTTTCGACGCCCGAAAGCCGCGCGGCAAGCAGGACTTCCTCGTCGGTCGCTTCCGGTTTGCCAAGGGCGATGTTGTCGCGCAGCTTGCCGAAGAACAGGTCGGTATCCTGCATCGCAAAGCCGATGCCGGCGCGCAGGTCCGAGGGATCATATTGGCGCGAGTCGACGCCATCGACCAGGATGCGGCCTTCCTTCGGCTCGTAAAATCCGAGCAGCAACCTGCCGACCGTGGTCTTGCCAGAGCCCACCCTGCCGATGATGCCGACCCTTTCTCCGCCCTCGATCTTGAAGCTGACCTTTTCGAGCGCGTTAGCCGGCGCGTTGGGGTAAGCGAACGATACGTTCTCGAAGGCGACCTTGCCGTCTTCGATTCGTCTTGCGACGTAGGACCGGGTCGGCGAGCGTTCCCGCTCGATCGACATGATGCGATCGATCGCCTTGAGTGCCGTGATCGTCTGCGTACCCTTGGTGATCACCGCGGCGATCCCGGCGATCGGCGCCAGAACGCGGCCGGCGAGCATGTTTGCGGCGACCAGCGCGCCGACGCTCAGCTTGCCGTCGAGGATCAGGAAAATGCCGACGATGACGAGGAGCAGGCTCGTGATCTGCTGGGCCGTGCTCGCGCTCGTCAGCGACATCGACGACCAGAAGTGAACGTCCTCGCCGGATCGGGCGGTCGCGGCAACCGAGCGTTCCCACAAGGTCTGCATGCGGGCCTCGGCGCCGGTCGCGCGGACGGTTTCGAGGCCGGACAGGGATTCGACCAGCACGCCGTGCCGGGCGGCGGATTCGGCCTGCAGCCGCTTGATGGCCCGATCGAGCGGACGCTGCAGCAGGAAGCCGATCAGCATGACCAGCGGCAGCATGATCAGCGGGATCCAGGCCAGCGGTCCGGCGATGAGGAACAGCACCCCGACGAAGAGGATGGCGAACAGCAGGTCGGTTGCCGAAACCACGCTTCCGGAGGTGAAGAACTCGCGCACCGAGTCGAAGTCGCGGAGCTGATTGGCCAGGATGCCAACCGAAGTCGGCCGCTGCGCCATCTTCACCGACATCACGTGCTCGAAGATGTTTGCGGCCAGCACGACGTCGATGGTCTTGCCGGTCACGTCGATCATGCGGCTGCGGACCATGCGGAAGATGAAATCGAACACGATGCCGAGCCCCATGCCGATCGAGAGCGCGATCAGGGAGGGGATTGCCCCGTTGGGGATGACGCGGTCATAGACGCTCATCGTGAACAGCGGCGTCGCGAGCGCGAGGATGTTGGTCAGAAAAGCCGCGACCGCGATGTGCCCGTAGCTGCGCCAATGCGTCTTCACCACCGACCAGAACCAGTGGCTCTTGGGGATGTCGCCTGCGGCGGCGGCGCGCGCATCGGCCTGCGGCGCGCTTCTCACCAGGAACGCATAGCCGGTATAGTCCGTGGCGAGCGAGGCGATGTCGGCGACGCGCGGGCTGTTCGGCGTCGCCGGATCAACGACCTTGATCGACTTGTTCGCCGGGTCCACGCCCAGAAGGATCAGCGCAGAGCCGTTCTTCATAACGAGGACGGCCGGCAGGACCAGCGCGGGAATGTCTGAAATGTCGCGCTTGACGGCCTCGGTCTCCAGACCCGCGCGCCTGGCGGCGCGGTCGTAGAGCGAAACGGACAAGCGTCCGTCCGTGATCGGAAGTGCGCCGAGCAGAGCTTCGCGGCTCACCGCGCGGCCATGATGGGCGGCGAGATAAGTCAACGACGCGGTGAGGGGATCGTCGCCCAGCGCGCGTGGCCTGTTTGTCGCGGCAGGCTTTGAGGTTGAGTCATCCGGCGAGGGGCGGACGGCGTCGGCCGCCGCGCTGGGGGTGCGAAACAACAACTGAAACCTCGACAAGCAAAATGGAAATGCAGCAATCGCATTAGATTTCGGGCAGACTACAACAAACAGCGAACAAATTCAGCGAAACTTATCTTAACGATTAATAAGGAATCGAAAGGGCCCCGACTTGGGGCCCTTCCGGCAGTCCTGTCCTGAGCTTGTTGGCGGTCACTATCGAGCGGAACTCGGGAAGGCCGACAGCAGCCAGTGGGGCTTGGTCGACGCATAGGAGCTCGCGTTCGCCGTGACCGACGGATCCGCGTAAATCACGTTCGGGCCGTCCGCAGCCGTCTTTTGCTGCTGCATCCATTCCGTTGAACCGGGCACCGCTGCGGTCGTCGTCGCACCGGTGAAACGGTCCGCAAAGCCAACGTCCTTCGGCTGGGTTGCCGCATAGGTCTTGGCAGGACGGGCGACAGGCGCCGGAACGGCGACGTGCAGCGGCTCGGACCCGGTTTGCGGGAGGTTCACGCGAAGAGTCGGGAACGAGTAGCGGGGCAGGCCAATCGAAAGCATGTCCGTCGGCGCAGCATCGACCGGCGGCGGAGCCTTCAGGTACTCAATCAGGGTCCCCATCGCGGCCAGCAGCTGGTAGTCGGCGAAAACGACGACGCTGCGGGCGGAGGTGAGCGAGACCGATGCGTTGAAGAACTGGTTCTGCGCGTTCAGGAGATCGATCAGCGAACGCTGGCCGAGTTCATATTCCTTCTGGAACGCCGTGATGGTCTTCCTGGCTGCTTCCAGCTCACGGGTCAGAGCACCGATGCGGGTAGCCGTAATTGTACGGGCATTCCACGCCTTGTCGATCGACTCATACGCGTCGCGCTGCAGGCGGGCGTGGCGCATGGTGGCTTCGGTATAGCGCTCGGCCTTCTCTGACCTGTTCCAGGCATCTTGGCCGCCGCGGAAGATGTCCCACGACATGACGACCTTGCCGCTGTAGTCCTCATGCGTGATGGAGGGAGTCCCGGGGGTCGCCACGTAGGGGTAGGAGTTGTCGTAATGGGTTGCCCGTCCCTCGAGATAGAATTTCGGGCCGAACGTGCCGTCGGTGGCCTTGAACGCATGCTTGGCGGCGTCGGCGTCGGACTGGGCCGCCGCGATCGTCGAATTGAATCGGAGGGTGGTCGCCAGCGCTTCGTCGCGGCTGTGCGGCAATCCTGCGAGAGGGGCGGGGAAGCGAACATTGATCGGCTCAAGGCCAACAACCTTGCGGTACTTTGCCCGGGCGTCATCGAGGCTGCGCTGGAATTCGGCGAGTGCCGCACGGGCAGCTTCGACGCGCTCCCGCGCTTGCTCCAGGTCGCCTTCGCCGGCCCGGCCACCCGAGAAGCGGGAGTTCACGTTTGCAAAGATCTTCTCGTGGTTGGCGACGTTCTGCTGGGCGAGGCTGACCAACCGGATGTAGCGGACGACGTCCATGTAGCCTTCGGCGGCGTCGAGGGCCAGCAGCTCGGTTCTCTCCTTGACGCGGGAGGCGGCGGCATTGACCCGCGCGGTCTGGCGCCAGACGTCATAGATCGACGAAAAACCGTCCCACAGCAGCTGGCGCACCACGACCGATTCCTGGCTGCCATTGCGCCATGGTCCTGAGCCCACGGTCGGTGCCGCCTGAATGTTCGGGGTGATGAAGCCTGGCGATTGATCGAATTTTTCCGGGCCGTAGCTGGCGTCAATGCGCACCTGCGGCAGCAATGTGCTTTGGGTTTGCCGCAGCTCGCTTTCCGTCGCCCGCCGGTTCGCGGAAGCCTCGCCAACACCCGGATTGGTCTGCATGGCCTGGCGTAGTGCATCATTAATAGAAAAAACCTCGGCACATGCTGGCGTTGCCGCCAGACATAGGCACGCTATGACCGTGTATGCCGACTTCATAATCTCAGCCCCTACTCACAAAAATATTATGTAGAATCCTCCAAAGGGTAACAAAGGACAGTTCCGCGACCTATGACATTTCAGCCACACAGGCGCCCTAAGTGGGGGCCGAACCATCCGAGGTCTGGTGCGCGCAAATCTAAACATTTTTATTAAAATTCAGTGATTTATATGATGTTCTGTGATCGCGCGAACTGGTGCCGAGCCGCAACACGGGGACCGGAACATGAAAGATCAGTTAAGCCCATCTTAAGGTTGGCGGCAGCCGGCTACTGCTGGCGACAGGTCGCCAGGTAGGTTGCAACGAAGGGCGCGGCCTTGGTGTCCGCGGAGGGGCCTCCCAGGCGGCTCGTTAGTTTGTAGAGCGACTTGTCGCCAAAATAGAACCGGAAGATCTCGGCCGTGGTGTCGTCCGTGCGGGTCGCGAAGATCGACGCGGCGGTACGGCGGGCGGCCGCAAAGACGTAGGTCGTGAGCTTGGCTCCTCCCTTGCCTTCTGCCGCGACAGATGTCCCCCAGGTGACCGTGAAGGTGTCGCCATCGATCACGACTGCGGGCCGGACCGTATCGAGATCGTCATCGATCCACTGGGCGTCACCGCCTTTGCCTGACGGGCCGAGCTCGACCCGTTTGCCTCGCGGCGTGTCGCAGGTGAACCGGGAAGGTTCGGCGATCGCAGCGCTCGTCGCCGCCAAGAACAGCAACAGACAGCCGACCGACCTCCACATGGGTGTTACCCTCTGTTTCGTTGTTTGGAGGATAGTGATGTCAGCGCCCGACTCGCGCAACTCGGTGATTTACGGATAAGCAGAGCTGCGTTGCTTCCTCGCCGGAAGAGGCGCCCGCGATTTCACTCGGGCGCGATCGGGTGCGCTGGACGTTCGATCGATGCCCTGAGGCTTTCGAGTTCGAGGAAGACGTCAGCTTGCCTGCGAAGCTCATCGGCGATCATGGGAGGCTTTGTTCGGATGCTGGAAACGACCGTCACGCGGACACCAGCCCGCCTGACGGCTTCGACAACGGCGCGCAAATCACCGTCGCCAGAGAACAGGTACGCGTGGTCGATGCGGTGCGCGATTTCCAATGCGTCGACCGCGAGCTCGATGCCGATGCTGCGCTTCATTCGCCGCCGCCCTTCGCCGTCATCGTGCGTTTTGGCCAACTTTCTCCTGACCGCATATCCGTTGTAATCGAGCCAATCCACCAGTGGCCGAAGGCTGCTGAACTCGTCGTCGTCTCTCACGACCGTGTAGAAATAGGCGCGGACGATCTGTCCATGCTTGCCGAACTCCGAGAGCAGTCGCCGGAAATCGATTTCAAAACCGAGGTTCTTGACCGTGGTGTGAAGATTCGCGCCATCGATGAAAAGTGCAATGCGATCGGTCATCTCAAGTCCCCATGACGCCCGGATCAGTGCTGTACGCTTTGGTTTTGAAAATTCCTCGAGCGCATCGTGGGTGAGCGCCAAAACTGAAATAACTGATCCTAGAGCAAGGACTCGGCTTGGAAAAAGTGAAAATTTTCGCCAACCCGGATGCCATACGAATCGTGCGCCTGTTGATAACATAACGGTCGAAAACGCGCGGCTGGCCGCCCACGCAAACAAAACGATTGTCGTTGAACAACGATGCGGCCGTTCGCGCCGACGAAGCACGGAGCCGCATTCACCAGCGCAGAAAAATTGGCCGCCATGGCGATTCGATGGCATCGGCGGTTCGAGCGCGTGCGCAACGCCGATTCTGATCTCTGCAGCGTCAGAAACGAACGCCCGCCGTGGAAGCCGAGCAAAGGTGCAGCGCGGCCGTGCCGCCGCGCCATACTCACAACGCGATTGTTGCGTCACCGACAAAACTACATCTAAAATCAGTCTAGTGTAGTGGCATCATTTCGTGCCGGCGCGATATTTCGAGATACCACTTTTTTGCAGATGCAGGTTTTGGTCGATACCAATTTCGCCGCAGGAAGGACGGCCTTACGTCCCCACATTACGCAGATGGTTATTCTAGCGGGCGGGTGTGGATGCGCGGCGGCGTGTCTGTCGCGCCGCCTCGACCAGTCTCTCGCATGCATCGCTAACGAGCCGTCGCGATCGACCCATTGCTCGATGTTCGGATCAGCAGGAGGCAGGGTGGGAAGCTCGCGATGGGGCTTGCCGTGATCGATATCGCAATCGGGCGTCCGATCGAGGCGGGCGCCAGGGAGTGTTGGGCAAGGCGCGCGAGATGCCTGGTCGTTCTCTCGTTCTGCATCATGCTGTCCTGTTGCGGGGCCGCTCGCCAGGCCATCGAGAAGGAGGCGGGACCGGCACCGGATCCAATAACGGAGACGGCAACAGCGGCCACAGAGCCGACACCAGCGGCGACAACGACACCGACGCCGGCGGCGGAACCGGTCAACCTGAACGGCGCACTCGCGGAATGCCGGAACGCGTTTCCGGATCAGATCGCGCAGGCGGTCGGGCGGGCGTCATGCATGATCAAGGCGACCGAGCTCGTCCGACCGCTATTGCCGTTTCCCGATCTGCTCGATCGGGAGAATGTCCTGCGCAAAGCGCTGGCCCAGCAGGTTCAAGCAAGAACAATGTCCCTGCTCGAGCGCAACATCCAGATCCAGAAGCTGCATTCGCAGCTCCTCGAAGAGGAGCGCAGCAGGCTATCGGCTGCGCCGGCGGACGGGCGCAAGCCGCAGCCGGCGGTCACGCAATGGCGGCAATCCAATGGGGACAGTTGCGGCCGGCTCGGAGGCGACTCCGGGACGTGTTATTGAGTGGAAGGTCATATGTCCGCCTCTTCCCGAGAGGTGGCTCGCCTACACTGCGGCAATTGGGCCGTCCGAGCCGATCCTCATCATGGGAGGACGAGCCGTGGCAGTTCGTTGAGAAGCTTTGTCGGAATCGACGTCGCGAATCTGAAAAATGCCATCGCGATCGCCGAAACAAGCCGGGGAGGAGAGGTTCGCTTTTTCCGTGAGGTCGATGCGTCGGCAACCGGCATGCGTCGAGCCTTTAAACGGACCGCCAGCCGGCTTATTGGTGTGCACCTCTGTGCGAGGCTGGTTCGACTAGCTGCGGGCTCTATCGCCTAATCCTGTGGCTCGGCCACGAACACGACGTGGGTGCCTCAGATAGCTTCGCACGTGGTGGGTGGGCTGTTAGAGCGCGTGCTGCGCGAAGCGCCCACAGGCCGACGCACTTTGATCTGCATCAAAGTCTAGGCTGGCGATCACGGACTAAGCAAGCGATGGAGGACGGGCCTCCGCCTCCATCCCTGAGGCTTCAACAGAGGGAAGAACATTATGCGCAAATTATTCGGAGCAGTATGTTTCTCACTGTTACTTTCTGCAGTTCCTGCAAATGCATTCGATCAAAGTCAGAAGGACGAACTCGGGAAGATTAGCACCGCCTATGAGCAGTATTTCAACAAGCAGGATGCTGCAGGCATTACTTCACTTTTTGCGAAAAATTACCTGCGCGTTACGCCAGGGGGATTGTTGACAACACGAAATATTATGAAGGAGCGTTCAAGGCCGGGATGAATCACTTGGAAATAAGAACAACCGACGTTCAGCTCTTGTCGGAGAACATGGCTATGCGAACCGGCGAGGCCTGCGTAACCGGCAAGAGTGAGAAAGGTGATCCTCTGGAATTGAACGCCTTCTGGACCAGTCTCGATGTTCGTGAGAATGGCCAGTGGAAAATTCGTATGCTGACGTCGATGCCCAAGGCACCGCCGCAGCCGCAAGAGGAAGCAGCCAAATAACCTGAGGCGTCGGCGAACTTCGGGGCGGCAACTGCCGCCCCACATTCCGTGCTACAACTCCGGGGATCCTCGTGGCCCGTGGCTTGGGTCTCGGCGGGCTTGATCCCGGGCTGCGCCGCCCTGCCGATGCGTGCGACGGCACGTCGGAGACCAGAATGTGCCGGGTCGTTGAACGGATCGCCAGCCGATTTGTCGGTGTGCAGCTCTGTTACGAAGCCTGTCCGACCGGCTACGGCCTTTATCGTCTGATCCTATTGCTCAGCCTTGAATACGCAACCCTGATGCGAGGAATACGGCGATCTGGTGAAGACTAACCGCCGAGGCCCCATCAACTTGATCATGCGCGAGCCCAGAACACGTCCGGCGGATCGAGAGCGAGCTTGGCGCGCCTTCGGCCTTTACCTGGGCGCAAACCAAATGCTCGGCAACACCAAGGCGCACCTCGCGTCTTACGTCGCTGGCAAATGGAAGAGCCAGCGCAGGATCGGGCCTGGCGCGCAGGTGTCGACGTGTGGGGCGTCATCAGGCCTAATTAGCGTACCGCGTCCCTGCGAGGCTGCGTCGGCATGCCCGGCGCCCCAGGTTTTTCTCGTCAAAGCCTGCGGATTGCATCGCGTGCCGGTCTCTCAAGGACACCTTCAGATTCGCCCCATGATCCACGGTTCGTTCCAAGCGATAGCACTGCAATGGTCAATAAGTCGGATCGTAGCCATGTCGTTCTGTGAGCCAAGGAGTTGAGTGTTATAGTTGTCTTCCTAAGACCGCTTGGCCTCCGACTTTGCGTCTGCTCAGGTGGCGTGCGTGGTTCTAAAATTCCACGGGCGTATCCAGGGTGAGCACCCTAGCCGAAATGATTAATCCTGGAGCAAGGACTTGGCAGGGAAGAAGCGGAAGTTCTTGCGATCGCGGGTAGCGTACGAATCGTGCGCTTTCTGATAAGACGGCGGTCGCGGGCCGGCTTGCAAGCGGCCATGCCATTATTTTGATATTCTGCGCGTTCGTGCCGCGGAAGGTCTGCCAGGCGCTCCCGCGATCAGGGAATTTGGGAGCCGTCTCGAGAGGAGCTGCGATACCTGCTCGTTCGGCGCAGAAGCTTGGTCTGCGCGGAGAGGTCCACAATTACCTGCATCGTTGGCCGGAGGGCTTGCGTCCGAAGCGAGCGCCGAGCAACGGTTCGACCGGATTTGAAATTTCAATGGTCATCCAGCAGGAATCATTTGCATTTTTGAGGTCGGCGCGCTGGCGAAAGCTCGGAAAAGCGGAGATCGGATGCGCGGGGGAGATCGATCTCTTCCCGGATAGGTTGATATTGCGTTAATTTGAAAAAGCGGATTACATGCCGGTTTGAATTTGTCGTCCCCGCAGCGCGTTAGCGGTGCGGTTTTTTTGCTGCGTGCGCTTGGCAACCGCGTGCAATGCGCGGTCAGGTGATCCGGATACAGCGCCGGATCATTGCCGCGAATGCTCATATTTTAGGGGGTTAATGCTTCATGGCTACCATCGACGTTACAGCTCAGAGCTCAACAGCCACCACCGATACCGGAGCAGTTTTCACGAACGTAACGTCGGTTGCTTCGACCGGCACAGGCGTATTCGACAGCTTTCTGGTTATCCAGAACAACGGCACCGAGCAGGGCTACAATACGGATGGCTCGCCTCTGCCGCTTGACGACAAACAAGCATCGCATACCAACGCAATCCTGCTTTCGTCGATTCCGGTGGTCACCGGAGATGGTCAGAACGGCACCGTTGCAGGAACTCAGTACCTCGAGTTCAGACTCGACATCAATCAAAACGGGTCGGCCAACCAACCCCAATTGATCTCGTTGGATCAATTGAAGATCTATCAGGAAAGCAGCGGTAATCTCCTGACCGACTTCGCCGGCGAAACGCCGAAATTCGACCTTGGCGACAATACGGTTTTGCTTAACGCGCAGTGGGATGCGGGCAGCGGCAAGGGTGATTATGTGATCCTTGTCCCACTTTCCAATTTCGATACGTCCGGAGCCGACCCTTACGTTTATCTCTATTCGCAGTTTGGCGCTGTTGGCGGTGACTATGCTGCAAATAGCGGTTTTGAAGAATGGGGTGTCATCGGAAGTGGAGGGAGCGGGCTCGGCGCGCTGAGCGTCGTCAAACAGGTTCACGATATCGATGGCAATACTCAAAATTTGGTGGTCGACCATGCCGGCCAGCAGATTGATTACAGCATTGAGGTTGGGAATACCGGAACGGGCGTGCTTACCCTGACGTCAGTTACCGACCAAATCGAAAGCTTAGGCGCCACGGCTGCTGTTGCCGTGACAACGACTTTCAATAATGCGACGTACAATCTGGGTGATACGAACCATAATAACCTGCTCGATCCCGGCGAACACTGGCAGTACACAGCGACGTACACCGTTCAGCAGGCTGATATAGACCATGATGGCTACGGCACCGGCGCAGGTGGCGCGCCAGGTGATGGCTTCATCGACAATCTGGCTACAGCATCAGCAACGGGCGTTCCCGATGCTACAGATACAGCGTCTGTCGCAATCGACTACAAGCCGTCGATGTCGGTCGATAAGACGGTGGTATCGGTCGACGACGTCAACGGCGACGGGCTGATCGACGCGGGCGACGTCATTCACTACAACATCCATGTCGCGAACACGGGTAATGTGACGCTGACGGGCGTGACGGTGACTGACCCGCTGACGGGCGATCCGGCGGGCGGTTTGTCGACGCTTAACGTCGGTAGCAGCGAGGATCTGGTGGCGACCTACACGCTGACGCAGGCCGACATCGATAACCACGGCTCCAATCTGGTTGATCTCATCCAGGACGACAAGATCACCAATACGGCGACCGCGGACAGCGACCAGACCTCCCCGGTCAGCGACTCGGTTGATCAGCCGATCGACTACAAGCCGTCGATGTCGATCGTGAAGACAGTGGTGTCGGTAGATGACGTCAATGGTGACGGGCTGACCGACGCGGGCGACATCATTCACTACAATATCCATGTCGCGAACACGGGTGACGTGACGTTGACCGGCGTGACGGTGACCGACCCGCTGACGGGCGATCCGACGGGTGGCCTATCGACCCTGGCGGTTGGGAGCAGCGAGGATCTGGCGGCGACCTACACGCTGACGCAGTCTGACGTCGACAATCACGGCTCGAACCTGGTTGATCTTACCCAGGACGACAAGATCACCAATACGGCGACCGCGGATAGCGACCAGACCACCCCGGTCAGCGACTCGGTGGATCAACCGATCGACTACAAGCCGTCGGTCGATCTGACCAAGACGGTCCTTTCCGTCACGGGAGGGCATGCTGATCATGTTGGCGATGTCATCACCTATCAGATCACCGTGGAGAACACCGGCGACGTGACGCTAACCGGGGTCAAAGTAACGGATGCGCTAGAAGGCTATTCCCTTGCCACGTTGGACAATTCGACCGTGACCGGAGACAACGGAAACCACGTCCTCGATGTGGGTGAAACCTGGACCTACACAACGACCCACACATTGACCCAAGCGGACTTGGACAACAACTGGCTCAATGGTGGCGATGGCGTATTCGATAATACCGCCACGGTCACTGACAATCAAAACGTAACGGACTACGACACGGCTCACGTCCTACTGGGACCGGGCGTGCGGACGCCCGGCTTCTGGGCACAAAAGACCTGGCAAACATTCTGGGACGGTAACGCAAATAATCAACCTAAGCAGGCCGGAACAGATGGCTTTGCGAGCGGCGAAATCACCTATGCCGTAGATTCAAATCACGACACACATGTTACCTCTGCTGACAAAGCGGGTCTCTTGATCGGTGATTACAATCTCAACGGAGTCCAGGACATCGGCGAAAACGTGCTGTTCATCTCGACGGCCGATGCACTTACGCTGCTGAATGCGTCCGACAAGCAGGTCCAGGATGGCCGCTATATGTTGGGCAGGGACGTCGTAGCCACTTGGCTCAATTATCTTGAAGGTAATGCAATCGGAAATGGTTCGGCCGGCACTGCAAGGCACGACATTGATGATGCAATCAAGTGGCTCGAATACACGCAAGCCAAACCGGGTGCCATCGAAAACAGTGCGGATTTCCATACCTTGTCGGTGGCGGACGACCTTACGTCGAGCTCGGCCGTCAAGACGTCAT
The DNA here is from genome assembly GCF_032654765.1 of Bradyrhizobium sp. 33ap4. Classification (NCBI taxonomy): domain Bacteria; kingdom Pseudomonadati; phylum Pseudomonadota; class Alphaproteobacteria; order Hyphomicrobiales; family Nitrobacteraceae; genus Bradyrhizobium; species Bradyrhizobium sp. 33ap4. The sequence goes on along the minus strand of NZ_JAUMTJ010000019.1, from coordinate 23,717 downwards.
CTGCGATATGGAGCGGCCCGGTGGTAAATGTGCCGCTGCTCGGCCAAGCCATCGATCTCTCGGCAAGCCATCTCCACACCGATCTAGATCACTACAACAACTTAGGCTTCGTCTGACCGCACGACAGAGGAGGGGCTCGGACGAGAGTATTCTCGTTCGGGATCCTCTGCTTGCCCACGGGATACCGGCATTGCCGTCAGCCGTACTCATGAGACGCCCGGTGACCCGGTCAATCGCGCAGCAGGATCTGAGGGACAATGTCCGGCGCGCGCGTCGTTTCGCTCTGTATCGTGCTGGCCTGTTGCGGGGTCGCTCGCCATGCCATCGAGCAGGCGGCCGAGCCTGAGCCGCCAGCGGTCAACCTGAAGGCGCGCTCACGGAATGCCGCAGCGCCTTCCCCGACCAGATCGCACAGGCGGTGCAGCGCGCGTCCTGCGTAATCAAGGCGGCCGAACCCGTTCGGTCGCTGGCGTTTCCGAGAGTACAACGCGCAAAGCGTTGGCAGAGCAGGTGCAAGCACGAGCCATTTCCCTGCTCGAGCGCAACATCCAGATCCAGAAGCTTCATTCGCAGCTGCTCGAAGAGGAGCGCAGCAGGCTATCGGCCGCGCCGGCGCGCGGACTGTTCAGTGACGAAACAAGGCATGGTCGGGATGGCGTCGGAGCCCGCGGCGCCCAAACCGGCGCTACGCGTGGATACGACGTTTGAGGCGACCCCGTAAATCAACGGGGCATTGTTGACGATAGGAGGGAACCACATGGCGGCACGGCGTTAATCGTTAAAGTAGAGCAAATCGCACGGCTCTAGACGGCTGCGCAAATTTGCGGCAAATTGCATTCAATTAGGTTTAGAGGTTTGGCCGCCCGCAGTCTTGCGGACCAGGCGCCGAAGCCTCTCGAAGCTGAATATTGAAAGACAAGAAAAATTGCGAGCATGCGGAGTGCAGGGCCGCACGCGAAACGGGCAGGGTAATGGCGGTCGGAGTCTTTTCACGGTAGGCGTCTAATGGCACAAGGGCGGCCTTTTGGCGGCGCGCCCCACGAATATTGCTGATGGGCATCGTGTGCGTGTTGTTGTGAATTGATTTTCGGGTGCGATCACGCCTGCTCTGCGTCGGCAGAGTTCAAGGAGTGTGTATTGAGTCGCATTGTTTCATCCCGAAGGTCCGACCAATGATCAACTGGTGCGAAGTCGAATCGCGTTCCCAAGGAACTTTAAATTCTGCGTCTACATCTCCTTCATGGTCAGCCGATTTTTCGATCGAGACCTCGCTCACCCCGGCCAATGATCCGCTGGCTTCGAGCCCGTCGGTAGCAACTGGTGCGCCGATGGAAGCCGAACACGATCCGTCCGACATGCGCTCCTTGTCGCCGAGGCGCTATTTCGCTGTCACCTATCAATCCCATCACTAAATTCGAGGCCGTTCATCGCTCTCATTGAATCGCTGAACCATTACTTACACGCGAATTGTACGAACAGAATATTGAACGCATAAAGGCATTGCAGCTATGGCCACCACTCAGAACACCTCAGGCGGTACGACAACGTCGTTCAGCAATACGCCCCAGGCGGTTGACGATAGTTACAATTATTCAGCGAGCGTGTCGGGAATACTCATCTTGAATGTGATGGCCAACGATCTTGGTGGCGCCGCCAAGTCGCTGTGGTCCGTCGACAACGATCTTAGCGTCAGCGTTACATCGTCGAACGGTAAATACGCTCCAGCCGATCTCCTGACGAAAGACACAGTCTATTCAACCACTCTTGCGGGCGACGCAGGGACCTCCGATACGAGCCTGCTCGGTGCTAAAATCTGGATCAATTCGGACGGGACAATTGGATACGACGCATCGAGCATCTCAGCGCAACTTCAGGCGAAAGCGGCAGGCGAGACTCTTGTTGACAAGTTCACCTACGCCATTCGGCTGGGCAATGGAACGCTGAGCTGGGCGACGACTACGTTGACATTTACGGGGGTGAACGACGGTCCGGTGCTCTCCGCCGACGCCTCCGGGCCGCACAATATCACCGAGCTCGCCGGCCACACCGGCGATACGATCGATCACGACACGACGACAGGGACGCTAGCGTTCACCGACGCTGATCTTAGCGACACGCACGTGGTGAGCAAAAGTGATCCCAACTTTGCGTGGTCAGGCGGCCCGCTCACCGCGGCTCAGGTATCGGCGTTAACCACGGCAAGTTCGCTGACAGTGACTGAGACCGACAGCACGGGATCGGGCGCGGGTTCGGTCAGCTTCAGCTACAGCGCAATCGACCAGACCTTCGATTTCCTGGCTCAGGGCGAGACCCTGACGGTCACCTACAATCTGACGGTCACGGACAACCACGGCGCAAGCTCGACCAAACCCATCACGATCACGATCACCGGCACCAACGACGCGCCGGTGGTTGCGGCGGCGCTGACCTCGACGGCGGCGGAAGGTGCTGC
>NZ_JAUMTJ010000019.1:0-21166 GCF_032654765.1 Bradyrhizobium sp. 33ap4 | reverse complement strand
CAATGTGAAGGACGCGCAGGGTGCGACGGTGGCGCAGACCGAGACGATCACGATCACCGGCACCAACGACGCGCCGGTTGCCAACGCCGACACTGGGACAGTCAATGAGGACGCGACCCTCACCATGCCTGCCGCGAATGGCGTGATTCAGGGCACCACGGGCGGATCGGTGGCTGATACCGACGTCGACAATGCAACCAGCACGCTGGTGGTCTCAGGCGTGGTTGCCGGAACGGGGTCGGTGACGCAGGGTGTTGGGGTGGCGACCTCGATCGCGGGCACCTACGGTCATCTGACGCTGAATGCGAACGGCTCGTACAGCTATGTGGCCGACACCGCTAACAGTCTCGCCACGGGTGTCACGGCGGTGGACACCTTCACCTACACGGCCAAGGACCCGGGCGGGCTAGTGTCCAACAGCACGACGCTGAAGATCACGGTGACCGGCACCAATGACGCCCCAGTTCTCGATCCGTCCAAAACGCCAGTGCTCACGGCCGAGAACCAAGGCAGCGGTGCGCCGGCAGGAGCTGTCGGTACGTTGGTCTCTAGCTTGGTGGATCTTAATCCACCCAGTGGTGGCTTGGACAATGTTACTGACGTCGATTCAGGGGCCGTGACCGGAATCGCACTGACGGGTACCGATACGAGCCACGGCACCTGGTTCTTTTCCACAAATAACGGCGCAACATGGACGGCTGTAGGAGCAGTGTCGAACACCACGGCCCTACTCCTCTCGGCGGACGCCAACACGCGGCTCTACTTCCAGCCAAGCGCGGGCTTTGCCGGAACAGATACGAATGCCATCACCTTCCGTGCTTGGGATCAGACCAGCGGCTCGAACGGAGTTAAGGTGGACACGTCATCCAATGGCGGTACGACGGCATTTTCGACAGCCATTGATACTGCGAACATCACTATCAATGCGACCGACACAACTCCGCCGACGGTGATATCGATTACGGGTGGCACCTCGTTGCCTGCGGGCAACAGCGAAACGATCACGTTTACATTCAGCGAAAAAGTGACTAATCTTACGCTTGGAGATATATCGCTAGCCGATAGCTCAAACGGCACCAGTTTGAGCAACCTTCAGTCCACGGATGGCGGGCTCACTTGGACAGCGACGTTCACCAAGGGCAGTTCCAATAGTACAACAATCAGCGTTTTCAACAGTGGCACTACGGCTGCCACGGATCCGTATTGGACCGACCTTTCGGGAAATCCCGGGACAGGTGGCGGATCTTTGACTATCTCGAAAAAAGCTCCTGCGGGTATTTCGGGGCAGCCGATTAATCTCGGTCTGGAACAACCCGAAGCAAACGACGCCGCTGTCTCAGTGACGATCACAAGCCTGCCAACGGGGTGGACCGTACCAAACGGCACCAAGCTTAGCGACGGTTCATTTGCCGTAACGGGCGTCGACTTAGGCGCGCTCACCGTTACGACGCCCCTTGAATTTGTCGGAGCCGCGGTTATCACCATTTCCGCCACCTGGGCCAATCCCGATGGTAGCTTTGACACAATTCTGGTTCGCGACAATGTCGAAGCGTACGCCCCGGGATCTCCAATTTTCGCCTGGTCGGGCGATGACCATCTGACCGGTTCAAGCGGCCACGATACCTTTGTGTTTTCGCAGCCGATTGGCAACGACGTCGTGCACAGTTTCGAGGTGTCCTCCGACGTCATCGACCTGATCAGCTATGGCTGGCAAAGTTTCGCGGACGTTCAAGCCCACACCGCGGACGACGCGCATGGCAATGCTGTGATCACGTTGGCTGATGGCCAAACGATCACGCTCGATGGCGTTCATGCATCGGATCTCACCGCCGCGAACTTCGAATTCGACGTGACGCCGACGGTCGAAAATCCCGGCCAGATGACAATCGGCGACGGCGCGATGCTGCCGCTGTCGGGCGTCATCCACAACACCGGCGAGATCGACCTGCAGGCCTCCGGCGACGACACGCTTCTCCAGATCATCCAGACTGGCATTACGCTCAACGGCGGCGGTCACGTGCTCCTGTCCGACGACGATCACAACATCATCGCCGGTACGGCCTCGAACGTCACACTCGACAACGTTGACAACGTCATCTCGGGTGCCGGCCAGATCGGGCAGGGCAGCCTGACGCTGAGCAACGAGGGCACTATCGATGCCACCGGCACCCATGCCCTTGTGATCGACACCGGAGCCAACGTGATCGCCAACGCTGGCACGCTGGAGGCAACCGGCACGGGTGGGCTGGTGCTCGCCAGTGCGGTGGCCAACAGCGGTCTGATCTGGGCCAACGGCGGCACGGTCACAGCAGAAGGCGACGTTACCGGCAACGGCAACGCCTTGATCAGCGGGGCTGGCACCATCGAGTTCGGGGCAGCTTCGGCAGCAGGCGTCACCTTCGACGCGACCGCCGCTGGCCACCTGATTCTGGATGATGCGTTCCACTTCTCCGGCATGGTGACCGGCCTCGATGGCAATGACGACATCGACATCAAGGGCATCAGTTTCGGCGCAGGCACCACGTTGAGCTTCACGGAGAACCAGGCGGGAACTGGTGGCACTCTGACGGTGTCGGACGGCGCGCATACGGCCAATATCGTCCTGCTCGGCCAATACGATCCGAATGGCTTTGCCGAGAAGGCCGACGCAACGAACGGCACGATGATTACTTACGATCCGCACCACGTAGCCTGAGGCGCGTGAACTCCAGGGAAGGAATGGACCGCGAGAGGAGCTGAACCCCGTAGATTTACCTTCCTGCCGTTTTTGCGCCGGCAGCGGCTTTGGTACAGCTGCCGCCTATGCTAAGTGGGACAGATTGAATGATTGATTTACTTGATCCTTTTGACTGTCGCCTATTGGCTGTCAGTCATCATTCTTAGGGATGGCTTCAGCCAGATTCCGAGTGAGTACCCTTCGCAAAAGGCCGGACGAAATCCGGGAGGCGCTGCAAGCCTGCCAAGGCTATTTTGTAACTGCGGCTATATTCAGCCTTGCCATTAACCTGCTGTACTTGGCCGGCCCGCTCTACATGCTGCAGGTCTATGACCGCGTGATCTCGAGCGGGAGCGAGATCACGCTGCTGATGCTGACGCTTGCGCTATTACTAGCGTTCATGGCGCTCGCAGGTCTCGACGCCGTGCGCGCTCGTGTTCTGACCCGCACCAGCATTCGCCTCGATCGGAAGATCGCGCCGCGCGTGATGCCTGCCATCATTGACCATTCGACCAGGATCGGCGGTGCGCGCAGCCAGCTGCTACGCGATTTTGATACGTTCCGCCAGTTCATCACCGGGTCCGGAATTCACGCTATCTTCGATCTGCCGTGGTCGCCGATCTACATCGCGGTCATCTTTTGCCTGCACCCGTTCCTGGGTGCCTTTGCACTGGGATCTTCGGTCATTCTGGTGCTGATGGCATTTCTCAATGAATGGATCGTCAAGCCTCCGCTCGCCGAATCCGGCGAGGCGGCGAACCGAAATTACGGCTTCACCGAGATGAGCCTGCGCAACACCGAAGTGGTGCGCGCCATGGGGATGACCGGTGGCCTCCTGAAGCGCTGGAGCCGGGACCGCGACCGCATGCTCGAGCGCCAAGTTGCCGCCAGCGATCGCGCGGCGACCATGCAGAGTATGATTCGTTTCCTGCGGCTTTCGATGCAATCCCTGATCCTCGGTCTTGGTGCCTATCTGGTGATCGAGCGCATGACCACCGCCGGTGCCATGTTTGCCGCCAGCATCCTGCTTGGCCGCGCGTTGCAGCCGATCGAACAAATCGTTGGATCCTGGCGTAGTCTCGTCTCGGCCCGCGGCGCATTCCTGCGGGTGCGGGAGCTGTTGGCGGCCAACCCGCCGCGCGAAACAGGACTGACGTTGCCGCGGCCGGAGGGCCATCTTTCCGTCGAAGCGCTGTCTTTTGCTGCGCCTGGAACATCGAAGCCTATTCTGCGCGGGGTCACCTTCCAGATCGAGCCGGGTGAAGTCCTGGGGATAATCGGTCCTTCGGGCGCCGGCAAATCCACGCTCGCGCGTCATATTGTCGGCGTTCAGGCGCCATCCGCAGGGGCCGTCCGCCTCGACGGGTCCGACGTTTCGAGCTGGATCAGGTCGTCGCTCGGCGAGCATCTTGGTTATCTGCCCCAGGATATCGAGCTGTTTGCCGATACGGTGGCAGCCAATATTTGTCGGTTCAAGGACGGAGACGACAAGGACATCATTCTGGCGGCGCGAATGGCCGACGTGCACGAGATGATCCTGCGGCTCGTCGATGGCTACGATACCCAGGTCGGGGAGGGCGGCGCGATCCTGTCCGGAGGCTACCGCCAGCGCATCGGCCTCGCACGCGCGGTTTACGGCAATCCAAGCCTGGTCGTGCTCGATGAGCCCAGCTCGAACCTTGATGCCGAGGGCGATGCGGCGCTCGCCGACTGCATCACGCAGCTGAAGAAGCGCGGAACCACGGTGGTGATCATTTCGCATCGGCCGGCCACAATCGGCGTGGTCGACAAGATATTGGTGTTGCGCGAAGGCGTGGCTGAGATGTTCGGACCGCGGAGCGAAATCTTGGCGCGCCTCACGCGACCTGTGCCGGTTCCTGCAGTTCGGGGAGCGACCGGTTAGGAGAAATCATGACATTGCTTGATGTCACAGACCTGTCGATGCGTCCCGCTGCTGCCCCACGCGGAACAAAACGCGCCAACAAGGATGGATCGCCAAACGACTCCATTCGCAAGGTTGCAATAGCGGGGTGGCTGATCATCGCGGTCTTTTTCGGCGGGATCGGTACTTGGGCCGTGAGTGCGCCGCTCAACGGTGCGGTAGTTGCCAATGCCGTCGTGAAGGTCGATGGCAACCGCAAGAGCCTTCAGCACCTCGATGGCGGCATCGTCAAGGAATTGCACGTCAGGGAAGGCGACAGGGTGCTCGCAGGCGACCTGCTGATCGTCCTGGACGAGACCCAAGCTCGCGCCGAACATGAGGTGCTGACGCAGCAATATGCCGTGCTGCGCGCAACGGAGGTCCGGCTGCTGACCGAGCTTGACCATGGCTCCCAGCTTGTCATGCCGCCGGATCTGAAGGCGCGCTCTGACGATCCCTATTTCAAAAGCGTCTGGAACGGGCAGGTCAGTCAGTTTGACAGCCGCAGGGCGTCGCTCAAAGGACAAAGAAGCGTGGTCCGCGAGAAGATCAACCAGCTGGGGTCCCAGATCGTTGGCTCGGAAGCGCAGGTGAAATCGTTCACCAACCAGATCGACTCGGTGCGCAAGGAGGCCAAAGACATCGCACCGCTCGTCGAACGCGGGTTGATCGCCCGTCCCCGCATCCTGCAGCTGGAGCGGACCGCGTACGGCCTCGAAGGCCAGATCGCCGATGCGAACGCCAACATCGCCAAGGCTCGCCAGGCGATCGCCGAGCAGGAGCAGCAGATCGCCCAGTTCGACAACGATCGGATGACAGACGTCACGAAGGATTTGCGCGATACGCAAGCCAAGCTCCTGGAGGTTATCCCGAAGGCGACGAACGCCAAAGCCGTGCTCGGCCGGATGGAAATTCGTGCGCCCTATACCGGACGCGTGGTTGGCCTCAGCGTGTTTTCGGTGGGCGGTGTGATTCAGCGCGGCGACAAGATCCTGGACATCGTGCCCGACGAGGATTCGCTCACAATCGAAGCGCAGGTGGCGGTCGAGGATATCAGCGACGTGCATCCGAACACGCGCGCGGAAGTTCACCTAACCGCTTACAAACAGCGCATCGTTCCGATCATCCATGGCGACGTCATTCAGGTCTCGGCGGACCGCTTGACTGATCCGAAGACCAACAATCCCTATTACACGGCCTTCGTTCGGATCGATCAGGACGAGCTGGCGACCATGCCCAACATTCGCCTTTATCCGGGAATGCCGGCAACGGTGATGATCCCGACGATTCAGCGAACCGCTTTTGACTACATCGTCGGGCCGCTGGTGATGTCATTCAATCACGCGTTCCGGCAGAAGTGAGCCTTGGACGCATCCCTCGAAGCTAACTGGCGCCGACATAATAGTTTTGAAATTGCTGTGGCACCCGTGCCACCAACGATGCCCTGCATAGGTCTATGTTGCTCCCCGCAACAGGGCGCTCTCATGTATGATGTATACTTGAGTGGGAAGAACGATCTGCTGGTTATCCGACGCGGACTTCCCATCGAACTTGGGCGGAATTTGGCGCAAAAGGAAGCGCACCGTGCGATCGGTGAGCGAAAAATCCGCGAGGACGTCGAAAAACGTGGCTATCACTGGCGCAAGCTGGCCAGCCAGATTCGGTGAGACAGCTAACTGAAGCGCGGGTTCTGCTTACGCCTTCGGCCAATCCCTGGTTAATGCTGCTCTACCTCGGAACGCGAACCATCGATTGCCATAACGGCCGAACGCGGCGGAGAGCGCTCGGTCCGTTTCGCCACGCAACCAAAAAGCGGGAGAGCAATGTCCGGCGAGCTCGCTCTTAGCTAGCTGGCATACAGGTCGTGCCCGTCGCGCTTTTTCCTGGAACTTAGACCCACCCCGCGCTTGCTTAAGGCTCTGGTTACCGTATCGCGCCGCAACCGCCTTGGCTTCGACATCGTAGTTTGAGCTGTTGTTGGTCGCAGCCGCGAGCGCGGCCGCATCGGCCGCGTTTTGCATGCCGCGCGTCCTCATGGACCAGTTCGAAACCTCAAAGCCGATACCCAGGGCTCCGATCAGAGGAACGAGCAGGACACCCATGATCACATTGACGGCGCCGCAATCATCCGAGCGCAGGCTGCGGATATAAAAAAACATCGAAGAAACGGCCACGACAATCCACATTGATCATTCACGAGGACCGGAAAGCACAAATCAATGCTTCACCTGTTATACAAAACCATTAAGGGAATGCGTATTTTTCCCGGAATAAGGATGCAACGAATCTTCAGTTGCACTCAGAAACTGGAGTGAATTCAAGTTTGTTTGCTAAAATCTCCCAATGTCCATGCAACGGGCCCCACGGACATGTAAGGCCGATGATGTCTGCGCGAAGCGCCGACCACGCTACAGCCCGCGAACCCCGGCAGCAAACTCGATCTCGATCGACCCGTCGCGGTGGACCGGCGCGACGGGACCAGGCGTTACGCCGCAGTCCGGGACCACCCTCGCTGGTACGAAGCCCAATCGTTGCCGAGGGCGCGTGGTTGGCCTCAGCGTGTTTTCGGTGGGAGGCGTGATCCAGCGCAGTGACAAAATCCTCGACATCGTGCCCGACGAGGATTCGTTGACGATCGAAGCGCAGGTGGTGATCGAGGATATCAGCGACGTGCATCCGAACACGCGCGCGGAAGTTCACCTAACCGCCTCCAAGCAGCGGATCGTCCCGATCATTCATGGCGACGTCATTCAGGTCTCGGCGGACCGCTTGACGGATCCCAAGACCAACAATCCCTATTACACAGCCTGCGTTCGGATCGACCAGGACGAACTGGCGACCATGCCCAACATTCGTCTTGATCCGGGAATGCCGGCAACGGTGATGATCCAGACGATTCAACGAACCGCATTTGACTACATCGTGGGGCCGCTCGTGATGTCGCTCAATCACGCGTTCCGGCAGAAGTGACCGCAACGAACGACCTCTCAATGCTCCCGGTCGGTGTAGCAGCGGGGCTGGGCAACCATGGCCCCTGAGCTGATCAACGATTGCACTCTGCGTCACCCTGCAACTCATGACACGTTCGGTGATTGCCAAAACGGGCAGCGTGATCTGGGGGGAGAACATCCGCTGTGCGCTGGTTATTTGACCTCTATCTTGCGTGACCTGCCCGCGCATCAGGCCGCTGAGGAGAAGGCGGAGCCGGACCGCGAGTCCGGCAGCGGTCAGCCTGAACGGCGCGCGCGGAATGCCGCGGCGCGGTCCCGGATCAGATCGCGCCGGCCGAGCGAGGGCGTCCGGCGAGATCAAGGCGAACGGAGCCCGCGCGGCCGCTGCTGCCGTTTCCCGAATTGCTCGACCGGGAGAACGCCCAGCGAAAGGCGTTGGCAGGGCAAGTCCGGGCAAGGACAATGTCCCTACTCGAGCGAAACATGCAGATCCAGCAGCTTCATTCGCAGCTCCTCGATGAAGGGCGCAGCAGGCATCGGCCGCGCCAGCCGACGCGGGCTAGTCGCCGCTGGCGGTCACCCAGCGGCGGCAACTGCAAAATGCCGTGCCGAGCCGGCCCGGAGAGCTGGGCAAGCGCCCGCGCCGATCTGGGCAGCGCCGGCACCGTATTCGCACGGAGCAGCCGAACTGAAATGTCGTGAAATGTCGAAAGTCCTACAATTTAAGGGGTTTCGCGCATCGTTGTCGGAGCGCCTCGCCGAGGAGTAGGTGCGCGCCGCTACGCCGGTAGGGTTAATAAACGATTACCAATCGACAGTTTTCTCGCGACGCATTATAAGAAAATGCTAGTTGGCACCCGGATTTTGCCCCCCGCCAACGTATTGCGTAAATTTCATCGTAAAAGGGATATTTTCCTATGTTGAAGCTGTACATCCAGACCACCGAAGCCTTCAAGCGTCTGCGCTCGGACAAGGACGGCGTTGTGTCGTTCGAGTACGTGATCGTCGCCGCTTGCATCGTGGCCGCCGTCTCTGCTGCGTTCGGTACGGGTACCGCCAGCGGCATCGGCTCGGTTCTGAACGCCTCCATCACCACGATCGCCAGCAAGGTCGCCACCGCAGTCTCCGCTTAACTCCGGATGTTGAATGCTGTTGGCAGATTCTTTCTGTCAACAGCGGTCAACCGGATTGCGATGTGCGCGAGCCTTAAGGAGGCTTTCTCCTATGTTGCAGTCATATATCAAGGTCACAGAAATATTGAGGCGTTTGCGCACGGACAAGGACGGCGTTGTGTCGTTCGAGTACGTGATCGTCGCCGCCTGTATCGTCGCCGCCGTTTCCGCAGCGTTCGGTACGGGTACCGCGAGTGGCATTGGCAGTGTTCTGACCACCTCGCTCACTTCGATCGGCACCGCGGTTGCCAACGCGGTTAGCGCCTAAGTCCAGAGGGACGGCGCTCCGGAGGGGGGCATTATTTTTTGCCCCCCGCCATTTTTCTAAGGCGATTATTTCATGAATTGGATTGCGTCCACGACCTTGTGTCTGGAAATCGCATTGTTGTTGTATGTCGCAACGATCGATATCGCGACACGGTTGATCCGAAACGAAATTTGTCTGGCGCTGGCGTTCCTTGGGATCGTCGGCCAATTGGCCAGTCCGATGCAGATCGGCCAGTCGCTGATCGTTGCCGCAATCCTGTTCCTGGCGCTCTTCGTGATTTACCTGCGGGGAGCGATCGGCGGTGGCGACGTCAAGTTGCTGGTTGCCCTGGCGATCGGTCTGCCGCTGACCGGCGTGATTCAACTGTTGACGGCAACTGCGCTGGCCGGCGGCATTCTGGCCGCGGTGCATCTGATGATGCGCCGTCTGCCCCAACCGAGACTGGCGCCCGCCGGATCATCGCTGATGCGCCGGGTCTACGCGGTCGAGCGCTGGCGTCATTTGCGACATGCACCGCTTCCCTACGGGGTCGCCATCGCATGCGGCGGTATCTGGGCCATTTTGAGCAAAGGAATTTGACATGTCGTCCGCTCTCCGTGTCTCGATCATCATGGTGCTGCTGCTTGCGGCTACGGCGCTTGGAATGATCGCCTACAGCATGAACCGACCCGCAGATCCGGTCGTTGCGCAGGCAGTCGAAGAGAAGCCTGCGCCTGTGCCTGCGGCCGCGACGGTCGGCTACTTTGTCGCGACACGCCCGCTCTCGAAGGGAACGCTCGCGCGAGACGAAGATTTCGCGGTGCGCCAGACAGCACCGAACCGTGTCCCTGCGGGGGCGATCCTTGAAACGCCTGACTCCAAGGCCGGGTTGCCCGGTTCGCTGGTTCGCAAGTTCGTCGAAGCCGGCAGCGCGATTACACTGGACGACATCCTGCGTCCGAAGGATCGCGGCTTCCTTGCCAGCGTCCTGGCGCCGGACAGCCGCGCCATCAGCATCAAGGTCGACGAGGAGACCGGTGTGTCCGGTCTGATCAGGCCGGGCGACAATGTCGACGTGGTGCTGACCCAGGTGTTCGAGAAGGCCGCGCCGGTGAAGCGAGCCGTCAGCGAAACCGTTCTGTCCAATGTGCGCGTGATCGCGATCGACCAGGAAATTGCGCAAGGCGGCCGTCCGATCACCAATGCCGTCCCGGGCAAGACGGCGCAGACCGTGTCACTGGAGCTCAAGCCGGATCAGGTCAAGAAGGTGGCCGTCGCAAAGCAGCTCGGAACGCTGTCGCTCGTCATCCGCGCTGCGGCCGAGCAGTGGGGCAAGGCCGACACAAGCGTAACGTCCAGCTGCGACGTATCGCCGGAGCTGGCGCGCCAGAGTGCGATTGCCGGCCAGAGCACGACGGTCGCGATCTATACCGGCAGCGAGGTCAAGCAATACTCGGTCAGGAGACAGGATCTTGACGACGACGCCCGCGCGGGCTGCGACGTGCCGTCCGAACTCGATCGTCAGACCACAGCGGCAGCGAGTGACGTCGGCAAGGGATCGGAGAAACGTTGATGAGTGCGAACATGGCAGTGGTGGAACAACCCGAAGAGACGACGTCTCTTGTCGCGCGCAACCGCATCGTCTGCTTCGTCAATGACGAACTGAGCGCGGCAGCCCTCCGCAAGGGTCTCGACGGCAGCAATCTGGTGATCCGGCGCGGCACGATCCGTCATGCGACACGCATGCTCGAGACCGACACCGATCTGTACGCGCTGGTGACCGACATCAGCGGGATCGATGATCCTTTCACTGAACTGGAACGCCTCGCCAGTGTCTGTCCGCCCGATGTGAAGGTGGCCCTGATTGGAGACAACAGGGAGATCGTCTTCTACCGCGAGCTGATGGAGATCGGCCTTGCTGAATACCTGCCGACGCCGATCACCAGGGATATGGTGCTCGACCAGCTGCGTCCCAAGCTGATCGGCGACGCCGCGCCGGCCCAGAATGACCGCGGCGGGCACGTGGTGTCGATCTGTGGCGCGCAGGGCGGCGCCGGAGCGACCAGCGTCGCGATCAACCTCGCGCTGCAACTGGCCGAAACCACCAAGGCCAAGGTGGCGTTGCTCGACCTGCATCTGCAGGGCGGCGAGACCGCGGTGATGCTTGGTGTTCGTCCTGGACCCGGCCTCCGCATCGCCCTTGAAAACCCGATGCGGGCCGACACGCTGTTTCTCGAGCGTGCGGCGATCGAGGTGAACGATCGGGTCTGCCTGATTTCCGGCGACGAGGAGCTCGATGCGAAGCTCGACATCACCGAAGCCGGCGTGCGGCACGTGCTGGGCCTGCTCCGTCAGCGGTTCAACTACGTCGTTGTCGATGTGCCGGTGCCGTTCCCGGCATCGATCTATCCGGTCATTCAGATGTCCCGTCATGTGCTGGTGCTGTTGGAGGCCGAAGTCACCGGCCTGCGCAATGCCCACGCGCTGCGCAACGCCGTCACCAACATCGCGGGCAAGGATCGCGTGTTTACCCTGCTCAATCGTGCCGACCGCGCCGGCGGTCTGCCGAGAGCAACGATCGTCAAGGCGCTGGGCGCCGAGCCGGACATGGTGATCCCGGATCTCGGCAAAGGCATGACCCAGGCGGTCAACCTCGGCGTTCCGGCTCTGAAGCACGTATCCGGTCTGCGGCGCCACCTTGCCCCGATCGTACGGGAAATCACCGGCGTCGGTGCCAAGAAAAGCGCCGGGTGGAAGAGGTGGCTCGGGCTATGAAAAAGTTCGGCAGGCGCGCAGACGAAATGCCAGTGCGGATGCCCGCAGCGGTGCCGGACGCCCCGGCAGCGACACCAAGCGCGCGGCCGGCGCCGCCACCCTTGCCGTCGGCGGAACCGAGCGTGGCGTCACCGGCGTCCAGCCTGTTTGCATCGGCGCCGAAGCATGAAGAACCTGCGACGCACCATCCGGTGATGTCGGCATCCCTGCGCGAACGCGTCATCGAGCAGATCGAGCCGTCGGTGGCCGCGACCGTTCCCCGCGACGTCCTGCGGCGGCAGATCGAGGAAATCATCCACGGCATCGCCAACCAGGAGCGGCTGGAGCTGTCGGGCCGCGAGCAGCTCTTCCTGGCGGAGGAGATCGCCGACGACATGACCGGCTACGGGCCGCTGCGTCCGCTTCTGCTCGACGAGACGATCAACGACATCATGATCAACGGGCCGAGCAACGTCTATGTCGAGCGGGCCGGCAAGCTGGAGCGGGTTGCGGTCCGTTTTCGCGACAACGACCATATCGCCTCGGTCGCACAGAAGATCGCCTCGCAGGTCGGCCGGCGGGTGGATGAATCCAGCCCGATGGTCGACTGCCGTCTGCCGGACGGCAGCCGTGTCAACATCATCCTGCCGCCGCTGGCGATTCATAGCCCCTGCATCTCGATCCGAAAATTTCCGAACCGGCGTCTGAACATCGCCGGGATGATCGAAAACGGCTCGATGACCGCCGCGCTTGGGCAGCTGCTGGAGATCGCCTCCCGCTGCCGGCTCAACGTCCTGGTCTCCGGAGGCACCGGTTCCGGCAAGACGACGCTGCTGAACGCCTTGAGTCAGTTCATCGACCATAGCGAGCGCATCGTCACGATTGAGGACGCGGCGGAGCTGCAGCTTCAGCAGCCGCACGTGATCAGCCTGGAGACCCGTCCGGCCAGCCTCGAGGGCACCGGCCAGGTGACGCAGCGCGACCTTCTGTGGAATGCACTTCGTATGCGTCCGGACCGCATCGTCGTCGGTGAGGTGCGCGGCGCCGAGGCGTTCGACATGCTGCAGGCGATGAACACCGGCCATGACGGATCGATCTCCACGGTGCACGCCAACAGTACCCGCGACGCGCTGACGCGCGTGGAGAACATGGTGCAGATGGGGCAGGTCAATCTGCCGTCGCGCGCAATCCGCTCCCAGATCGTCGCCGCCCTGGATCTGATTGTGCAGGTCGAGCGCATGCGGGATGGCCAGCGCCGCATCGTGCAGATCAGCGAGGTGATCGGCCTCGAGGGCGAGGTGATCACCACCAACGACATCGCGTTGTTCGAGTACAAGGACGAGGATGTCCAAGGGCGGATATCCGGCACCTACCGCTCCACCAATGCGGTTCCGAAGTTCAAGAGCCGCCTCGTCTATTACGGGCTCGATCGGGCCTGGGCAGAAGCGATGAGGCACATCTGATGTCGACGCCCTTGATCATCGTTCTGGTGCTTCTGTTGTGTGCCGGGGCAAACACCCTCTGGCTCGACGCACGACAGAGACGAATGGATCGCCAGCTCGAGATCGCGCTGCCGACGGCTGAAGCCGCAGCCTTGGTCTCCATCCGTCGTGCGGCCAAGACGTCGCGTTGGCGCGCGCTCCAGCGCTTCGCCAACTATCGCCCCGATATGGTGTACGTCGTGCGGCCGGTCTATGTGCTGCTTGCAGGGGCAATGGCAGCGGCGGGAATTCTCTACGTCAATGGATTCCTGCGGTTCCCTGGCTCCTATGGAGCCATTGCGGCTGTCGGCGTCGCCATCCTGGTCGTGCGCGGTCTGTTCGGATGGCAGCAACATCGCTTTGCAAACCAGCTCTTCCAGCAGCTTCCCGATGCGGTCCAGCTGGTGACGAGTACTGTCCGGTCCGGATTGCCCGTCCACGAAGCTTTTCGCACCATCGCCCGCGAGATGCCGCAACCGACATCCGGGCAATTTGCCATCGTCTGTCATGAATTGAACCTGGGCAGGTCGCCCGAGGAGGCCGTCGAGGAGATCTATCAGCGAACGCAGGTGTCGGAGTATGCGATGTTTGCGGTAACCCTCGCGGTGCAATTGAAGACCGGCGGCAGCCTGGCGGAAACGCTGCAGACGTTGGGCGAGACCGTGAGTCAGCGGGTTGCGCTGGCGGCGCGTGCGAAGGCCTTGGCCGGAGAGGTCATCTTTTCATCGCGTGCGCTCACCTGTGCGCCGGTCGTTATCGGCGGGCTGCTTTACCTGATCAATCCGCAGTCGGTCGACCTGCTGTTGTTCGATCCGCAAGGAAACGTGCTGCTCGCTTATGCGGCGTGCTCGGTCCTGATCGGGCATTTCGTGATCCGTTGGATGGTCAGAAGGGAAACCACCCTATGACGGCTGTTCTCGGTTTTGCCACGCTTGCCGTCGCGCTCGCGGCCGCGACCTTCCTGCTGCTCATTCGCGAGATACATCTGCGCACCTTGGACACGCGTGTCTCGAATGCCGTGCTGGGCATCTCCGATCGATCGAATTCGAAGGATCTGATCGGTTGGCTTTCATCGGTCGGCATGCGCTACAGGCGCTACTACGCCCAGGAAAATCTCGACCAGCTGAGGATGGTTCTTCAGTCGGCAGGGTTCAATCACTATCGAACCCTGCCGATCTGG
Organism: Bradyrhizobium sp. 33ap4; assembly: GCF_032654765.1. Lineage (NCBI taxonomy): Bacteria > Pseudomonadati > Pseudomonadota > Alphaproteobacteria > Hyphomicrobiales > Nitrobacteraceae > Bradyrhizobium > Bradyrhizobium sp. 33ap4. The sequence goes on along the minus strand of NZ_JAUMTJ010000019.1, from coordinate 6,744 downwards.
ATCGGCTTCAAGACGGTCAGCACATATGTGTTGCCGATCGCGGCTTTCTCCATTTCGCAGATTCTCGGACGGCCGTTCAGCGACGTGATGATCTTCACGCTGCTTGGCCTGGCGTTTGGAATCATGATTCCGCGCCTGATCTTGCTGGTCGTGAAGCGACGTTTCGATGCCGCGATCCGGCTCGGTACGCCGGACACCATCGATCTTCTTGTGGTTTGCAGCGAAGCCGGCATGGGCCTGGAGAGCGCGATTGAGCGTGTGGCGGAGGAGATGCGGGAGACCAATCCCGCTATCACCCACGTGCTGCGCGGTCTTCTCGATGATCTCCGGATCCTGCCGAACCGTGCCGACGCGTTCGAGAAGCTTGCGTCCACGTCGGAGGGCCTCCGTCGCTTCGGCACCATGGTCAGCCAGAGCCTGCAATATGGCACGCCGCTCAGTCAGGCGCTGCGCAGCATCGCAGTCGACCTGCGCCGCGAACGCATCACCAAGCTCGAGGAGCGGGCGCACAAACTGGGCGCCAAGCTGACCGTTCCGATGGTGCTGTTCCTGCTTCCGGCGATGTTCGTCATTCTGGGCGGAAGCCCGTTCCTTCATTTGATCCGTACATTCTCCAATCTCGGTAATTGAGCCATGAGCGCAGCTGCAATGAGTCTTTCGACGAACCTGGCCTACGATCGGGCGACCCGATTCCTGGGCAGCGCATGGTTCCTGCTGTTGGGACTTGCCGTGACGACCAATCTTGCGAAGACGGGGCAGCCTTGGCCCTCGCTCGTCTCGAATTTCCTTGTCGCGGTGTTTTACCTGATGCTGGCGCTGCTGATCCTGATCCGCGGGCCCGCAAAGGCGCAGGCCGAAGGCCTGCTGCCGAGGATTGCAGCGTTCGTCGGCACCTACTGGCCATGGACAATCACGTTTTTCGAGAAGACCGACGGCGCATTGCTGAATTTGTTGTCCGCGGTTTGCGTGCTGACCGGCATGATCATGATCCTCGTGACCGTCCGCCATCTCGGACGGTCGTTCAGCCTGGTGCCGCAGGCGCGTTCGGTGGTGCAAACCGGGCCGTACCGGTGGATCAAGCATCCGCTCTATCTGTCGGAAGAGATCGTGTTCCTCGGTGTCGTGCTGCAGCATCTGAGCTGGATGACCGTGGGCCTGCTGATTCTGCATATCTGCATCCAGGTCTGGCGAATTCACTACGAGGAGGACGTGCTTCGGCGCACGCTTCCTGAATATTCCAGCTACGAGGCGTCGCGCTGGAGATTGATTCCCTATGTCTGGTGAGCGGCCATGCGAAGCTGGAAGAGCCGTGTGAGCGGCAAGCGTTCCCTGATCGCGGATCGACGCGGCGCCGTCGCGTTCGAGATGCTGTTCGTTTTCGCTTTCCTGTTCCTGGTTATTTTGCTGCCGCTTGCCGACCTCGCGCTGGCCGGCTTTCAGTATATCCAGGCGCTTGCGGCGCTGCGCGGGTTTGGACAATCCATCCAGTATTCCCCGCCGGGCGACGTTACGAACGCGTCCAGTTGGGCGGCGGCCGCGCTCGCTAAGGCCGATTCCCGTTATCCGATCCCCAGCATCCAGCTGATCTGTGGCGAGAGCAATGCGGTCTGCGATTCGACCAATTCTGATCCGTCCCAGCCGAAGTACTACGTGTATTCAACGACGATCACGCTGACGCCAATGGTGTTGAGGTCGGCGATTTGCACCAGCACCAATACCAATCCTTGTTCGTTCACGCTGACCTATTCGGAACGGTTTCAATGAGGTGTTCCATGCGTAACGTGCTTCATTGCCGTCGCGGCTCGGCCGCGTTCGCAACGGTGATTGCGTTGATCCCGTTGATCGGGATGATGGCGCTCGGCGGTGAAGCCGGGTCGTGGTACGTCACCCAGCAGCGCGCCCAGGGTGCGGCTGATGCGGCTGCCTATGCCGGCGCCTTGCGGCTCGCGTGCGACAGCGCCCCGCAGCCGGGCACGACCTGCAACAACACCCAGACATACGATTACCGCGGCAAGCAGGCCGCCGCTCAGAATACGTTCTGCAATTCCGGCGACACCGCCTATCCCGGCTCCAGATGTGTGGCGACCAGCGGCGTCACGCGGACCGTCCAGGTCGCCTCGCTGACGTCGTGGAACGGGGTGGCGGGGACATACGTTCAGGCCACCATCAGCCAGCAGCAGCCGGGATATTTGGCTCAGGTGCTTGGCTTGTCGACGGTCACGATCGCCGCGACGGCGGTCGCCAAGCTCGATAGCTTGGCGAAACCTCCATGCGTGTTGGCGTTGAAGGACCCCGTTACTTTCCAGGGTAGCGCTACGGTATCGTCAGCAAACTGCGGTATCTCGTCGGACAGCAGCGCGTCGAACGCGATCGGCTTCATCGGCAATTCGGGCATCTCGGTGAATGCGCCGAGCTACACCGTCGGCGGCTGCTCCCAGACGGGCGGAAGTCAATGCACGGGCGTGCAAACCTATCAGCAACCGATCCCTGATCCCTTAAGTGCGGTCAACACGGCACTGTCCACGTTGAAGACGTCAAATTTCGCGAGCAACGTCAACAACGCAGCACCCCAGCCATATGAGACATGCAGCTGTTACAATACCAATCCGTCGTTCAGCCCCACCACTGTATTAAACGGCACGTACTATTTTTCGGGGAACATTACTATCAACGGCAATCCGAACATCACGGGAACGGCTACCTTGATATTTTTCGGAGCTGGTACATCGCTCAAATTTACGGGGAATCCCACGATCCAGCTCACGGCAATGAAGGCGCCTACGGGACCGTCCGTATTGTCAGCATCGGTCAAGGCCCTGATGACAGACCTTCTAATCTACGACGGTGAGGCCTATTCGAAGCAAGGCGTCAATATCAGTGGCACTTCGACCAGCTATTTCAATGGCACGGTCTATATCCCGAATGCACCAGTTACATACGGAGGCAACAGCTCGTCGAGTGCCCCCGGCACCGGTTGCTATCAGGTCATAGCCTACGCGGTGAGTTTCCAGGGCAATACGAGCCTGGACAACAGTAAGTGTTCGTCGGATGGGGCAGCAAGGCCCAACGTTCAAACCGTGCGCCTGGTGCAGTGATGAAAAGGCTCGACCAGCGCGGGGTCGCCGCTCTCGAGTTCTGCCTCATCGCCGTGCCCTTGTTCACCCTGATCTTCGCCGTGTTTGATTTCGGACGCTACGCGATCACGATGCAGTCGCTGCGCCTGCTTGCGGATGCCGGCGCCCGGGCGAACATGATCAGCTGCTACTCGCCCGCCGTGCTGGCGTCCAATTCACCATCCACCTGCACCGGTGACTATCTGACGCTTGCGCAGAAGCAGGCCGTTGCTCCCTTCCTGTATGGCGCCAGTCTCACGCCGACGGTGACCACGACGGCAGGCGCCTCGGCGCTGACGGTGACAGCATCCCTATCGGGCTTTGCCATGATCATGCCGATCTGGGGCACGTCCCTCAACGCGCCGAGCGTGTCGACCACGATTCCCTTCTGAGCAGAACCCGATTCGGCGAGGCTGATCGGCGGCGCCGGCTTGGGCGGCCGGCGGAGCGGCTCGGCCCGTTGGGCGGCCGGGAATAGCCCGGGCGGGCTATGGAAGTGGTGCGCGCTGGCAACAACGGGGAGTTTTCTCCCGCGTTGCCGCAGCCGGGCGGACCTCTCTCCTTGCAATCGAGGCGCGTAGCGGGGGATGATCTACCAGCCGCCATTAGCGGCCTTGCGACCCGGGTGAGTACTCGGTGCGCGGGGAAATGGGAATTTTCGCGAGTAACTATTTGTAGTCGGACAGACTGTAAGCTCTACGGCGTGGTGGACGAACGGGAGTGATCGGGACGCCGAGGTCGTAGATTTACGGGGATCGTCGCGGAGACGCGGCGAAGGGGATTGGCATGATGGGAAGTCGCGTTTCGGTTGATGCGGGACTTGGGCTGGTCGCCCTGAGCGCGCTGGCGTTTGGTACTGCGATAGCCCTGTTTCATTTCACCGACCCTGCTGCCGCCGCGGAGCGGCGGGCGCCGTCGTCCAGCGGCGTGTTCGTCAGCGAGATGAGCGACGTCCAGCGCGTCAAGGTCACGATCAACAAGTCGCGCACCTTCAGGGTCGATACCGCGTTCTCGTCGATCATCGCGGGCTCGCCCGATATCGTCGACGTGAAGTCGCTGAGCGATCACCTGATCTACGTCCAAGGCAAGAGGACCGGCACCACCAACGTCATCCTGTTCGACAGCTCGATGAAGCAAATCGGCATCCTCGATGTCGAGGTCACGATCGACATCGGCACTCTGCAGCAGAGCATCCAGTCCAGCACCGGCACCCGCGGCATTCGCGTGTCCGCCTCCGAAGGGCAGGTGGTGCTGAGCGGAATGGCCGCCGATGCGGTCGCCGCCGAGAAAGCCATGGCCATTGCCACCGGCACCGTCCCGAAGGGCGGCGTCGTCGTCAACGCCATGAACGTGGCTGCGCCGCAGCAAGTCATGCTGGAAGTGCGCTTCCTCGAGGTCGCGAGGTCCGCCGGCCGCGAACTGGGCATGAACCTCTATGCCGGCAATAGCAACCTCACGCAGGTTGGAAATACGGGCACCGCTGGCAGACCGGTAGCCTCACAGACCCCTCAAGGCGTTCCTGTTCTATCCACCGCGTCAGGGCTGATCGGTGGCGCGGTCCCGTTCGGTAACCTCTTAACGAATGTGTTGAGAACGAGTAGTGGCACTTCGGTCGATCTGTTGCTGCAGGCGCTGGAGACAAAAGGGTTGGTGCGCAGCCTGGCTGAGCCCAACCTGATGGCGTTGTCGGGCGATTCGGCGCGCTTCCTGGCGGGTGGCGAATTTCCGGTGCCGGTAGCTTCCACCAGTACGAACGGCTTTCCCACCGTCACCATCGAATTCAAGAAGTTCGGCGTCGAGTTGGGCTTCGTCCCCACCGTTCTCTCGCGCGGCGTAATCAACCTTCGGGTTGAGCCGTCGGTCAGCGAGCTCGATTTCACCAATGCGGTGACAATTCAGGGGACCACAATTCCAGCATTAAGCAGCCGCAACGCTCGGACCACGGTTGAATTGCGCGACGGTCAGAGCTTTGCAATTGCCGGCTTGCTCCAGACCCGCAACGCACAGGATGTCCAGCAATTGCCCTGGATCGGCTCGGTGCCGGTCCTTGGTGCGTTGTTCCGAAGCGCGTCTTATCAGCAGAAAGAGACGGATCTGGTGGTCATCGTGACGCCGCGTTTGGTCGCGCCGGCGGTACCCGGACAGCAATTGGCGTCGCCGCTGGACTCCCGTCTGCCTGCAAACGATGTCGACTTCTTCCTCAACGGCCAGATGGAAGTGAAGAAGCGCTACAATGACTACGTCAATTCCGGCGGTGACATCAAAGGTCCCTACGGGCACATCATCGCCCCCGATGTCCGGCTATCTGCGCCACCTGCGGCTGCAACCGACCAGCCCGTAGTCAAGACGCTCAACTGAAGGACGACCGATATGACATGCACGGCGTTACTCGCAGTTTTCACGCTCGGGGCTTGTAACGGCTTGGCCGGCAATGACGAAATGGATCGCTATTTCCAGCGTTCGGATACCATCACCTTAAGTGCCGGGGACGCGAAGCAGGTCAATGCCGTGACCCATACGATCCATCCCTGGCCGAGCTACGTCGGCGATCGCCGGATCGTCTCTCAGGCCGCGAAGACCGACGGCTCTATTAAGCGTTATCGTCTCGGTAACCAACCGCGCGATCCGTTGCCGGCGTTCGGAGGCGATGCTCCAGGGTTGGGGCACCCCCCAATGGGAGCGGCGGGTGCAATCGGAGCAGCAGTGGATGCAAATAATGGTAGTAGCATCTACTTTGGAACTGGAGCCGGCTTGGCCGGCGTAGGCGCCGCGACCCAACGGTAACGAGTTTGAGATAGCTATTTTTCTACCGCTAGTACGTCTCCAACCCCGTTCTGCTAGTGTGGGAACAATATTGGAGCGTATAATTATGGGGCAGGGATAACGGTTATGCGGCGCCTTTTTGTTTGGCTAGCTTGCGCCTCAGTGGCCACAGCCCTCGCGGCGTGCGATACTGTGCAAGAATATACTGTGCGTGACGCCGCTGTCGTCGCGCCCGGCGCTCCAGCCGGTCCCGACCCCGTGCAGGAGCCGACCGACGTCAAATACTATCCCTCCGACGAACCGGTGCGGATGGGGCTCGAGCACTACAACCGCGGCAATTACGGAATCTCGCAGCGCTATTTCAAGGAAGCGGTCGAGAAGGCGCCGAAGGACGTGACGGCCTGGGTCGGGCTCGCGGCGAGCTATGACAAGTTGCGCCGCTTCGACCTTGCCGATCAGGCCTATGCGCAGGCGATCCGGCTTGGCGGCGAGACCGTCCAGATCCTCAACGATCAGGGCTATTCCCTCATGCTGCGCGGCAATCTGAACGGCGCGCGGCGGAAGTTCGAGAAGGCTTATTCGCTCGATCCGGGCAACCCCGTCATCGCGAACAACCTCGAGCTTCTCAACGGCAGCCGGCGCTTCATCGAGCGGCCGCCGAACAATCAGCCGTAGGTTGACAGCGGTTCACGAGCCTCTGCACGATTTCTTAGGGGTATAATAATACCAAATTTTGCCCGACGCGTCGAGTTGCCGGGTCCGCCGGCTCCTTTGCATGGGGTTGTTTTCGATAGTCGTTCGTGAAGAACTGGCGCCGGCGCCCGGCTTAAGCGGTGTTTCGAGCCGGGACGGTCTCGAAGAAGGCTCG
>NZ_JAUMTJ010000018.1:38471-149333 GCF_032654765.1 Bradyrhizobium sp. 33ap4 | reverse complement strand
TCCTGCAAAATCGAATACTACATCAAGACCAATTCTGCTTATTTCTCAAGTCAATCCGCATTCTTCACGGACGACGATTTCATGATGCGGCTCCAATGCAATGCTGCCGCATCAACGGCGCAGCGGCACCGCCGGTTCCGGGAAGACGAGCGGTTCACCATCGACCGCGCCGCCGGCAAGGCGGCGCCGTCGGATTAGCTGTTGTCGAACGCACCGCGACAGCGAGCCGGCGCGATTTCACCGGCCGGCCCCGGAGGAGCTCAAGGCCTCGTGGCCGGCGTCGACGCCGGCTCACCGTCGCGCGGTGCGCGCTCGCATGATTTATTTGGAGACAACCAGGGCGGCGACGGCAAGCGGCATGGTGTTTCTCATACGGAACTCCTCATTGCGGATGCGTCGCCCACGCCGAACCAACCGGGCGCGCGAGCGGAGGTTTCATTAACTCGCGGACAGCTGCCCGCCGCATGCCTCCACGTCTGCGAGACGCGGCCGGTTCAGCCGATCACTCCAGTTTCTTGCCGCCGTCGGTCACGCCGTCGAGGAACACGCCGGTTTCGCGGTTGAGAAACTCGACATCCGCCGGGAAGAAACCGCCGGCCGAGGCGTGGCCGGTCACGGTGCCCGGGCTGATCGTCTTGATGGTCACGCCTCCGATTTTCTGGCCCATCTGGTTCGGCTCGAATTCGGGATTGAGCAGGTCCTTGGTGCCGGTGAGGATCAGCGTCTTCGCCTTGATCGACGCCAGCGCCTTCGCGGTGTCGCCGCCGAACCCGGCCGTGGTGCCGACATCGTGCCGGTCATAGGCCCAGCTCTGGTAGATCCAGTCGTTGGCGTCGAACAGCTTCCACAGCGCGGTCTCCTGCTCGGCCATCCAGGGCAGCACGTCGGGGCCGGACTTGAACTGCGCCGCATACATATCGGGCGTGCGCGCCGCGAGCAGCGCGACGATATCGCGGAACAGCTTGAGGCCCTTCTCCGGCGGCGCCTCGTAATTGCCGTCCTTCCACGCCGGATCGTTCATGATCGCCTTGCGCGAGGCCTCCATCACCGCGACCGACCAGGCCGGCGTCTTCGCAAGCGGCACCATCGCAACCAGCGCGTCCATGAAGTCCGGATGGCTGACGCCCCATTGCAGCGCCTGCATGCCGCCCATCGAGGGGCCGACCACGGCGACGACATGGTCGATGCCGAGCTTCTCCTTCATCAGCCGATACTGCGATTCCACCATGTCGCGGATCGCGAATTTCGGAAACTGCATCCGCGGCTGCGCCTTCGAATTGCTCGGCGACGTGGTCAGCCCGTTGCCGATCGCGTCGGTGCAGACGATGAAATACTTGTCGGGGTCGAGCGCCTTGCCGGGGCCGATCATGAAATCGAGCCGGTGATGATTGCCCGAGATCGCGGTCACCATCAGGATGGCGTTCGACTTCTTCGCGTTCAGCGTGCCGTGGGTGACGTAGGAGATCGAGAAATCCTTGATCGCCTCGCCGCTCTCGAGCTTCAGGTCGCCTTCGTTGTAGAGCTGGTGGGCAGGCTGCTGCGGCGTGTGTGCGAAGGCGGGCGGGATCGCCGGGCATGCCAGCAGCGACAGGATCGCGGCGAAGTGGGTGATGCGCTTCATTGGTCTCTCCCCATCGGGGCGGCTCTGTTCGGCCGCCTTCCGCCGCGAAGCATACGGGCCGGCGGCGCCGCGGCAAGGCCGCGGGCGCGAAGATTTAAGCGGCGCAGGCGCGGAATAAACCGCCGCCTGCACCGCGACAGCCGCCCGTCGTCGCATTGCGCGAACCGGCGCGCCGCATGCATTTTGCGCCACAATGCACGCGCTGGTTGCCGAACCTAATCGCGTCTCGCGCGTCAAACATATGTTGTTTGATTGTGGAATGCTCCGGTTCACAATGCCGGGCCAGAGCGAGTCGGACCGGCGGAGTCGATCATGGGCGAGGATTTGAACCGGCAGCGCGTCTTGAACTTCCTCGACGTTTATTATGCCGGCGGCATCGAGGGCGCGCTCGATCGCTGCAGCGACGACGTCGCGTTTCTCGCCAACGCCCCGATCGACATTCTTCCGCATATGGGCCAGCACCGCGGCAAGGCCGCGCTGCGCCAGATGTGGACCACGATCCACGAGCGCTATTCGGACATGCGCTATGAGGCGCCGATCGTGGTGACCCAGGGCGACAGGGTCGCCGCGCAGCTGCGCGTGTTCTTCCGCAAGCGCAACAACGCCCGCGTGGTGCAGTTCGATGTGGCGGTGTTCTACACGCTGCGCGACGGCAAGATCACCGAGATCCGCGAGATCATCGACACCTTCGACCTCGTCCAGCAGGTGCTGGAGCGCGACGTCGCGGCGGCGCTGACCGGGCACGACGACATCGTGCAGGCAAATTCGCAACGCCGGCGTTGAACCTCGACAGCCCGGCGCTGACTTATTACCGGGCTTGTTGCGGTCGGGGCTGAAATCACCATGAAAATCGCATTGCTCGCTGTGCTTGGCCTGGCGCTGGGCGCCCTTGGCGGCGCCGCCTTCGGCATCGGAGCCGGGCTTAGCTGGATCGGATTGGCTAGAACCTCTGGTATCGACAGCGGAACGCTGGTGTTTTTCACCTTCATGCCGCTCGGCGCCGCGATCGGCGGCATCGGCGGCGCGCTGCTGTTCGCGGTGGTGGCGATCCGCGACGCCGAGATCGTGATCGAGCGGCAACCGGTGCGGCAGCGCGACCGCTGAATTGCGGCGACCGGAGCGTTTTCGCGCGAAGCCTGCCCCGCACGTGAGTGGATGCCGGTTCGCATCAAAAAAGCGCGTCGGAACCAGAATCCAGAGGTCGGCGGTCACATTCGGGTAAAATTCGGCGCAATTGTGCATTGCAAAAAAGTCATTTGCGTTTTTGCCGTTCGGCACTATTTCAGGCCGCAATAGCGATGTGCAGCAACCTGGCAAGGCGTCGGCGCTGACCCCCTGCCATCCGTTTGCGTTTGAAAATCCAGTTTCAGGACAAGGCCAAAATGACAGAGCATAGTCTCTGGCGTTTTTCGCGCGCATTGCATCGCGCGATCAACGAACGCCAGCTTGCAGATATCGAGCCGCTGCTCGACGACGAGGTCGAATGGTCCATCTATGGGCCGATCGACCTGTTTTCCTTTTTCGGCGCGCGCCGCGGCAAGGCCGCGGTGCTCGAGGTGATCCGGCAGATCGGCGAGAACCTCAGGGTTCACCGCTTCGACCGGGAACAGATCATGCTCGGCGTGGATTCCGCAGCCTCGATGCTGCGCTATTCGCTGACGGCACTCGACTCCAACAAGCCGATCTCGCTCCGGATCGCGCATTTCGCGCAGTTCAGGGCCGGCAAGCTGACGAGCTTCCGCGTGCTGGTCGACAGTTTCGACCTCGTCGAGCAGACCGTCGGCTACCCGATCCATCTGCCGCGCATCGCGGTCTGACGGCCTTTCGATTTCACGCCTTCGTCATGTCCGGGGCGCTAAAGCGCGAAGCGCGTCTTCGCGTTCAGGCGCCCCGGCAGCGGCGGCCTGTTTTGCCAGCCCCGAACGGCCGCGCTCGGGACGCGCCGCGCGAACGCGCGGCGCGTTTGTCCCGGACATGACGATCACGCGTTGATCACTTGCTTTCAGAGCGCCGATGCCACAATTTTGCGCCACGGCAATGCATGCTGCGGCTCTGGAATTTGCGGGCTGGGAATGACTTTCACATTACGATTTGGCTGGGCAAGGCTGCAGGTGCTGGCAGCCGGCTTCAGCCTGGCGATGGCGCTGTCGGCCGGCGCGCAAACCCCGCCGTGGCAGATCGCTCCCGCCGCCCAGGATAGCGCAGCTGATAACGCCGAGGCTGCGGCCGACGAGGAGCCGCCGGCGGCCAATGCCAATGACGCCGACATCCTGAAGGACATCGACGAGAGCAAGCTCGACTGGAGCCAGCTCGACACCGATTCTACGAGCCTGCCCACGCTGGCGCCGAAGCGTGCGGCGAGGCCCGCCAGCATCGCCGGCAAGGATCCATCCTGGTCGACCAACAACAACGCCAACGGCTCGTCGGCGGTGTCGGTCAAGCAGTCGATCTCGCCATTCCTCGATACCCGCATCGGCGCCGACATGACGGTCGCAAGGCAAGGCACGATGACGACGTCGGAGCAATTGTCGGAGCGGCTCGCCAATGGCGGCAGCCTGCCGCAGTCCGGCGGCTCGGCCTGGGCCGCGATCTCTACCGGCGGCGTGGCCTCGATCTGGGACAAGACCTCGGTCGAGGCGCGGGTCGATCCCTCCGCCGACCAGAGCAAGGTCGGCACCTCCTTGAGCAAGTCGGTGCCGCTGTCGGAGCAATATTCGCTGACGCTGCAGAACGGCTACAACCTCATCCAGCAGGGCGTGGTCCCGGTGCCCGGCATCATCAACCACTCCTCGCGCAGCTACGACACCGATCAGTCGGCGAGCCTGTCGGTTAACGACACCGGCACCAGCATCACGGCAGGCCAGATGCTGTCGACCTCCGACGACCGATGGCTGCGCCGGATCGGCGCCGAGCAGAAGCTGTTCGACGGCGTCACCGTCTCCGGCTCGGTCGGCGAGACCTCCCAGGGCACCACCAACAAGAGCATCAGCGCCGGCTACAAGCGCTCATGGTGAACGGTCTGTTAGCTCTATCGCGCTAAATGATCAGGCATTGCCGCAACTTGGCCCAGATGCGGTCAAATTCGGCGGCACTGATAGGTCCGTAACTTCATCAATTCGTCGTGCGGGGGACAAGCCGCGCTTCGCCATTGCGAACAAGGGGAAAGCCGATGAACGCCACCAACCGTACCGAGGAAGCCGAAGTCGAAACGACGTCCGAGGTCGACACCAACCTCGCCGCCGTCTCGGAAGTCGAAGCCGGCATCCGCGACTTCGTGCGCAACGATATCGCCTATCTGCGCCGGCCGGTGGCGAGTCCGGAGACCGCGCCGACCGACACCAACACCGATGCCACCGTCAGCAACGTCAATTCGCTGATCCAGCGCGTCGCCGGCACCTCGCTCGCCGAGATCGAGAAGCTGATCGGCGAGCTCGAGAGCCTGCGTGACCTGCTGCATGCCGAGGGCCAGCGCGTCCAGCGCGAGATCTCCGGCTATGCCCAGCTCAGCCAGGCCGCGATGAAGTCGACGCGCATGATCGCCGACAACGTCTCGCAGTGGAAGCGCGCCGCCGACGGCCTGCGCAACAGCTGATACTTCAGTTTTCCAAACTGATCGCCGCCGCCTCCTGAACGGGGGGCGGCGGCTTCGCTTTGCGGCCTGATTCAGCGCAGAACGATTCGTTATTCAGCGCGGTGTAAACTCCGCGACGTCAATTTTTTGCAGAAGCCGATTTGAACTGGGGATGTCGAGCCCGCGTCCAATCCGGAATTCGCGTCCGGACCGCGCCTAGTGTGCTGAATGCGAAGTTCGTGCGATTTCGCGGCAGCCACTTTCACGAACTTCGCATTCATAAAGCACACTAGAATCAAAGGTTTGCTAGTGTCCTTATCGAATCCGAAGTTCGCTCCGAAGGTGCGGCAAATGATGCGAACTTCGGATTCGGGACACTAGCCGGGCATCCATTTGGAGACGAAGTCATGCAGAGCGTCCGGCCGGATAACGCCGCCGATCCGATTCCGCTGCGCCAGCCGCAGCAGGGCATCGGCACGATCATGATCCGCTTCATCGGCATCCTGGCAGCCGCGACGGTCGTGATGGTGCTGATCTGGAATCGTTAGACTGAAGCTTGGAAGAAATGTGACGCAGCCTGCCGACAGATCACATTGAAAAGCGCAAATGCACGCCACCTGCGCTCCCTCGAGCGCCGGGAGTTACAGACGGTCAATCAGCGGTCGATGCTCGCGGTGGTCTCGAAGGAATAATTGCCGTCGGCAAAGCCCTTCACGACCATTCCGGTGGCCAGCATCACCACAACCGTTACCGTCGCGAAGATAATGCCGACGAGTTTCAGCGCGCTGCGATCTGCCATGGTATCCCCAGTCATTCTTGCCAGATGTCCGTGCCCTCAAACCATAAGGCAGGGACAAAGGTTCAGAATGCGTTAGCAAAAACTGAGTTCCACGCAACGCACAACTGCGTCGGCAGCAGAAGTCATTCGCTAACCATGGCGTCCGGGCAACATCAGAGGCGCGCGGGCAACATCAGGAACCGGGATTCCGCCGCGGCACGAAAGCGGTGGCGAGGAACGAGAACACCACCTCGTTGCGCTGATTGACGCCGGTGTTGCGGGCCTGAAGGATGCCCCATTCGGGCCGCTTTTCGGACGTGCGCTTGGTCTCGACCTGGTTGGTGAAGCTGATGGTATCGCCCGCCAGCACCGGGCGGATCCAGCGCAGTTCGCGGAAGCCCGGCGAGGGCCCCCAGACCGCGACCTCCTCGCCGCGCGCGGCGGCTTCCGCGGCGAGCCGCTTGCCGTCGGCGACGAGCAGCTTCATGCAGACGCTGGCGACATGCCAGCCCGATGCGGCGAGCCCGCCGAACAGCGAGTTGCGCCCCTCCTCCTCGTCGAGATGGAAGCGCTGCGGATCGAACTGCGCGGCGAACCGCTTGATGTCCTCGGGCGTGAAGGTGAAGGAGCCGAACTCGCGCCGCGCGCCGATCTCGATATCTTCAAAAAAGCGCATGACCTCTCCTATGCGCTCGCGCCGTCGCGGCGGCTGACGATGATCGGCGACTCCATCTCGCACAGCATCTCGCCGCGCGCGTTGCGGATGGTGCCCTTGAAAGTGACGATGCCGGTCTCGGGCCGGCTCTTCGAGACGCGCGCCTCGACGACGTCGACATCCAGCGTCAAATCGTCGCCCGGACGCAGCGGCGCCACCCAGCGCATCTCGTTGACCCCGGGCGAACCGAGCGAGGCGGTGCGGCCGATGAAGCCGTCGAACAGCATCCGCATCATCAGCGAGCCGAGATGCCAGCCCGAGCCCGACAGGCCGCGGAGCATGGATTTCTTCGCCGCCTCCTCGTCGAGATGCATCGGCTGCGGGTCGAATTCGGCGGCAAAGGCGAGGATCTCCTCGCGTGAAACATGGCGCGGGCCGAACGTGCCGAAGCGGCCGGGCTTGAAGTCTTCGAAGGTCAGCGTGGTCATTGGGTGAGGATATGCCGGAGGGAAGCCCGATTGTGGCCGTTATTTGCGGCAATCACAATCGGCCCACTCGCATAGCTCGCCCCTGGACTGCCGGCGCCCGGTCCGGGGCTCGCCTTTGGCGAGACCGAATGGGCTTCTGCGGTATCGATCCCTCTGGTCGCGGAGGCGCCTGGCGCCGTCCCGAACCATTGGCCCGGCGAAAGCCTCTTCCCGACGGACGCCTGCGGCGCAGGCTCCCGGGATGAAGTGATCACGCCGGCGGTCACGCAGTAGGATGAACGAGACGCGAATCATATTCGGCTGGCCGGGAGAACCATGATGTTCGATTTCCAGGATCTGTTTCAGTGGGACCGCTTCATCACGCCCACGATCATCAAGACGTTCTACTGGCTGGTGATCGCGGTCATCGTGCTGTTCGGGATCTCCGGCATCCTGTGGAGCCTCACGGCGATGGCGATCAGCCCGTTCGTCGGATTCATCCAGCTGCTCGCGTCGATCGCCAGCGTCTTCGTCGGCATCGTGTTCTCGCGCATCGCCGCCGAGTTCATCCTGATCGTATTCCGGATCAACGAGCATCTCGGAGCGATCCGCGATCGGGACGGAGCAATGCACTGAAGCGAACGGCACCCGGCCGAACGCGACCGACCGGCGGGGCTGTGGTTAATCCGAAGTAGCACCCGCGCGCAAATGCCCGCGAAATTCCGACCAGGATCTTAAATCCGCTCGCGTACAGCCTTCCGCATTGCCAAGACCAGCGCGGGGGCGTCGTGAATTCGAGGAATGGGTTTGTTGCCGTGAGGCCGGGTGCCGAGCCGGGCTTTACGACCGAGGATATTTTATGGGCTGTCGGCATCTGGTCGGTGATCCTGACCCTAGCGCCGGTGATCGTGTTCTATCTGCTGATGGTGGCGTGAGGGCATCCCCTCCGTCATTCCGGAGCGATGCGTGAGCATCGAATCCGGAATCTCGAGATTCCGGGCTCATGCTTCGCATGCCCCGGAATGGCTCCAATATTCTCGACGACAAAAAACGCGCGGGAGCCGCGCGTTCTTTCCATTTCAAACCAAAACGGCGTTGTTACGCCGCCTGCTTGTGCATCGTACCGGACGCCGACGCCGTGCCGCGGATCGCCTTGATCGAGCGTTCGATCGCGGCCCACAGCCGATTGATCTCGGCGGCGGCGCGGCCTTCCGCATAATATTCGCGGGCGCCTTCGCCCTGGCCGAGCGCCATCAGAAGATCGGCGCGGTTGGTGATCTGGCCGCTCCACACCGGAGCGCGGAATTTCGCCAGCGCCTCGCGCGCGATCGCGACGATGCGGCTTTCGGCGCCGTCACGCTGCGCGGGCGCACCGTTGATCACGACGGCATAGGGCTTGCGCATCGAGCGGCAGGTCTGGATGGTTTCCTGCACGGCGTTGACGTCGAACACGCCGGGCCGCGCCGGAATGATCACCATCGTGGCGTTCTTGATGGAGTCGTCGACCACGGCCGAGAGGTTCGGCGGCGTGTCGATGAACACCCACTCGATGCCGTCACGCTTGGCCTGGGCAATGATCCCGCTGACCGAGTTCACTGCCGTCTTGATCGCCGGCTCGTTGGTGCCGCGCAGCTTGTGCCAGAGAGTCAGCGAGCCCTGCGGATCGGCGTCGATCAGCAGACAGGGCTTCGTTGCCTTGTGCACTTGCGCGGCGAGGTGAGCAGCCAGGGTACTTTTTCCCGAGCCCCCCTTACGCGAAGCGAAAACAATCACGTTCATACGTTGGCCTCCAGATTGACCCCAGGAGGCGAAAATGAATCAGCACGCTGATTCGCGAAAGAAAAAATTTCTTGCAATCCGCAAAGTGGCCAAGATTACCGGTGCGTTTTGCTTTTTGAGTCACACCGAACTTATGACGCAACCGCAAATGGAAGCCCTAAGCGTTTGATATGACTCGGTGCCTAGCGTTTTCCGGCAGCTTTCGCGCGCTCGCGCTCGATCCACTTGCGCTCGATCCAGCCGAGCAATTGCGCGGTCGGTTTCTGCAGGAACGGAACGTCCTGCGCGAACAAAAGGAGTCCGAGCGGCAGCATCCAGAGTCCGAGCACCGGCAGGAAGCTGAAGATGCCGCCGATGATCAGGAGGATCGCGAGCGGAATCCGCACATAGCGCGACGACGGCTTGCGCAGCCACGCGACGAAGCGCGCCGGCTTTTCCGGCAGCTTGGCTTCGAACCAGGCGAAGTGCCGATCGATCTCTTGTTTGTAGTATTCGCTCACGCGTCCCACTCCATCCGTTCCACAAGCGGAACAGATTTGGCTGACAATACAAGCCCCAGAGATGATGCTGCATGACAGCGTCACAAGGCGTCAGTCTGTCGCGCATCGCAACCTTGAAATCGCATGGAGGCGATCCACCGCGCGATGAGATTGCGTTGACCGCGATGGCGCTGCGCTCCCTCTCCCCGTTCTTACGGGGAGAGGGTTGGGGTGAGGGGCTGTCTCCGCGTGGATGGCGATAGTTGCGCTTGTGGAGACTCCCCCTCACCCGGAACGCATCTGACGATGCGTTCCGACCTCTCCCCGCACGCGGGGCGAGGTGAAGCGCACAGCGGTCCGCTCGACGAGAATGCGCCAAGTTAGCCGCGTGCGCGCGATGGGAATCATTTAGTGGGTGGACTTCTTCGCCCTGTGCGATTTGGCGGCCTTGTGCTTGGCAGCACGCCGTTCCACGCGCTCGCTCGCTTCACGCGGCTCGGGACCACCGCGGAAGAACACCCGGCAGGCCGGCGAGAGCTGCGCCTTGTTCCTGATCATGCAGGCCGTGATGCGATCGACGTCGGGAATCTCGGGGCCGCAAAGCCTGAACGCATCCGGCGTACAGGCCTGCTGCTGGTCTTGCGTATAGGCCTCACTTCGGCCCGGCAGCAGCAGCGCCGCAAGAGCGATGCTTGATATCAACGCAAACGAAAAACTCCTTGAACAGGCGATCCCCATGCATCCCCCCAAAGGTGTCACTAGGCGTCGTTAAGGCGTCGTGTCAGTCAGTTTGGGTGACGGGACGGAGAAGTGCAAGCGGACGCGGTGACACGCCGGGCGACAAGGGCGAGCGACCTTGCGATGGTCCGATCTTGCGATGTCGCGCTGAATGATCTTGCGGATGGTACAGTTGGGTGGGCTCGAACCACCGACCTCCTGTTCCACAGACAGGCGCTCTAACCAACTGAGCTACAACTGCATCCTGACGCGCGGCCCGCTCAAGCGGGGCGGCGATTTCGGGCGGAAACTAGGTGCAACGCCGCGCTTTGGCAAGGCCGTAACGCGCCGATTTCCGCTGTTATGTCGGGCCGTTCGACGGCCGCGTCCAGCAAAAAGGCCCGGACCGCTTCGGCCCGGGCCTTTCGCTGGTTTCCCAAACGGCAGCGATCAGGCGGCCGGCTTGTAGAACTTCGAGGCGCTGGCCTTGATCGGCTCGGCGGTCTCGCTGGCGACCTTCTGGCCGAGCTCGGCCAGTTCCTTGGCCTGCGCGGTGTAGGTCTCGAACTGCTTGCGGGCGTGCGACGTCCACAGCTCGACCGCTTCGGTCGGCGACTTCACGCTGAACAGCTCCTGGGCGAAGTCGAGCGAGGAGGTGGTGTTGGCCTTGAAGAACTCGATCAGCTTGGCCGAATACTCGCTGGCGCCCTTGCTCACCGAGGTGAACACGGCCTCGACCGTCGAGTTGTGGGTCTCGGCAGCGTCCTTGAACTTGGCGTAGCTGTCGCGGGCCTGCAGAACGCCCTTCTCGGCGAACGCGCGCATCTGCTCGGGAACTTCAAACGGAATGATCGAGGCGGAAAACGGATCGGACGGGTTGGTCATACGTGTAATCCTTCGCAACGGGTGAGTAGATGTGACCATTGCGGACGTCCCGGAGCCCATCAGGCCGGGAGCGCTGAAATGGATCACGCTGCCTTGATTCACGGGAGCGCCCTTCGTCGGGCGCGCCTAATAAACACCCATATCATGTCAATTTTGTGCAACGCAACGTAAGATCGCGTGCGACGCCACATTTTTTATCTGACGGAACAAAAGATTACCGCGGCCGACCGAGGCTGAATGCGCCAGGGTCGGCCGCGGCCAATGCGCCTCGTCAGTTCTTCGGCTTGACCGCGTCCATCGCGGCCCGGCTGACGGCCTGGCCCATCTCGCTGGCCTGCTCGGCGAGCGAGCGCATCTGGCCCTGCACATATTCGCTGTGCAGCCGCATGACGTCGCTGAGGTCCTTGGCCTTGAGCAGCGCCTCGGCGTAGTCCAGCGACGACTGCACGTTCTTTTCGGCATAGGACAGCGCCTTGGTCGAAAGATCCTTGGCGCCGGCGCGCACCGTGGCGTTGCGCTCCTCGATCTTGCCGGCGGTGTCCTTGGCGTTGGTCACGAATTGCTCGAACGCCTTGCGCGCCTGCTCAAAACTCGCCTCCGCCATCGACCGCATATCCTTGGGAATCTCGAACTTGGGGATCTCGAAATGGTCACGCCCGTTGTCGCTCATGGTCGCTCTCCCTCGCTTGCTGATCGGCCCGCCGCTTGGCCCTGCGGGCCCAGGGCAAGATAGACGGCAGAATATATATCGTGGCACTGCAATCGCAGGTGTGACGCGGCGCCGCCTGGTTCCGCATCGCGCGGCTCGCAGCAACCTCTCTTTGTCCGACAACGCCAAACGGCTGTGGATCGTTCAGCCGAGTTAACGTTATCCCGGCTTTGGCGGGGGCAGTTTCGCTGCGGACATGGACCTGCCGCCCCCCAGTTGCGATACTAACCTTCTGTTAAGGCTGTCGTCCTGCGGCTGCCGGGCCTTCGGCTGAGCTTAAGGAAGAAAGCCAAACCCATGCGGTCAAATCTTGCGTGATGAGTGACGCGGAATTCCAGATCCAGGCGCTTGGCGATGTCAGGCTGGCGGATCATGCGACGGGCGCCCTGCCGGCATGGCTGTGGGCGGCCGACGGCGCGCGGATTCTCTGGGCCAATCCGGTCGGCGCGCAGGTATTCGGTGCCGCCAACGGCGCCGAGCTGGCGAAGCGCGGCTTCGGCCCGGCCGATCCGCACCGCCGCCAGGTCGCGCGGCTCGGCCACAGCCTGAACGCCAATGGCGCGGTCCGCCTGGAGCGGCTGCGCGGCTTCGGCGCTGCGCCCGGCATGCTCGCGACCTGCGGCTGCGCCCGGATCGACCTGCCGGACGGCAGCCACGGCATCCTGATGACGGCGCTCAACGCGACCGGCCGCGGCATGCCGCTCGCGGAACGCCTGCAGCGGCTGCTGCAGGGCTTGCCGCGTCCGGCCGCCGCCTTCACCAGCAACGGACTGCTGGTCGCAACCAATGAGGCGGCGCGTACGCTGCCCCGCCTGCACGACCTCACCGAAGCCGGTCTCGATGCCGCGCGCGGTGAGGCGCTGGCGCAGGGCCGCGCGGCGGCGAGCGTTGCGATCGGCCGCGTCGTGCTGCAGCGGATCGGGCACGGCGCCGATCGCGCGCTGGTCGCGTTGATCAAGCCGGCGGCGCATCTCGCCGCAAGGCCGGCGCCGATCGTGCCTGCGCCGGTTGAGCCGGAGACGCCGGCGCGCGAAGCACCGGCTCCCGCAGCGCCAGCGCAGCAAGAGGCCATGGCCGTAGAGCCGCCGCCAGCACCTGCAGTTGTAGAACAGGCCGTTGCGCATGACGAAGCGCCCGCGACGGCCAGCGCAGCACCGATCGCCTTGTTCGACGCGCTGGATCCGCAGTTGGAAGAGCGCGTCACGATCGAGCCGATCGTCAGCGCGGCCAAATCCGAACCTGAGAATGCTGCTCCATCTGCCGCGGCAGCAGAGGCGGCGCACGTAGAGACCGCAGCTCTCGACACCACGCAAGACGAAACAGCTGCCGCCGAGGAACCTCTGTCGGAAGCACTGATCGAAGTGCCGGACGGCGCGCAGATCGAAGAGCCTACGCCTCTTGCCCCGCCACTTGCGTCGGCAGAACTCACGCATTCAGAGCCGACGCCCGTCGAGACTGCACCTCTCGACACCACGCCCGACGAAAACCCCGCCGTCGAGGAGCCGCTGTCGGAAGCGCTGATCGAAGCACCCGCTGAAGCGCCGGTCGAACAGCCTGCGCCTGATCTCGCAGAGACGGCACGCACGCACGCGCCGGAAATATCGGCGCCCCCGGCCGATCCCGCCCCCTCGCCTTATGCGATCGCGGATGCGCCCGCGCCGCCGCCTGCCGCCGAGCCGGAGCCCGCGACATTGGCGCCGGTGCCACCACCATCATGGCTCGACGAGCCGTTGCCGGTGCGGCGCCATCCGCTGCGCTTCATGTGGCAGATGGACCATGAGGCCCGCTTCTCGCTTGGCTCCGATGAATTCACCCGCCTGATCGGCCTGCACACCGCGGCGGGCTTCGGCCGGCTGTGGAGCGACATCGCCGAGAGTTTTGGCCTCGATCCCGAGGGCCGCGTGATGCAGGCGTTCGCCAGCCATGACACCTGGAGCGGCATCACGCTGCACTGGCCGGTCGACGGTGGCGGCCGGCTGCCGGTCGAACTGTCCGGCCTGCCGGTGTTCGATCGTGCCAGGAATTTCGCCGGCTACCGCGGCTTTGGTGTGTGTCGCGACCTCGACGGGCTTGCGCGACTCGCCGCATTGCGCCGCTATGAGTTCTTCAGCGGCACGGTCGCGCCGCAATCGCTGTCGGCCGATGTCGCACCGGCGCCGCGCACCGTTGCGCCGCCCGGGCCCGCCGCGCCACAGGACGATCCTCCGCCGCACGCGGAGCCGCCGCCCGACACGACCGCAGCAGCACCACCCGAGGAATTGACCGAGCCGACAGCCGCAGAGACTTCACACCGAGCCGATCCGGATCACGCCGTGGAAACGCACGAGGAAACGCACGAAGTGCGTCACGACCCGCCACCGAATGTGGTGCCGTTCCGTCCCGCCGGCGACACCCGGCCGCCGTCGCTGACGCCGGTCGAGAACAACGCCTTCAACGAGCTCGCCCGTCAATTGTCGGCGCGGCTCGAGAACGAGGCCGGCCTCGCCGCGACGACGGACGACAGCGTGCCGGCCGAGCCGGTCGCCGAAGCGCCGCCCGCAAGCGAACCGCCGCAGCAAGCAGAGGCGCCAGCGCAAGAGGCGGTCGCGCAGCTGGAGACACCGGCGGAAACACCAAAGGCCAGCTGGCTGGCTGCGGCGGAGCCGGCGCCGCGCGCCGACTCCCGGCGCGACCGCGCGCTGCTCGATCTGTTGCCGGTCGGCATCCTGATCTACCGGCTCGACCGCCTGCTCTATGCCAACCGCGCCTTCCTCTCGCGCATGGGCCATGACAGCCTGCACGCGCTGGAAGCCGCCGGCGGCCTCGACGCGCTCTATGTCGAGCCCGGCGTCTCGCAGGCGAGCAGCACGTCGGGCACCGGCACGCCGGTGACCATCTCCGCGAACCAGAGCGCCGAGCACGGCGCGCAGTCGGTGTCCGCCGAGGCGCGGCTGCACACCATCACCTGGGACGACGATTCCGCGCTGGCGCTGATCTTCTCGCGCACGCTGGACGAGGATGCTGCGATCGCCGCGGCGCTGTCCGAGCCGGAGCCTGCGGCCGCCGCCGAGCCGCTGCTTGCGCCGGCTGAGCCGCAGGCCGGCCAGGCCGACGCCGAGGAGCTCGGCGCGATCCTCGACACCGCGGCCGAAGGCATCATCATGTTCGATGCCGAGGGCAACATCCATTCCTGCAACCGCAGCGCCGAGGCGCTGTTCGGCTATGACGGCGACGAGTTCGTCACCCGCAAGCTCGCCGACCTGTTCGCGCCGGAAAGCCAGCACGGCATCCACGACTATCTCGCCAGCCTGAAATCGGCCGGCGTCGCCAGCCTGCTCGACCATGGCCGCGAGACGCTCGGCCGCGTCCGCCAGGGCGGCATCATCCCGCTGTCGGTGACGATGGGCCGCACCCGCGCCGACGGACCGAACTTCTTCGCGGTGTTCCGTGATCTCTCGCAGACCAAGAAGAGCGAAGGCGAATTGCGCGAGGCGCGGCGGCTCGCCGAACGCGCCGCCAACGCCAAGTCCGACATGCTGGCGCGGATCAGCCACGAGCTGCGCACGCCGCTCAACGCCATCATCGGCTTTGCCGAGGTGATGATCGGCGAACGCTTCGGCGCGCTCGGCAATGAGCGCTATGTCGAATACATGAAGGACATCCGCGCTTCCGGCGAGCGGGTGATCGCGATCGTCAACGATTTGCTCGACCTGTCGCGGATCGAGACCGGCAAGCTCGACCTCGCCTTCGCCAGCCAGAATCTCAACGAGATGGTGGAGAGCTGCGTCGCGGTCATGCAGCCGCAGGCCAACCGCGAGCGCATCATCATCCGCACCTCGCTGGCCCACACGCTGCCGCCTGTGGTCGCTGACGCCCGCGCGCTGCGCCAGATCACGCTGAACCTGATCGGCAACTCGATCCATCTCGCCAATGCCGGCGGCCAGGTGATCGTCTCGACCGCGCTGTCGGATTTCGGCGAGGTGATGCTGCGCGTGCGCGACACCGGGCAGAGCCTCAACGACAACGAGGTCGCCGCCGCGCTCGAGCCGTTCCGCGCCCCGACGCCATCAGATCAGGCCGGCTCCGGCGGCGTCAGCCTGTCGCTGACCAAGGCGCTGGTCGAAGCCAATCGCGCCAAATTCCAGATCCGGACCGGCGGCCGCACCGGCACGCTGATCGAGGTGACCTTCGCCCACGCCACAGCAAGGGCGTGAGCCGCGATCCGCCCTTCGCGCTCTTGCCGGCCGATTCCAGGACACTGCGAACATCTGTCGCGTCGGATCCGCGCGGCGCGGCATAGATCTTGCTGCGATTCGGCTTGTTTGAAATCATTGCCGTGCGGCCCCGCCCGTTTTCCGGGCATTCGGATTTCACCGATGCGCTGTCTTGTCGTCGCCGATCTGCATTACTCGTTGCCGCAGTTCGACTGGCTGCTGGCGGCGGCACCGCAATTCGATCTCGTGATCTTCGCCGGCGATGCGCTCAACCTCGGCTCGGCGGTCGATTTCCGCGCCCAGATCGTCGTCGTCACGAAATACCTGTCGCGGCTCGCCGATCTCACACGGGTGATTTTCTGCTCGGGCAATCACGACCTCGACGAGCGCAACCCGGAGGGCGAGAAGATCGCGCGCTGGGTCGCCGGCATCCGGGAGTTCGGCGTCGCCTGCGACGGCGACAACCTGACGATCGGCGACACGCTGTTCACGGTGTGCCCGTGGTGGGACGGCCCGCTGGTCAAGGCGCGGATCGACGATCAGCTTCGCGCGGCGGCCGCGGTGCCGCACCGCCGCTGGGTCTGGGTCCATCACGCCCCGCCGGCGGATTCGCCGACCAGCTGGGGCGGCAAGCGCTTCTTCGGCGACGCCGAGCTGCTCGGCTGGATCGAGCGCCACCATCCGGCGATGGTGATCTCGGGCCATGTGCATCAGTCGCCGTTCATCCAGAGCGGCTCGTGGTTCGACCGGATCGGAGCGAGCTGGGTGTTCAACACCGGCCTGCAGCCCGGCCGGCCTCCGGTCTACATCGTGCTCGATCTCGCGCAGGACAAGGCGTTCTGGCTCGCCGCCGGCGATGCGCAGATGATCGATCTCAAGGCGCCGCTGTCGCGGCCGGCGGCGCCTGTGCGCGATGCGCCGGACTGGCTCATATCCTTGGATCGGATTGCCGATCCGAGCCTGGCGCGACCTGCATCGGCGGCAGGTTGATCATGCTCTGCAGCACCTCGCCGACCATCGCCAGATGGGTGCCGTGATCGGCATATTGGTGCATCAGGTCGGCAAGATAGGTCGTGGCGACATGAAGCCGTTGCGCCAGGAGCTGCGCGATCAGCAGCGCCACCTCCGGCTGCTCGCGCAGGAACGACGCCGCATCGTCGAACTCGTACAGGACGCAATCAGTGGCCGTGCGCACCTTGGCGCTGTGCGCCCGGTCGAGCAACACACTCATCTCGCCGAACACCGCGCCGGCCTCGTCGATCACGGCGACCAGACTGTCGCCCTTGACGACTTCCACCTTGCCCTCGAGCAGCACGAACAGATGACCGGTCTTGCCGCCCTCCTCGATGAAATCCGTGCCCGCCGGCAGGCTGCGCCTGCGACCGCCGGTGCAGTGATCAAGGATCGCTCGCATGTTTCATCTCCGTCTCCGGTCAGACTAGGCAGAGATGCTGTCGCGTCAAACGGCATTAGCTGGGCGTTCTGCCCAAATTGTCGGCACGCCACCGCGTGACCCGCGGCGCGATCCAGCCCTTTGCGCGCGCCTCAGGCGGGCGCGTTATGCTTGACCGCCAGGAAATCGCCGATCGTATCGAGGAACAGTTTTGGCGATTGCAGTTGCGGGACATGCGCACATCCCGGAATGACCCTGAGCCTGGCTCTCGGCAGGCCGCCTGCCAATTCGTATGACATCGGCGGCGGCGTCGCCTCGTCATATTCGCCGACCACGACGAGCGTCGGTACAGTCACGCTGCGTAGTTTGGCACGAAGATCGAGGCTCGCCAGCGCGTCACAGGCCGCGCAGAACACGTTGAGATCGGTGCGCAGGAATGCGTCGCGGCGATCCTGCATCAGCGCGGGATGCTGTGCCTGGAAATCCGGTGCAAACAGCCGGCGCATTGCAATGTCGGTGATCGCGGCGAGCCCCTTCTCGCGTGAAACCCTGGCCATGTTGCGAAACGCCTCGCGGCCCGGCTCGGAGAACGCCGCACCGCAGTCGGCGAGGATCAGCCGGCTCGCGATCGCCGGGTGGCGGATCGCCATCTGCAGCGCGACGAACCCGCCATAACCGTTGCCGAGCAGGATGGCCGGCGTGCCATCAGCCGCATCATGCACCGCGTCCGCCATCCGATCGGCGATCGCGGCGAGGCCACCACCCTCGACCGCGCTCGACCGACCGAATCCCGGTAGTTCCGGCACGATGGTCCGAAACGACCGGGCAAGTTCCGGCACGATCGCATCGAAGCTCGCGCGATCCGACAGCAGCGAGTGAAACAGGACCAGCGGCGGCCCCTCGCCCGACTGGGCTGCGTTGACTGTGCGGTTGGCCAAAAGCCTGTCCATCGTCGCTCTCTTTCAAATCGTGCCCGAAATTCGCGCATTTGGGCTCCAAAGCGCCCCTGCGGACGATTGATAAATCAAATCGCCCGAATTTCAAGGATTTCAGCTTGACGTGATATTTCACAGATTGCATTTTATTGGGCAGGAGACTCCAATAAAATGATCCTTCTCCGCGAGAATATCTACGAAAACCTGCGATCTGATATTTTATCGTGTCAGCTTGCTCCTGGCGATGAAATACGAGAGCAGGATCTGGCGGAGCGTTACGCGGTCAGCCGCCAGCCGGTCCGCGACGCCCTGCTGCGGCTCGAGCGCGAGCACCTCGTGACGGTGCAGCCCCGCCAGGGTTACCGGGTCAATCCGATCTCGCTGTCCGACGCGCGCGATCTGCTGCGCTTCCGCCTTGCGCTCGAACCGGCCTGCGTCGCCGAAGCAATCGAGAGCGCGCCCGACAGCATCCTGAAATCACTCGACGAATTCCGCCGCTTCTCCGGCAGCCACGAGGACTTCATCACCTACAATCGCGGCTTCCACTCGGCGCTGGCGCACGCATCGGGCAACCGCCGCATGGCGACCACGCTCTGCGACCTGATCGGCCAGGCCGATCGGCTGGTGCGCGTCAGCGTCTCCAATCTGAAGGGCCACGATCCGGCGAAGCTCGTGGCCGAGCATGTCGCATTGATCGACGCCATGCAGCAGCGCGAGGCACGCACCGCGGCCCGCATCATCAAGGCTCACATCGCGGCGACCGAAAAGCGCGTGCTGCCGGCACTCAAGCGCAACGCCGTCATCGTCGAAGAGAGGTCATCATGAACATTCCGTCGAAGCCCGCGACGATCGACGTCGAGATCCACGGCAACTTCATCGACGGACGCGAGGTCGAGGCCGGAGACGGCGAGATGCTCGACGTCCGCAATCCCGCGACCGGCGACGTCATCGCCCGGATTCCGAATTCGACCGCCGCGGATATCGACCGTGCGATGAAGAGCGCTCGCGCTGCATTCGAAGGCAAGGCGTGGGGCGGGATGGACACGAGGGCGCGCGCCCGGCTCGTCAACAGGCTGGCCGACGCGTTCGAGGCCAATCTCGACACGCTGTACCGGCTGGAGACGTTGAACAACGGCCGTCCGGTCAACGAAACCCGCGCGCAGCTGTCGCGCCTGCCGGATTTCTTCCGCTACTTCGCCGGACTGGCGCTGTCGCGCCGCGATTCCGTCATCCCGGTCGAAGGCGCGTATCTGAACTACACCCTGCGCACGCCGATCGGAATCGTCGCCAACTGCACGCCCTTCAATCACCCGCTCATGATCCTGTGCAAGTCGCTTGCCGTCGTGCTGGCGACCGGATGCGTCACCGTTGTCAAGCCGTCGGAATATACGCCGCTGACGACATTGAAGCTCGCCCAGATCTTCAGCGAGGCCGGACTGCCTCCCGGCGTCTTCAACATCGTGCTTGGCCTCGGCCAGAGCGCCGGCAAGATGCTCGCCGAGCATGGCGACATCGACAAGCTTGTGCTGACCGGCGGGACCGAAGCCGGCCGCATCGCGGGCAGCGCCGCGGCGAAGGTGTTCGCGCACCAGACCATGGAGCTCGGCGGCAAGACGCCGGTGATGATATTCGACGATTTCGACGTCGACCGCGCCGTCAACTATGCCGCATTCGGCGCCTTCATCGGCGCCGGCCAAACCTGCGTTTGCGCGTCGCGCCATATCGTGCAGGCCTCGATCTACGACGAGTTCGTCGAAAAGCTGCAGGCCAAGACCCGCACCATCCGCATTGGCGATCCGTACGATCCGAACACGCAGCTTGGGCCGGTGATCTCGGCACGCCAGCGCGACCGCGTTCTCAGCTATGCGCGCTACGGTCATGAAGACGGCGCGCGGCTGCTCACCGGCGGCGTGGCCGCAAAGGTCGCGGGCCACGACAACGGCTATTTCGTCGAACCGACCGTGTTCGCCGACGTCAAATCCGACATGCGGATCTTCCAGGAGGAGGTGTTCGGCCCCTTCACCTCGGTGACCCCCTTCAAGGACGAGGCCGACGCGCTCCGGCTCGCCAACGATTCGCCCTTTGGCCTCGCCGCCGCCATTCGCACCCGCGACGTCGCGCGTGCGCATCGCGTGGCCGCCGCGGTCAAGGCCGGGATCGTCTGGATCAACGATCACCACCGGCTCGATCCGGCCTCGCCCTGGGGCGGCGTTGACGATTCCGGCATCGGCCGGGAATGCGGCACCGAGAGTTTCGACGACCATTTCAACACCAAGAGCGTGATGGTCGCGACCCACGAACAGCCATTCGATTGGTACCGCGACACGGCCAGCCAGCGCCGGTTGAACTAGCCGCAGTCGAGCAAAGCGGCAAACCGCCCACAGATGGCGGGCCGCATCACCGAGGAAAACAGTCAAGGGGAGAGCGCATATGTCGACATCGGTCAATGCCGGGAGCCGCCTCGATCGGCTACCGATCGGACCATTCCATCGCCGGATCATGATCCTGATCGGGATCGGAATGTTCTTCGACGGTTTCGACATCTATATCGCCGGCACAGTGCTCGGCGTGACGCTGAAAACCGGGTTCTCGACGCTCGCCCAAAACGCCGCGTTCATCTCCGCAACCTTCGTCGGCATGATGCTCGGATCTTTCGGCACCGGCTTCCTCGGCGACCGTTACGGACGGCGTTTCACCTACCAGTTCAATTTGCTGCTGTTCGGCATCGCGTCCCTGGCGGCGGCGCTTGCGCCAAACATGGCCTTTCTGATTGCCTGCCGTTTCGTGATGGGCGTCGGTCTCGGCGCCGAAAATGTTGTCGGCTATTCCACCATGACCGAGTTCGTGCCGGCCCGGAGCCGCGGCAAGTGGCTCGGCTTCACCGCCGTCTGCGTCGTGACCGGCCTGCCCATCGCGCTGCTGGTCGCATCGGTCGTCGTCCCGCAATTCGGCTGGCGCGCGATGTTCGTGCTGGGCGGCGTCGGCGCCTTGATCGTCTGGTACCTGCGCAAGTCGCTGCCGGAGTCGCCGCGCTGGCTGGAGGCGGTGGGACGCACCGCCGAGGCCGAGGCGCTGATGCAGGCGATCGAGAAAGAAGCTTCCCAGGGGCAGCCCTTGCCGGCGCCCGCGGCTGCAACGCCGGCACCGGTGTCGCCCGATCTCGCCACGCTGTTCACCGCGCCGCTGCTCTCCCGCATGATCGTCGGCGCGGTATGCCTGATTACCATCAATACGCTGCTCTACGGTTTCGTGACCTGGCTGCCGGTGTTCTTCATCAAGCAGGGCCTGTCCGTCGCGACCTCGTTCGGCTACTCGCTGCTGATGGCGCTTGGCGCGCCGATCGGCTCGGCGATCGGCGCCCTGACCGCCGACCGCTGGGGCCGCAAGCCCACGATCATCGGCGCATCGCTGATATCGATCATCCTCGGCGTCATCTATCCGATGATCTCGGATCCATTCCTGCTGCCGGCCGCCGGCTTCGCGCTGACCGTGCCGATCTATGTCTTGGTCGCGCTGTTGTTCGGCATCTATATTCCCGAACTGTTCCCGACCGAGGTGCGGCTGCGGGCATCCGGCATAGTCAACACACTCGGTCGAGGTGCCACCATGGTGACACCATTCCTGGTCGTGATGCTGTTCGAAGCGCGCGGCGTCGCCGGCGTGATGGCCCTGATGATCGGACTGCTCATCGTGCAGATCATCACCGTATGGGCGCTCGGCATCGAGCCGCGGCACCGCAGCCTCGAGGAGCTCAAGGGCGAGGAATCACCATCCGCAATTCCGCAGGAAGCTTCGTGAGGCGGAGCGACCTTTCTCGCGATAAGCTTGACGGCGCGGGCTACCCGCGCCGTCGCGTCACTCCCACATCTCCGGCGTGACACGCCCGGCGAAGCCGCAGTCGATGACCCGCTCCTGCGGATTGCGATCCACGATCAGCCGCAGCAGGTCGGGGCGCGAATAATGGCCGCCGATATCGCACAGCGCCTTGGCGGCGAGCACGGCCTCCCGCGAGCCGTCCGCGATCAGGATGGTCTCGCCCTGCGCCGGACCGGCGATGACCTCGCCGCGCGGATCGATGATGACGCTGTCACCGCTGTACTCGATCGTCGATAGTTCGCGGTAGCGTTCCGGCGTGATTTCGTGCGAGCGCATGCCGCCGACCGCGATGACGTAGCAGCCGGCTTGCGAGGCGAACGCTCGCGACAGCAACAACTGCCGCGGCCAGAGCGGCGTCGGCGACGGTGGCGCCGCCGCGGGCTCCCGCCCCGGCCACGCCGCGACGTGGATCTGCGTTCCCTGCGCGGCCAGCGCATAGCCGGGCAGCATCGTGTTGTGCTCCCAGCAATTGAGGCCGCTGATCCGGCCATAGGGCCGCTCATGCACGCGCAGGCCCGCCGCGTCGCCATCGGCCCACACCGAGCGCTCGTTGAAGGTGGGCTTCAGCTTGCGATGGCGGCCGAGCAGCCGTCCCTCGCGGCCGATGAACAGCAGCGTGCAGTAGACCGTGCCCTTGGTCACGGCATCACGTTCGGCGACGCCGATCACGACATCCAGTCCCGCGGCCTCGGCGGCGGCGCAGAGCCGATCGGTCGCGGGCGAGGGAATCTCGACCGCGTTGTCGAGATACTCGGCCATCGCGCGAAACGTGTTCGGCCCGGTCGGCGCGTGACAGAAGAAGGGATAGCCGGGCAGCCAGGTTTCCCCGAAGGCGGCAATCGTCGCGCCCATGGCGCCGGCCTCGCCGATCAGGCGGCAGGCCTTCTCCAGCGAGGCGTCGCGATCGAATGGCACCGCGGCGGCCTGGACCGCCGCGAGCCTGAAATGCGTGTCGGATGTCATGGTTGCGCCCGCGTCAGTCGACGCCCTTACGGGCAGCGTCGAGCGCGCCCGCAAGCAACTCCAGCGCCTTGACGCGCCGCCGTCGCGCCAGACGCGCCTCGCCGACCTTGCGCTCGTGCTCGCCGGCGATGAAGGCCTGGATGTCCGGCAGCGGACGAATGACGCCACGGCTGCCCCACTGGCCGTCGGGGATCTCGGTCGGAAACACCCAGACCTGCGGCGCCACATCCTCGAACGAACCGCCGGCGGCGCGTACCACCGCATCGGTCACGTCCTTCACCAAGGCCGCGCGCGAGGCTTCGGTGTACTGCCCCTCGGGGACCGTCGGCACGATGCGAAATCGTGGCGATGGCGACGGCCGGCCCGCCACATAAACGGCGGCCGGCCGATGCAGGAAGACAACGGTGACGCCTTGCGCAACCTTGTTCGCCGGATCGAACCCCTCGTGGCCGATCAGGATATCGCCGAGCTCCTTGATGAGCCGCGCTTCCGCCTCCGGCTTCAGGGCTCCTTCGGGAATTGTCACGTCGATCATCGGCATTGAGGCGACCTCCTGTTGTTGACAGCAGGAGGTCTATGCGCGGCGCACTCCCGGCAGCAGTGGCAGTATCGCCATTTTCAGGGCAAATTCGGACACGGCGTGCTCAGGCGGCGGGGGCCCTGCGCACGAACCGACGCTGGTATTCGCGGGGCGAAAGCCCGGTTTCGCGCTTGAACAGACGACGGAAGGTCGACAGATCGTTGTAGCCGACGCGCCCGCTGACCGCGTCGAGCTTCAGCCGCGTGGTTTCGATCAGGCGCTTGGCGACATCCACCCGCAGCGCCTGCAGATATTGCAAGGGCGCCTCGCCGACCGCC
This sequence comes from Bradyrhizobium sp. 33ap4, assembly GCF_032654765.1. Taxonomy (NCBI): domain Bacteria; kingdom Pseudomonadati; phylum Pseudomonadota; class Alphaproteobacteria; order Hyphomicrobiales; family Nitrobacteraceae; genus Bradyrhizobium; species Bradyrhizobium sp. 33ap4. Next base: position 125,454 of record NZ_JAUMTJ010000018.1, on the reverse strand, counting down.
AGCTTGAAGCGGCGGTTCAACGTCCGCTCGCTGACCGAAAGGTCGCGGGCCAGCCTGGCCAGACTGAAGCCCTGTTGCAGCGACTTCTCCATCATGCTCTGCGCCCGCGCCACCAGCGCGTCGGAGTGCTGCGTGTCGCGCGCGCGGCTGGCATAGGGTGCCTGCGAGACGCGATTGCTGTCGATCAGCATCAGCTTGCCGGTCTCGGCGGCTACGTCGGCACCGGCGAATTTCTCGACCAGCCGAAGCGCGAGATTGAGCGAGGTGGTCACCGCGCCCGAGCAGACAATGCGGTTCTGCTCGGTGAGGATCTCGGCGACGCGCAGATCCACTGCCGGGTAGCGCATCGCGAATGTCCGTCCCTTCGCCCAATGGGTGGTCGCAACCCTGCCGTCGAGCAGGCCGGCCTCTGCGAGGATGAAGCTGCCGGTGCAATAGGACGCGAGCAGGGTACCGCGCTCATGCTGCCGACGCAGCGCCGCGAGTAGCGGCTCGACGGTATCGAGCCGCGCGAAGAAACGCTCGATATCGCCGACGAACGGTCCCGGGATCACCACCGCGTCTGCCGAAGACCGCGCACCGATCGGCCCATCGACGCCGATGACCTGGCCTGACGCCGTGTGGACCGGCCGGCCACTCAAGGACTCGACGCGCCACCGCAACTGCGACGGCGTGCCGCTGCGACGTCGCGGTCGCCGCGACGTCACCGAATTGGCGGCGGTGAACACGTCGACAATCCCCGCCACGCCCGAAGCGAGGATACCGTCATAGACCCAGATCCGGATGAGTGGCATGGCCCGTGTCCGATTTTGCACAACATGGCGCAATTCTGCCATTGCATGGACGACCGGACAAGCGGGCGGCGGGCGCCGAATGCGCCGCGCCGTGTGGCTGCCCGACGGGAAACTCAGCAAAACTGTCAACCCGGACAAACCATGTCGCGAAAATGCGGGCGTATGACTCACAAGCCGTGCCGCACACTCACCGTCGTCCCGGCGAAGGCCGGGACCCATAACCACCGACGCGAATTGTCATGCGCGATTGCAACGACGAGTCCCGCCTGCAACATCCGCCGCGGCGTATGGGTCCCGGCCTTCGCCGGGACGACAGATGTATATGCGGGCCGTTCGCCGTGCGCCCTATTCACATCGCCCGCGCAAATCTGCGAAAGCCAGGCGCGCCGGTCATCGCCTCGAAGGCGGCGTCGCGCTTCTCTTCGGCGAAGGCGAAGCCGGCCTTGGCATAGCAGCGTTCGGCGGCGTCGTTGCCGATCAGGAACGAGATCGATGCCTGCGTGTAACCGGCCGTCTTGCCGTCGGCGAGTGCGCGGCGGATCAAGTCCTGCACCAGGCCGCCGCTGCGATGGGACGCTTGTCGGGCGACATGCTCGATCAGCCAGTCGCCCTCGCCGACTTGTACCCAGCAGTTACGGGCATAGCCGCCGCGCGCGACGATGGCATCGGCGTCCATGCCGGTCTCTGCTGCGACTTCCTCGATCGCCGCACGTGCGGCGACGACGGTTCCGGATGCCGGCATCGCGCACAGCGCGGCGGCCGGCACGCCATCGACTTCAGCAATCAGGAAATGGGCGACGTGATACCATGACCGCACCCGCGCCACGGCGAGCCGTGTCATGAACGCCAGGCATTCCGCCTCGCCCCGGTCGAGCGCGATGTCGAACCAGCCGCGCGGCAACTGGCCGCGCTGCGCGGCCAGGACAATGCGGGCGATGAAGCCGGCGTCATCGGATCGTGCGGGACGGATCGAGGATCGTCCCGCGCCGATCATCTCAGGTGTTCTTCAGCGCGACGCGGAATTCGGCCTCGGTCTTGGCCTTGACCTCGTCGAGCGTGACGCCGTCGGCGAGCTCGATCAGCGCCATGCCGTCCTTGCCGTGCTTGTCGATGGTGAACACCGCAAGATCGGTGACGACCATGTCGACCACGCGCTCGCCGGTCAGCGGCAGGTTGCACTGCTTGAGCAGCTTGGGGCCGTCCTTGGCGGAATGCTCCATCACGACCACGACGCGCTTGACGCCGGCGACGAGGTCCATGGCGCCGCCCATGCCCTTCACCATCTTGCCGGGGATCATCCAGTTGGCGAGGTCGCCGTTCTGCGCCACCTGCATGGCGCCGAGGATCGACAGATCGATATGGCCGCCGCGCACCATGCCGAAGGAATCGGCCGACGAGAAATAGCTGGTCGAGGGCAGCTCGCTCACGGTCTGCTTGCCGGCGTTGATCAGGTCGGCGTCGACCTCGTCCTCATAGGGGAACGGGCCCATGCCGAGCATGCCGTTCTCGCTCTGCAGGCTGACGTCGATGCCGTCGGGGATGTAGTTCGAGACCAGCGTCGGGATGCCGATGCCGAGATTGACGTAATAGCCGTCGCGCAACTCCTTGGCGGCGCGGGCGGCCATCTGTTCACGGGTCCAGGCCATGTGGCTCTCCTGAAGGATTATGTTTTAGGCGGCGGGCCGCGGACGGGTGTTGCGGAACTCGATCCGCTTCTTGCCGGTCCCGACCTCGACGATGCGCTTGACGAAGATGCCGGGGGTATGGATGTGGTCCGGATCGATCTCGCCGGCCGGCACCAGGTGCTCGACCTCGGCGACGGTGACCTTCGCCGCGGTGGCCATCATCGGGTTAAAGTTGCGCGCGGTCTTGCGGTAGACCAGATTGCCGGCGGTGTCGCCCTTCCAGGCATGGACGATGGCGACGTCGGCGAACAGGCCGCGCTCCATGATGTACTTCTCGCCGTCGAATTCCTTCACTTCCTTGCCTTCGGCGATCAGCGTGCCGACGCCGGTCTTGGTGTAGAAGGCCGGGATTCCGGCGCCGCCGGCGCGGATGCGCTCGGCCAGCGTGCCCTGCGGGTTGAACTCGAGCTCGAGCTCGCCGGCGAGATACTGTTGGGCGAACAGCTTGTTCTCGCCGACATAGGACGAGATCATCTTCTTGATCTGGCGGGTCTCCAGCAGCCGGCTGAGGCCGATGCCGTCGACGCCGGCATTGTTGGAGACGACGGTGAGGCCCTTGACGCCGGACTCGCGGATCGCGTCGGACAGGGTCTCGGCGATGCCGCAGAGGCCGAAGCCGCCCGACATGATCATCATGCCGTCCTTGAGGAGACCATCGAGTGCCGATTTGGCGTCGGGATAAACTTTGTTCATGCAGCGAATACCTGATGGAGGGCGCGGAACGGCTGTGGCAAAGCGGATTATTAGGCGAAATCTTCGCAATGCGTCAATCACGGCCCGGTGCGGCGACGGGCGGCGGCCCGCGGCAGCAACATGGCCTTGAAAGCGACAAGAAAACCCTTCAAGTTGCGTGGGTTGGCAGGGGCCTCCGGCGAGAGCCCGCTGTGTTCGACGACGACCCGACAAAATTCAACCCGACCCGGATATGTCATTGACGATGGCCCAAGGAATTAAGCGCCTGGGGATGCCGATCGCGGCGCTTTTCGGCCTGGCGCTGGTCGGGCTGGTCGGAACGTCGTGGTTCCTCAACCGGGACGCGCTGCAACGCGCGGTGGAGGCGCAGATCCGCGCCGTGACCGGGCTCGAGCTCGTCGTCAACGGTCCGATCGACGTCTCGGTTTTTCCGGGCAGCTACGTTTCCTTTCATAATGTCGGGCTGAAGGGCGCCGATACCATCGGTCCCGCCCTGCAGGTCGACGTGCTGACCGCCAATCTGCGCCTGCTGCCGCTGTTGCTGCGGCGGTTCGAGATTGCCGACGTCATGATGCTCCGTCCGCATATCCATGTGGTCCGCGACGGCGCCGGCGAGAGCAACTGGACGCCGTTCGTCGAGACCATCGCCAAGGCGATGACGCCCGGCGCCGAGAACCAGGTGTCGTTCTCCGAAATCCGGATCCAGGACGGCGAGCTGAACTACCAGGACGGCACCAACAACATCTCCGAGCAGCTCGGCGATATCGACCTCTCGCTGGCCTGGCCCTCGATCTCGCGTTCCTTTGCCGCAACCGGCCAGTTCGACTGGCGCGGCGAACGCGTCGACGGCTCGATCAGCGCCAGCGACTTCGTCGCGCTGTTGTCGGGTGACCGCTCCGGCCTGAAGGCACGGCTCGCCAGCGCGCCGCTGAAAGTTGCTTTCGACGGAACCGTCGCCAACCGCACCAGCCTGATGATGGAAGGCGTCGCCACCATGGACTCACCGTCGCTGCGCAACGCGTTGCGCTGGATGGGCCAGGCGCCGCCCGGCGGCGGTGGCGGCTTCGGCCGCTTCGCGCTGAAGGCCCGCGCCAATGTGGTCGGCGGCTCGGTCGCGCTCACCAATGTCAATGTCGAGCTCGACGGCAACGTCGCCGAGGGCGTGATGACCTACGCCAATAACGGCCGGCAGACGCTGCAGGCGACGCTTGCCGCCGGCAATCTCGATTTCACGCCTTACATCTCGACGTTCCGCCTGCTGGCCAGCGGCCAGCGCGACTGGAACAGGCAGCTGTTCGACCTTTCCTCGCTGTCGTCGACCGATCTCGACATGCGCCTGTCGGCGGCCAAGGTGACGGTCGGCCCGTCCAAGCTCGGCCGCACCGCGTTCGGCGCCAATCTGCGCGGCGGCGCGCTGGCGCTCAGCGTCGGCGAGGCGCAGATGTATGGCGGCATCGCCAAGGGCTCGTTCGCGATCGCGCGCTCGGATGCGGTCGCCGACGTCAGGGCACAATTCCAGTTCACCGATGTCGATCTGCAGGCCTGCGCCAGCGAATTGTTCGGCATCAACAAGCTGTCCGGCCGCGGCAACCTGAACGTCTCGCTGACCGCCTCGGGCTCGAGCCCGTTCGGGCTCGCGTCGTCGCTCGACGGCACCGCGACGCTGAATGGACATGACGGCGCGATCGCGGGCTTCAATGTCGAGCAGCTGTTGAAGCGGCTGGAGAAGCGGCCGCTGTCCGGCGGCGGCAATTTCCGCTCCGGCTCGACGCCCTACGACAATCTCAGCATCTCGGTGAAATTCGCCGACGGCGTCGCGACCGCTGACGACATTCATGTCGAAAGCCCCACCGCGAAGATCACGCTGACCGGCACGGCCTCGGTGCCGTCGCGCGAATACGATCTCAAGGGCGTCGCCAGCCTGACCTCGGCATCGGCCGGCGGCAACGGTTTCGATCTGCCCTTCGTGATCCAGGGCCCGTGGGACGATCCGCTGATCTTCCCCGATCCGGAAAGCCTGATCCGCCGCTCGCCGGCCTCCGCTCCGCTGCTCGATGCGGTGAAGGATCGCAAGACCCGCGACGCGGTGCGCTCGGTGATCGAGCGCTTCACCGGCGGAGGAGCCGCACGGCCCGCGGCGGCGCCCGATGCTGCGGCAGGCGCGCCCGGCGGCGCACCGGCGGCGTCGGCCGAGAATGCGAAGTCGAACTGAATCCATTCACTTTGCGCATCGATGCACCGGGACCGATCCACGCGCTCGCCGCAAACCCCTACACAAGTCGGCGGCGCGACATCTTTATCGGGTCACGGGCATGCGCTAGTGTTTTCTCCAACCGGTTAAAAAGCCGGCCTCATGAGGGAGAACAACGTGAGATCCAAGGTTATCGGTGCGCTATCAATTGCGGTCGCCGCGGTCGGCCTGTTCGCCGCAACTGCACCCGCTCTCGCCCAGGGCAAGACGATCACCGTCTGGTGGGGCAAGGGATTTTACAAATCCGAAGACGACGCGCTGCTCGAGACGATCAAGAAATTCGAAGCCAAGACCGGCATCAAGGTCGAACTGTCGCAATACGCGATCCAGGACATGATTCCGAAGACGGTCGCCGCGCTCGATTCCGGCACCGTGCCCGACGTCGCCTATTCGGACACCTACGATGTGCAGGCCCAGGGCAAATGGGCCTATGAAGGCAAGCTCGAGGATCTCTCCGACATCATGCTGCCGATGAAGGACGCGTTCGCGCCGAACACGCTGGAAGCCGCGCTGCTTTACAACGACGTCACCAAGAAGAAGTCCTATTACGGCTTCCCGCTGAAGCAGCAGAGCATGCACGTCCAGATCTGGGGCGACATGCTGGAGAAGGCCGGCTTCAAGGCCGCCGACATCCCGACCAAGTGGGAGGACTACTGGTCGTTCTGGTGTGACAAGGTGCAGCCGGCGATCCGCAAGGCGACCGGCCAGCGCATCTACGGCGTCGGCCAGCCGATGGGCGTGGAATCCACCGACTCGTTCCAGTCGTTCTACACCTTCATGGACGCCTATCACGTCAAGCTGGTCGACGACGACGGCAAGCTCCTGGTCGACGATCCCAAGGTCCGAGACGGATTGATCCACGCGCTGAAGGACTACACCGAAACCTACATCAAGGGCTGCACGCCGCCCTCCTCGACGACCTGGAAGGATCCGGACAACAACGTCGCCTTCCACAACAAGACGATCGTGATGACCCACAATTTCACGATCTCGATCGCGGCGAAGTGGTTCGAGGATTCCACCAACCCGGCGCTGACCGACGCGCAGCGCGCCGCCGGCAAGCAGGCCTATGAGCAGGACATCATCACCGCGTCCTTCCCCAAGGCACCGGACGGCTCGACCATCAAGTACCGCTCCGACGTCAAGACCGGGCTGATCTTCGCCAACGCCAAGAACAAGGCGGAAGGCAAGCAGTTCATCGCGTTCCTGATGCAGGAAGACAATGTGCGGCCCTATGTCGAGGGCGCGCTCGGTCGCTGGTTCCCGGTGACCAAGGCCAGCCAGGCGAGCCCGTTCTGGCAGGCCGACCGGCACCGCAAGGCGGTGTGGAATCAGTTCACCGGCGGCACCGCGCCGTTCGACTTCACCAAGAACTGGAAGTTCACCATCCTGAACAACGAGAACGTCTGGGCCAAAGCCATGAACCGCGTCGTCAGCGAGAAGGTGCCGGTGGACAAGGCCGTCGACGAACTGATCGCCCGCATCAAGCAGGTCGCGGGGTAACATCAACGATGACCGGCACTGCCGACACTTGCTCCGCGTCGTCCCGGCGAAAGCCGGGACCCATACGCCGAGGCAGTAATTTGGGAGCAGGCTGGTCGACGGCTTTCTGGCAACGGCCGGGCCCTGTGGTTATGGGTCCCGGCCTTCGCCGGGACGACGACGTAGGCGACATCGACGACGTAAGCGACATCTTAGAGTAACCGAATGGCGATCACACTCTCCGCATCCGATGTCCCCTCGCCGCCGTTGTCGGCGCGGCTGTCGCCGCCGCAGGTCTGGGGCATCGTGCTGCTCGCGCCCTATCTGCTCGTCTTCCTCGCCTTCGTGGTCTATCCGGTCGGCTACGGCCTGTGGCTGGCGCGCCATCCGGCGAGCTATGTCGCGCTCTATCACGACCCGATTTTCGCGCGCGCGGCGATCAACACGCTGATCTTCCTGGTCATCGGCATCAACATCAAGATGCTGATCGCGCTGTTCCTGTCCGGCTTCTTCGCCCAGCAGCGGCCCTGGATCAGGTGGCTGTCTGTCATCTTCATCCTGCCCTGGGCGGTGCCCTCGATCCCGACCATCCTGTCGGTGCGCTTCATGCTCAATCCCGAATGGGGCGTGGTCAACCAGTTGATCTTCAAGTTCACCGGCGACGACGGCCCGAACTGGCTGAACGATCCATCGGTCGCTTTGGCGATGGCGATCGGCGTCCACATCTGGAAGTCGCTGCCGTTCTGGACGCTGATCCTGCTGACCGGACGGCTCGCCATCTCGCACGATCTGTACGAGGCCTCCGACGTCGACGGCGCCAATTGGTGGCAGAAATTCCGCTACATCACATGGCCGTCGATGCAGACGCTCTACGTCACGTGCACGCTGCTCTCGATGATCTGGACGCTCGGCGACTTCAACAGCGTCTATTTGCTCACCGGCGGCGGGCCCGCCGACCTCACCCATGTGCTGTCGACGCTCGGCATCCGCTATCTGCGCCTCGACCAGCTCTCGCTGGCGATGGCCTCGATCGTCTGCGCCATGCCGTTCGTGCTGCCGCTGGTCTATTTCATGATGAAACGGTTGTCGCGATGAAGCTGCCCACCCTCCGCGAAGTCGGTACCGAGGCCAAGCTGCTCCTGATCGGCATCCCGGTCTTCATCTGGACCATGATTCCGATCTACCACATGTTCGTGTTCGCGATCTCGCCGAAGGAGGACGCGTTCACCGGCAAGCTGTGGCCGACGCATCCGACGCTGCACAATTTCTCGATCGTGTTCCACCAGCAGCATTACTTCCTGCGCGACTTCTGGATCCAGTTCTGGAATTCGACCGTGATCGCGCTCGCGGTCGGTGCGCTGACGCTGTTCGTCGCCACCGCCGCCGCGTTCTCGATCTCGCGGCTGCGCGTGCCGGGCGGCCGCTCCGTCATGAACTTGGCGCTGTTCACCTACTTCATTCCGGCCGCGTTCCTCGCCGTGCCGATGTACCGCACCATGGGCAATTACGGCCTGCTCAACAATCACTGGTCGCTGATCCTCGCGATGGTGACGATCGCCGCGCCCTACGCGATCTGGGTCTTGAAGCAGGCCTCCGACAAGCTGCCGGTCGAGCTCGACGAGGCCGCGACGATGGACGGCGCCACCACACTGCAGCTGTTCCGCCTGGTCTATGTGCCCTTGATGATGCCGTCGCTGGTCGCGGTCGGCACCTATGCTATCCTGCTCGCCTGGAACGAATATCTCTACGCGTTCCTGCTGCTGTCGAAGGACACCGACATCACGCTGCCGGTCGCGCTCGGCAACTTCCTCGCCGCGGACGACTCGCCGTGGGAGCTCCTGATGACCACCGGCTTCATCTACGCGCTGCCGCCGGCCGCGGTCTATTACGCCTTCAAGCGCTACATGGTCGGCGGGCTGACGGCAGGCGCCGTCAAGTCGTGACGCGCTGTCATTCCGGGATGGTGCGCTAGCACCAGACCCGGAATCTCGAGATTCCGGGTTCGATGTTTCACATCGCCCCGGAATGACGGAAATTACAGCGGCGCGGCGCTCTCGCCGCGCGCGCTCGACAGTTTCGAGGCGAACGAGGCAATCACGATGATCACGGCAATCAGCGCGATCCCCAGCGTGCAGATCGCGTTGATCTCGGGTTTCACGCCGAGCCGGACCTCGGAATAGATCCGGATCGGCAGCGTCGCCGAACCCGGGCCGGTGGTGAAGCTCGCGATCACGACGTCGTCGAGCGACAGCGTGAAGGCAAGCATCCACCCCGCCACGATCGCCGGCACGATCAGCGGCAGCGTCACCAGGAGGAACGCCCGCACCGGATCGCAGCCGAGGTCCATCGCGGCCTCCTCTAGGCTGCGGTCGAGCGTGGCGAGGCGCGACTGCACCACGACCGTGACGAAGCACATCGTCAGCGTGGTGTGGGCGATCGTCACCGTCCAGAACCCGCGCTCGGCATTGAGCGCCACGAACAAAAGCAGCAGCGACAGGCCGGAGATCACCTCGGGCATGACCAGCGGCGAATACAACATGCCGGAGAACAGTGCCCGGCCCCGGAACCGCTCGCCGCGCGCCAGCCCGATCGCCGCCAGCGTGCCCAGCAGTGTCGCCAGCGTCGCCGACACCGCGGCGACCGACAGGCTCATCCACGCCGCTTCCAGCATGGCGCGGTCGCCAAAGAACTCGCGGTACCAGCGCAGCGACCAGCCGCCCCACACCGTCACCAGCCGCGAGGCGTTGAACGAGTAGATCACGAGGATGACGATCGGCAGATAGAGGAACGCCAGCCCGAGCGCCAGCGACGTCATGTTGAAGCGGGTGAGCCTGGTGAGCCTGGTGACGGGGCGCGCCATCAGCTGTTGGCCTTGAGCTGACGCCGCTGCAGGCGATCGTAGAGTACGAGCGGCGGCACCAGCAGCAGCAACAAGGCGACCGCGGCGGCCGATGCGACCGGCCAGTCCTTGTTGGTGAAGAACTCGAGCCACAGCGTCTGCCCGATCATCAGCGAGTTGGAGCCGGCGAGCAGGTCGGGGATCACAAACTCGCCGACAACAGGAATGAAGCAGAGCAGCGCGCCGGCGCCGACGCCGGGCAGCGACAGCGGGAATGTCACCAGCCAGAACGCCTGCAACGGCGAGGCGCCGAGATCGCCCGCGGCCTCCAGCAGCGACGCGTCCATCCTGGAGAGCGTCGCATAGAGCGGCAGGATCATGAACGGCAGATAGGAATAGACGATGCCGAGATACATCGCGCTGTCCGTCGACAGCCAGACCACCGGCGCGGACACGATGTGCAGCGCCAGCAGAACCTGGTTGAGCAGGCCGTCATGCTGCAGGATGTTGATCCAGGCATAGATGCGGATCAGGAACGAGGTCCAGAACGGCACGATGACCAGCATCATCGCCACGCCCTGCCAACGCTGCGGCAACCGCGCCATGCCGTAGGCAATGGGATAACCGATCAGGAGCAGGATCAGCGTCGCGGTCACCGCGACGACGAGGCTGCGCAGATAGGACAGGATGTAGAGATTGTCCGAGATCAGCAGGCGGAAATTGTCGAACGACAATTGCGCGAACGCCGCGGCCAGCGCCGCGCGGCCCTCAGTGAACTCGAACACCGGCGTATAGGGCGGCTGCGCGATCGCGGTCTGCGACAGGCTGATCTTCAGCACGAAGCCGAACGGCACCAGGAAGAACAGCACCATCCACAGATAGGGCGCGATCGCGGCGAACCGCGCCGGCCGGGCGAAGATGCGGCGCGCGCTCATTGTTCGAGCACCAGGCAATCGTCGGCGGTGAACCATGCCACCACACGCTGGCCGGCGAGATAGGCATCCACATCGAGCCGCGCGGTGTTGGCCATCGACGCGCACACCACCGCGCCCGTCTCCAGCTTCACCCGGTAGCTGGTCACGCCGCCGAGATAGTTGACGTCGGTGACGACGCCCTCCAGCCGGTTGATCGCCTGCGACGCGCCGCCGTCCGTTGCCGGCGCGCGGCGCGACAGCTTCACCTTCTCGGGGCGGATCGCGACGGCAACGACCTGCCTGGTCACCGGCGGCCACAGCTCGCTGACCGCCAGCCTGCCCGCATCAGCCGTCGCGACCGTCAGGCGCCCGTTCTCGCGGGACGTGACCTCGCCGTTGAACAGATTGATGTCGCCGACGAACTCGGCGATCCAGCGCGAGGCCGGCGCCTCGTAGAGATTGCGCGGGGTGGCGACCTGGACCAGACGGCCGGCATCCATCACCCCGATGCGGCCGGCCATCGTCATCGCCTCCTCCTGGTCGTGGGTGACGATGATGAAGGTCATGCCGAGCCGGCGCTGCAACTCCATTAGCTCTCCTTGCGTGCTCTCGCGCAGCTTCTTGTCGAGCGCCGCGAGCGGCTCGTCGAGCAGCAGCACCTGCGGGCGCCGCGCCAGCGAGCGCGCCAGCGCGACACGCTGCCGCTGTCCGCCGGAGAGCTGGTCGGGCTTGCGCTTCTCCATCCCCTCGAGCTTGACGAGCGCCACCATCTCGGCGACGCGGGCCGCGATGTCGGCGCGCGCCATGCCGGCGCGCTTCAGCCCGAAGGCGATGTTGTCGCGCACCGACAGATGCGGGAACAGCGCGTAGTTCTGGAACATCATGTTGACGGGCCGCTCATGCGGCAGCACCTGCGCGATGTCGCTGCCGCCAAGCAGGATGCGGCCCTCGTCCGGCGTCTCGAAGCCGGCGAGCATGCGCAGCAGCGTGGTCTTGCCGCAGCCGCTCGGGCCGAGCAGCGCGAAGAATTCGCCGGCGCGGATATCGAGCGAGAGCTTGTCGACCGCGCGGAAATTGCCGAACGACTTGGCGACACCCTCGATCCGCAGCAGCGGCATGTCCGGGACGGCCGGTTCAGGCAACGGCCTTGCCGCCTCCGCACTCGCTTCGCCCGATGTCACGTCCGTCAGCCCCGATTCCCCGTAAGGTCCGATTCTGGCGGCAAGCTAGCGGCGGATCGCCACCGGCTCAACCGCCTCACGGACATCTCCCGCAATATTGTCGGCGTCCGCACCTCTGCTAGACTTCGCAGTCAAATTCGAGGGGCAACCGATGATTCACGACCGCTACGGCCTGCCGCTGACGACGAGCTCGGACCGCGCCGCCGCCTACTATGTCGACGGCGTCGATCGCATGCTAGCGGCGCTGCATGGCGCCGATGCGGCATTCGAGGCGGCGATCGCCGAGGACCCCGATTTCGCATTGGCCCATATCGGCCGTGCCCGCGTCCACCAGCTCAACATGGAAGGCGCCAAGGCCCGCGCCAAGGCGGCCGATGCACGGCAGCTGGCCGCGGCCGCAAGCCCGCGCGAGCGCCAGCACATCGAGATCATCGCCTCAGTCATCGAGGGCCAGGGCAAGAAGGCGATGGCAGCGGCCGAACAGCACCTTGCCGAATATCCGCGCGATGCGCAGATCCTCTCGCTGTTGCTCGGCGCCTTCGGCCTCTATGCGTTCTCCGGCCGGCCCGACCATGACTCGGCGCGGCTTTCGATCTGCGAGCGCTACATCAGCGACTATGGCGACGATTGGTGGTTCCTCACCTATCTCGGCTGGTCGAAAACCGAGGCCGGCGATATCGTCTCGGGTCGCGCCATCACCGAGCGCGGCTATGCGCTGAAGCCGGAGAACGCCGGCGCCGCGCACGCGGTCGCGCATGCGTTGTTCGAGCAGGGCGACGCGGCGGAAGGCCGCAGCTTCCTTTCCGCCTGGCTACCGGCGAATGATCGCACCAGCTTCCTTCAGGGCCATCTCGCCTGGCACCTGGCCTTGATTGCGATCGAGGAAGGCGACGCCGACAGCGCGCTCGACATTTACGAGCAGCACATCAAGCCGGCGGGCCGCCCCTATCCGCCGCTCAATATCTTCACCGACACGGCCTCGCTGCTGTGGCGGCTGACGGTCGCCGGCAAGACCGGTCTCGAGCAGCATTGGAAGGATGTCGCCGCCTATGGCGACGGCTACTTCCCGAAGGCCGGCGCGCATTTCGCCGACGTGCACCACGCGCTCGTCGCAGCCACGACCAACAACGACGCGCTCGAGGCGCGGCTGGTCGAGATGGCCACGCGCGACGCCGACGGCAGACTGGCGCCGGGCCCCGCGGCGATCGGGCTCGGCCGCGGGATCGCGGCCTTCGCCGCCGGCGATCACGACGACGCGGTGCGCATTCTTGCGCCGCTGATGCCAGAGCTGGTGCGAATCGGCGGCAGCCATGCGCAACGTGAATTGTGGGAGGACACCTTCATCGTCGCATGCCTGCGCGCCGGCCAGGGCCGGCAGGCAACGAGCCTGATCTCGGAGCGGCTGCATCGCCGTCCGTCCCGGGGCGACCTCGCCTGGTCACAGGAGGCGGCCCGGCAATAGCCGCTGCTGGAGCTCTCCTCCTTCCCTGAAAGGGGGAAGGTCGGGATGGGGGTCGGCCACGAACGACACCGGTTGTCATGGAGGCAGAATCCCCACCCGCTTTGCTCTGGCGAGCAAAGCGACCTCCCCTTTTCAAGGGGAGGTTTGAATCGAGCTCAATCCATCTTCGCCATGAACGCCGCAAGCGCGTCGCGATCGGCTTGCGGCATGGTCAGCCCGAGCTTTGAGCGGCGCCACAGGATATCGTCGGCAAAGCGCGCCCATTCCTTGCGCATGAGGTAGCGCACCTCGGCGCCGGTCAGTTCGGGACCGAAGGCCGGGCCGAGATCGGCCTTCTCTTTGGCGTCGCCCAGAACATCTCTGACGTTCAGCCCATAGGCGGCCACCAGCCGCCGCGCCTGCGCCTCGCCGAGGAAGCGCCAGCGGTCGCGGACGATGTCGACCTCGGTCTCGAAGCGCTGCCACGCGAACTCGCCGCCCGGCAGCGGCGCCGTTGCGGTCCAGCGCGGCGTCATCGGATAAAACCGCGTGAACTCCGACACCGTCCGCTCGGCGCGGCGCCGCGCGGTGGTGACGTCGCCGCCGAAGATCGTAAGCAGCGGCGCCTTGCCGCGCCTGACATCGAGCAGCGCTGCGCCATCGCTCATGTGCCGGCGCGCGGGCACGAGCACGGAATTGGCACCGGAGACGGTCCGCAGCACATCGACTGGAGCGATCTGTTCGCGAAAGTAGCGATTGGCTGCGTCGCAGAGATAGGCCTCCTCGCGCACACCAATTGCGACCACCGCCGGATTACCCTTGAAGGGATGACTGACGCTGCCGATCAGGGTGAAGTCGCGCTCGTAGGGACTGGCGAAGATCAACCGGCCGTCAGGGTTCTGAAACACATAGACGTTGTCGCAGTCGAACAGGCGGCGCACGACAATCTGGCTGATCTGCACGGTCGCAAGCTGCGGCGCGGGCACGCGCAGCACGATGTCGGCGACCGAGGCGCTCCACGCGCCGGTCGCGCTGACCAGCGCCCGCGCCGTGATCACCCGCCGGTAGCCGCGGTCGATCGCGACCAGCCGCCAGGTCTCGCCGCGCTCGGCCCGGGTCACGCGCGCGCCGGTGCGGATATCGGCGCCGCGCGCTGCGGCATCGACGGCGGTGAGCACGACGAGCCGGGAATCGTCGACGACGCAGTCGGAGTATTCGAACGCGGTTCCGAACGGCCGCTTCAGCGCATTGCCGACCGGATGGTGGGTGACATCGAGCGTCGCCGAGCGCGGCAGACCGCTGCGCGAAGTCAGCCGTTCGTAGAGCAGCAGCAACGACCGCAACTGCCACGGCGGCCGCTCCTCGGCATGCGCCGGGATCACGAAGCGCACCGGCCGCACCAGATGCGGCGCAATGCGCAGCAACACGTCGCGTTCCCTCAGCGCCCGGCGGACGCGGAAGAACTCCCGCCGTTCCAGCCCGGCCAGATCGCCATGGACCAGCCGTGGCGAAGCCTGCGATGCGCCGGAACCGAGATCGCCCTGCTCCAGCAGGATCACGCGCAGGCCGCGGCCGGCGGCATCACGAGCAATGCTCGTGCCGTTCAGGCCACCGCCGATGATCGCGACGTCGTAGTCCGCCATGCGCAACGCCTATCGCATTTCAATGCGAACAAAAGACGGGTTCGCACGAAAAATGCGTCAAGGCGCGGCGCTGAACTACATGATGTCCGGGTGAATCACGGCACACTCACCTTCCCGCTTGCGGGGGCGATCGTACGTTTGCACGATTTCGGAATATTGGAATAATGCCCCTGAGTTGCCCGACGTGTCAAGTAGCCTGCTCGAACGCCGGCCGCCGCCGGCTACTTTGCATGGGGTTGTTTTCGATATTTTGGCAGCGCTCCTCCTGCGACGGCCCGCGAGCGGGAGAGGCACACCGTCTTCGCGACGGCTATCCAACCTGACTCCATCACGCGCTAGTCCGCGCCGGCCGCGGCGAAGAACTGTTCCGGTCCATCGACCTCGATCAGCTTCCTGCCGTCGATCACCCAGAACCGGTTGGCCACCGTGCGCACGAACTGGCGGTCGTGCGACACCAGGAGGCAGCTGGCCTGCTGTTCCATCAACTCGTCCTCCAGCGCCTCCTGGCCCTCGATGTCGAGGTGGTTGGTCGGCTCGTCGAGCAGATAGAAGTTCGGCTGGGTGAGCCGCAGCACCAGCATGCCGAGGCGGGCCTTCTGCCCGCCCGACAGCCGCCCGATCGGACGGCCCTGCATCTCGATCGAGAGCCCGGCGCCGGCGAGCAGGCCGCGCGCCCGCTGATCACCGACCTCGAAGCGCCGCGTCAGCATGCGCATCGGCGTGTCGCTATCGGCGAGATCCGCCAGTGCCTGGTCGCAATAGCCAAGCACCAATGACTCGGTGGCCCGGATCTCGGCCGGTGCCGCTGCGGCATTCTCGATCGCCAGCCGCAGCGCCGCGACGAAGCGGGTCTTGCCGGCGCCATTCGGCCCGAGCAGCGCAATCCGGTCGCCCTTGCAGATGAACTGCTGGCCGGTCCTGAACAACAGCCGGCCGTCGGGTGTGGCGATCCCGGCGTTGTCCAGCCTGATCAGGACCCTGGCATGGGTGTCGCGGTTAGCGAGCCGGATCGTTCCGGCCGAGCGTTCCAGATGCGCGGGCTTCGCCGTCTCCTCCAGTCTCTCGGCGCGCTGCTTCAATTGCCTGGTCTTCGACAGCAGAAGGTCGCTGCCGGAATTGATGCCGAGATTGTTGAGCTTCGCGGCCTGCTGCCGGAGCTGCCGCACGGCCTTCATGTCGCGCTGATAGCGCCGCTCGTCCGAGGCATCGAATTCGTCGATCGCCGCGCGCGCCGCGGTATAGGGCAGCGAGAACAGCTGCGACCGCTCCGGGCGCAGGAACAGTGTCCGGTTGGTCGTCGCATCGAGAAAGGCGCGATCGTGGCTTGCGATCACCACCGGCATCTCGCGCGGCAGCGCGTTCAGCCAGCCCTCGAGCCGGCCGATCTTGGCGAGGTCGAGATGGTTGGTCGGCTCGTCGAGCAGCAGCACGTCGGGCTCGGTCACCATCACGCGGGCGAGCACCGCAAGCCGCAGCCAGCCGCCGCTCAGCTGCTTCAGCGGTCTCGTCCACAGCTCCTCCGGCACCTCGAGCGATTGCAAGGCGACGTCGACCCGCCAGCCCTCGCTGGCGCGCTGCTCGCCGGGAAGCGCCTCGAGCACGGCGGCATGGAACGGCGTATCCAGCAGTCTGGGCGGCGCATCCTGCTCGACATGGCCGACGGTCAGTCCGCGCGCGCGGGTTATATCGCCTTCGTTGGGCTCCATCGCATCTGCGATACAGCGCAGCAGCGTGGACTTGCCGCGGCCATTGGCGGCCACCAGCCCGATGCGGTCGCCGGCATTGACGACGAAATTCAGTTCGGAAAACAGCGGCGCGTTCAGCGTCACGCCGAGATTGCGGACATTGATGAGGGTCACGATCAATTCTCTGGTCTTGCCGGCAATCGCAACATCCCGAGGCGTCCAGCCATCATCGGATGTGCGTGTCGAAGCGCGGCGAGGGATTGATGTGCGGGCGCGAACGCTCAAGCGTCGACGCCGCACGGCCACGAAGGGCAGACCAGGAAGGATTTAGCGCGAGTTTCCGGTCAGCCCTGCAAACGCATCTGCAGGGCGTTGACGGGGCCACGCTTGAGGTGGGGATCGGTGTATCTCGCCACGACGCAGCCCTCCTTTCTCGGCTGAAATGATGTGGTGGGTCGAGATGTAGCCGGACGTGCAGCGGATGGCAAGCACAGCCGGCCGGGCGATTCAGGCCAAATTACCCGGCTCTGCGCACGGTTTCGGCAAGCTGGTCGCCGCCGACCAGCGCGGCGAATTGACCGATCGGGGCCGGCCTGCCGATCAGATAGCCCTGCACTGCGTCGCAGCCCTCTTCGGCGAGAAAGTCGAGCTGCGCCTCGGTCTCGACGCCTTCGGCGACGATCGACATTTCAAGGCCGTGGCCGAGATCGATCACCGCGCGCACGATCGCGGCCGATTGCGGGTTGCGGCCGAGATTGATGACGAAGGCACGGTCGATTTTGATCTTGTCGAACGGAAATGCCTGCAGGTAGCTCAGCGAGGAATAGCCGCTGCCGAAATCGTCCATCGAGATGCGGACGCCGAGCGCCTTCAGCCGCCGCAGCAGCGACAGGCCGCGGTCGAAATCCTCGATCAGCACGCCCTCGGTGATTTCGAGCTCGAGCCGGTCCGGCGTGAGCCCGGTCTCGAGCAGGATCGAATGCACGAGGCCTACGAGGTCGCCATGGGTGAATTGCGCCGGCGACAGGTTCACCGCGACCTGCAGCGGGATCGCCCAGGAGGCCGCCTCCCGGCAGGCTTCGCGCAGAATCCATTCGCCCATCTCGACGATCAGGCCGCTTTCTTCCGCGAGCGGAATGAAGTCGCCGGGCGGCACGAAGCCGCGCACCGGATGGTGCCAGCGCGCCAGCGCCTCGAAGCCGATGATCTGGCTGGCCGCCACGCTGCCGCCCGCCGCGGCCTGCGGCTGGTAGTAGAGCGACAATTCGCCATTCTTGATCGCGACCGACAGCTCCTGGTGCAGCACGCGGCGATCGCGAATCTGCTGGTCCATCTCCGGTTCGAAGATCGAGATCGTGCCGCGCGACTTCGCCTTGGCGCGAAACAGCGCCGCGCCGGAATTGGCCAGCAGCGAGGCCGCGTCGGATCCGTTGTCCGGGAACACCGCGATCCCTGTGGTGAGGCCGGTTCGCACCGACTTGCCGTCGATTAGGAAATCCTGCCCGAGCGCCTCGGCGGCCTGCTCGGCCAGCGCGATGCCGACGACCGGCTGCTTGCCGTCGATGATGAGGCCGAATTCGTCGCCGGACAGCCGCGCCACCACGCCGCCGCGTGCCACGGCCTGCAGACGCTGCGCGACCTCGACCAGCACCTTGTCGCCCATCGCATGGCCGTAGACGTCGTTGATCTCCTTCAACCCGTCGAGATCGACGCAGAGCACGGCGAACTCCTCGTCGGTGCCGTCGCAGGCCTCGATCATCTGGGTCAGCGCCTGCAGGAAGGCGGCGCGGTTCGGCAGATCGGTCAGGCCGTCATGATAGGCCATGTGCGCCATCCGCGACTCGGTCTGGCGCCGGTCGGTGACGTCCTCATGGGTCTTGATCAGATATTGCGGCTCGCCGACATCGTCGAGCACGGTCATGCGGCGGGTCAGGAACAGCCGCAGGCCGTCCTTGGTCGAGATCGGATGCTCCTCGGCGATCATGCTGCGCTTCCTGATCGCGGCCTCGTCGCGGGCGATGATCAGCTTGGCTTCACGCGCATTGAAGATGTCGGACGCGGTCAGGCCGGCGGCGTCCTCGCGGCGGCGATTGAGGATCGTCTCGGCGCTGCGGTTGGCCAGGAGGTAGCGGCCGTCGCTGACCCGCTGCACGATCAGCGAGACCGGGATGTTGTCGACCACGAGCTCGAGGAACTTCTTGTTGTTCTCGAGCTCGCGCGACAGCGAACGGCGATCGGTGACGTCCTCGAACAGCGCGATCAGGAATTCCGGCTCGCCGGCCTCGTTGCGGGCGATCACGCGGTTGGAGGCGAGGATCCGCTTGTCCGAACCGCGTTCGACGAAGAATTCGCTGCGATGATAGCCTTCCGCCGCGTTCAGCGCCGCGCGGTCGGCGGTGTCGATGCTGGCGGCGGTCTCGGGGCGGAAGATCTCGTCGGCGCGCTTGCCCACGATGTGATCGCGCGAGAAGCACGAGAAGCGCTCGAAGGCGCGGTTGGCGAAGATGTAGCGGCCGTCCTCGATGTTCTTGGCCGCGACGCAGACCGGAACGTTGTCGAGCACCGATTCCAGGAATTGTGTGGTCGAGGCGAGCTTGCGCGACAGCTTGCGCTGGTCGGTGCAATCGAGATGGGTCGCGACCGAGCCGCCGTTCGGCAATGGAAAATACTTCACCAGCACCGACCTGCCGCCGGGCAGCTCGCTAACCAGTCCCTCCGGCGCCGCGGCCCTGGCGAAGAAATCCTCGGCGCTGACGTCGAGCACGCCGCGGTCGCGGCGCAGTTCCAGCAGCTCGACGCCGGTCATGTTGCGCCTGATGTCGGCGCGCGACAGGCCGTAGATGTCGAGATAGCGGTCGTTGCAGAACACGATGCGCTCCTGCGCATCGGTCATCACCACGCCCTGGTTCAAATGGTTGAGTGCCGACGAGACGAAGGCGTTACGCCGCAATTGCGCGCGCTTGGCCTTGCGCAGCGCCGAGAGGATCCACAGCCCGACCGCGCCGAAAAAGGACGCCACCACCACGCTGCCGATCAGCAGCTCCCAGACCAGGCCGGGATCGAGGCTGCCCAGATAGCTCGACGGCGCGAACGCACCGGTGCCGGCCCGGGCTGCAGCGCACGGCGCGACGGCGGCGATCAGGCAGAGCACGGCCCTTGCCGGAATCGAATTCTTCCCGCCCGCCTGCACCTTCCTGCCAACCATCGATCACCCGCGGATTTCCGGGGCGAGTGTCCGGCTCCGGCGGTTTGGATCGGGTAAACGCGTACTGATGCAACCGGAAAATGCTGACTTAATTTATGGCAATTGCCCTGACATGATTAATGCTCCACTAACAGGGCATGGCTTCCCAACTATTTGAGATGGCCCAAGCACTTGCCTAATAAGCACTTGCCCAAGGCGGCCGGATCGGCTGAACGATGTTGGCGGCAACGGTCATGGCGTGGCTGGGCGGAAATTTTCGGACCTGAAGGACGAGATGGACAGGGTTGATTGCGTGATCGTCGGTGCGGGGGTGATCGGCCTCGCCGTGGCGCGGCGGCTGGCACAGGCCGGCCGCGAAGTGATTGTGCTCGAGGAGGCCGAGGGGATCGGCACGGTGACCTCGTCGCGAAACAGCGAGGTGATCCACGCCGGCATCTACTACCGCGCCGGCAGCCTGATGGCGCGGATGTGCGTCAGCGGCAAGCGGGCGCTCTACCGCTACTGCGCCGAGCACGGCATCCCGCACAAGAATTGCGGCAAGCTGATCGTGGCCACCACGCCTGCGGAGACCGAGAAGCTGCAGTCGATCCGCGCGCATGCCGAGGCCAACGGCGTCGACGACATGCAGCTTCTGTCCGGCGAGGCGGCGCGCGCGCTGGAGCCGGCGCTGAATTGCGACGCAGCGCTGCTGTCGCCCTCGACCGGGATCATCGACAGCCATGCTTACATGCTGGCGCTGCGCGGTGACGCCGAGGCGGCCGGGGCGGCGTTTGCCTTCCATACGCCGCTGCTCCACGCCAGGGCCACCGCCGACGGGTTCGAGATCGAGGCCGGCGGCGCCGCGCCGATGACGCTGGCCTGCGATCTCCTGGTCAATGCCGCCGGGCTCGGCGCGACGGCAGTCGCGCGCAACGTCGAGGGCATGCCGATCGAATTGATTCCAACGGCCTATTTGGCCAAGGGCAATTACTTCAGCTGCAGCGCCAGGGCGCCGTTCTCGCGGCTGATCTACCCGGTGCCGGAACCCGGTGGGCTCGGCGTCCACCTGACGCTCGACATGGCCGGACAGGCGAGATTCGGGCCCGACGTCCAATGGATCGATCACATCGATTACGCGGTCGACCCTGATCGGGCCGAGCGGTTCTATCCGGCGATCCGGAAATACTGGCCGGCCCTGCCGGACGGCGCGCTGATGCCGAGCTATTCGGGAATCCGCCCCAAGATCGTGCCGCCGGCGGTGGCGACCCAGGATTTCCTGATCCAGGCGCCGGCCGATCACGGCGTCGCGGGCCTGATCAACCTGTTCGGGATTGAATCGCCCGGACTGACATCGTCCCTCGCGGTCGCCGACCATGTCGGCGCGTTGGCGGAACTCTGAGCAAATACAGTAAGGCCTCCCGGGGGATGCGCGCGCGCTTGGGCGTTCATCCCTCGGTGAAAGGCCAGGCTATTTGCTAATTTGCAGGGGGGCGGTCTAGTGGACCGTGTCGTCGGCGGACAGTCTCAACCGCTCGATTTGATCCTTGACCATCAACTTGCGGCGCTTCAGCTCGCAAATATGCAGGTCGTCTACAGAGGGGTGAACGAGCGCTTCGTGCAGTTCGTTCTCGAGTATTTTGTGTTTACGCTCCAGCTCAATGAGATGGGCCTGTATTGCCATTGCGAACACTCCTCGGTGCGTTAAACCTCAGGTTCGATCCGGACCGCCGAGTGTACACGAGTGGACGGCGCTGTCGATGGGGGACGCGAAATGCCGCACGCACTCATTTCGGTTTATCTGTAACCAATCGTGACTATGGAACCGGTCCGGCTTGCGCGGCGCGCGTTCAAGGAGGATATTCCGGCGAGCGGCGACTTCAGCCGCAACAACCTTATCGTGCTTATCAGTTAATACACAACCATGAACGATCAGGATGAGCGCGAACTAATCGCCGAACTCGCGCGGCTGCAACAAGAGCACCGCGACCTCGATGCCGCGATCGACGCGCTGCATCAGTCGCCGGCGCCGGATCTCTTGATGCTGCAGCGCTTGAAGAAGCGGAAGCTGCAACTGCGCGATCGCATCGCCTTCATCGAAGACCAGATCACGCCCGACATCATTGCCTGACGCGTGCCGCGGCGCGGGCCTTCGCGGTTCGGCGCTTCCGGTTCAGACCGGGCGACGGTTTTCCCCGTCATCCACAGCGCCTCGCCGGCTTCACGTTCGCGGCAACGGACGGAAGGCGGTTTCCCGGCGCTTGACTCCACATGAACAAAAAGAGAACATGCCAGCCCAGCCGCCAGCCATCAGAGGGAGTTTCGCCATGTCCGCACCGCCTTCCCTGCCCGACAACAGCCGCTACGAGAAGGCCTGCGATCAGGCGATCGCGATGTGCGACGGCAACCTGCGCAGCACCATCAAGGCGCTGATCATGGCCAACGAATATCTGGAAGCCGAGCTTGAGGAATTGCAGGCCGCGATCACCGCCGGCTGCGTGCCGGCGCAGACCCGGGCGGCGAGCGATGCCGCCTGATCCTTGGCCTGATCTTCAGGGAGCACAGCGATGGCCGATGTAACGTATTACGTGGCACTGCCCTTCATGCAGGATGATGACGGCACGCCGGTCGCCGGCAATGCCGAGGAATGCCAGAGCTCGGCGGTCGCGCTGCGCCGCGCGGAGACCATGTCGCGGATGCCCGGCAGCATCGGCGCCGTCGCGTTCAGCCGCACCGGCGATCCTGCGATCGGCGAATTCGGCGATGCCAAGCTGTTGCGTGCTTACGGAAATGTGCCGGAGGATTTGAGCGCGTTATAGTTCTCGGGATTCGTGGCGCCGCTGGGCCTTGCGCACATACATCGCACGGTCGGCCTCATCGAGCACGCGATCGATATCCGAGTGCGCGGTAAGGATAGCAACGCCCGCGGAGGCGCCTGCGGTGACCTGGCTGTTACGAAACATGAAGGTCAACCGATCGATCGCCTCTTCCAGCGCAGCCGCCTTGGCGCGGGCATCGATCTCGCTGAGATTCCACAGCAGCACGGCGAACTCGTCACCGCCGAGACGGCCGATCACATCGGAAGCGCGCACCTGATCCGATATCGCGGCAACGATCGCCTTCAGCACCTCGTCGCCCGCCGCGTGGCCGAAGGCATCGTTGATCGGCTTGAGGCGATCGACGTCGAGCACGATCAGCGCACCGGAGGCCTGATAACGCTTGATGAAGGAGAGCGAACGGGCGAGCTCGCGCTCGAATCCGCGCCGGTTGAAGATGTCGAGCAGGAAGTCGGTCTCGGCGGAGGCCTGCAGCTCCTCGATCCGGGCCTGCGCCCGCGCCAGCTGCGCCCGCAAGCTGCGGATGGTCGATTTGTCGCCGGATGCGACCGCGCCTCGCGTGGAAGCTCCGGTTCCAGCCCGTTTGGTTCCAGCCCGCTTGGCTGCAGTCTTGCCCGGCCTGGATTTGCGCGCGGCGGGCGCGCCTTTCCGTCGTTTCGCGGCCCCGGAGGCGGCCGACGTCGTCTTCTTCTTCATGCGCATCCTTGTTGAGGCCTGCTTATGAAGGCTTGCCGGGATTCACCAAGACAGGATAGTCCATTCTAACTCCCTTGCCACGCCTTGGATGACGCCCGGGCCGTCCCTATAATCGGCCTATGCTTTTGGATTCCTGCACAGAATTGAAGAGATGACCGCTCCGATCGCCATCATCATGGGAAGTCAGTCCGACTGGGAAACCATGCGCCATGCCGCCGAGACGCTGGCTGCGCTCGGCGTGGCCTGCGAAACGCGCATCGTTTCGGCCCACCGCACCCCGGATCGGCTCTATGCCTTTGCCAAGGGCGCCAAGGCAGCCGGCCACAAGGTGATCATTGCCGGCGCCGGCGGCGCCGCCCATCTGCCGGGCATGACGGCCGCGCTGACGGAGCTTCCGGTGTTCGGGGTTCCCGTCGAGTCGAAGGCTCTGTCGGGCGTCGATTCGCTCTATTCGATCGTGCAGATGCCGGCCGGCGTCCCGGTCGGAACGCTGGCAATCGGCAAGGCCGGCGCGATCAATGCCGCGTTGCTCGCGGCGAGCGTGCTCGCACTCAACGATCCGGCTGTGTCGGCCCGCCTTGCGGCCTGGCGCAAGCAGCAGACCGACGCGGTCAACGAGCATCCGGAGGGCGCGGCGTGACGGCTTCGAACGCAGTGAAGCTGAAGCCGGGCGACACCATTGGAATCCTCGGCGGCGGACAATTGGGCCGGATGCTGGCGATGGCCGCGGCGCGCCTCGGGCTCCGCTGCCAGGTGTTTTCGCCGGATCCGGACTCCCCGGCGTTCGACGTGGTGCAGAACGCGACCTGCGCGGAATATGCCGACGTCGAGGCGCTCGAACTGTTCGCCAACGATGTCGACGTCGTCACCTATGAGTTCGAGAATGTCCCGGCCGCGACCGCGATGGTGCTCGCCGCGCGGCGCCCGGTGCTGCCGGCCTACAAGATCCTGGAGACCACGCAGGACCGGCTGATCGAGAAGGATTTCATCAGCAAGCTCGGCATCGGCACGGCCGACTACGCCGACGTGTCCTCGGTCGGCACGCTGCGCACGGCAATCGAACGCATCGGCCTGCCCGCGGTGATCAAGACCCGCCGCTTCGGCTATGACGGCAAGGGCCAGGCCATCATCCGCGAGGGCGATGACCTCGAACAGGTCTGGGAGGACCTCGGCACCAAGTCGGCCATCCTCGAGGCCTTCGTGCCGTTCGAGCGCGAGATCTCGGTGATCGCGGCCCGCTCCGCGTCCGGCGAAGTCGAATGCTTCGACGTCACCGAGAACGAGCATCGCGACCACATCCTGAAAATTTCCCGCGCGCCGGCCGCGATCACCGATGAGCTTGCCGTGCAGGCGCGCGCGATCGCCGAAGAGATCGCCTCGGCGCTCGACTATGTCGGCGTGCTCGCGGTGGAGATGTTCGCGGTGCCCGGCAACGGCAGCAAGGCGACGGTGCTGGTCAATGAGATCGCGCCGCGCGTGCACAATTCCGGTCACTGGACGCTCGACGGCGCCTCGATCTCACAGTTCGAGCAGCACATCCGCGCGATCGCCGGCTGGCCGCTGGGCAAGCCGGTGCGCCACGGCGACGTCGTCATGACCAACCTGATCGGCGACGACATCCTGAGCTACGAGCAGTGGCTCACCGTTCCCGGCGCCACAGTGCATCTGTACGGCAAGGGCACGCCGCGCCCCGGCCGCAAGATGGGACACGTCACCGAAGTGACGCCGGCCCGGAAGGGATAATTCCACACGCG
This sequence comes from Bradyrhizobium sp. 33ap4, assembly GCF_032654765.1. Taxonomy (NCBI): domain Bacteria; kingdom Pseudomonadati; phylum Pseudomonadota; class Alphaproteobacteria; order Hyphomicrobiales; family Nitrobacteraceae; genus Bradyrhizobium; species Bradyrhizobium sp. 33ap4. The sequence continues at coordinate 100,378 of NZ_JAUMTJ010000018.1, read as the reverse complement.
GCCGATAGCCGCCTTCGTCGCATCGATGGAAATGGGATCGTGGCAACCACGATCCATTAGAGCAACGGTTCTGATTGAATCAGAACCGATGCTCTGGATTTTTGTTTACCCGTTTTCTTCACGCGAACCGGCGTCCACTTCGCTCGAAAACGCTCTCGCCGATCACGCCGTCTTCGCGCCGGCGACGATGCCGGTCGGCTCGTCGCTGAGCCAGCGATAGATCACGCCGCCGAGCGCACCGCCGATCAGGGGTGCGACCCAGAACAGCCAGAGCTGCCCCAGCGCCCAGCCGCCGACGAACAGCGCCGGCCCGGTGCTGCGCGCCGGATTCACCGAGGTGTTGGTGACGGGAATGCTGACGAGATGGATCATCACCAGCGCGAGGCCGATGGCGAGCGGTGCGAAGCCGGCGGGTGCCTTGCCATGGGTCGATCCCATGATGATGAACAGGAACATCATGGTCATCACCACCTCGGTGATGAAGCACACCACCATGTTGTACTGGCCGGGTGAGTGCGCGTCATAGCCGTTGGAGGCAAAGCCCTTGCTGACATCGAAGCCGGGCGCGCCGCTCGCGATCACATAGAGCAGCCAGGCCGCGATGATTGCGCCCACAACCTGCGCGATGATGTAGGGCAGCACCTGGCCGCCCGGGAAACGCCCACCCGCGGCGAGCCCGACCGTCACCGCCGGGTTGAGGTGGCAACCCGAGATATGGCCGATCGCATAGGCCATGGTCACCACGCTCAGCCCGAAGGCCAGTGACACGCCGACCAGGCCGATCCCGACCTGCGGAAAGCCGGCCGCGATCACCGCGCTGCCGCAACCAGCGAATGTGAGCCAGAACGTACCGATGGCCTCGGCAGCGTATTTCTTCATCTCCATCTCGCATCTCCCCTATTTCCAATGTCCGGGTTATCCAAAACGCCGGGAGCGGCCCTCATCTGGGCGCCAAACCACCCAAATCAGGGCCGCACAATGGCATTTTCGCCCTATTTCGTGGCTTTACTAGGCCCGAAAGTCACTCGACCGGTGGACATCTGCGCGTTTGTCTGATACATGCGCGCGCCTAGGGTTAAGAGGCAGGCCTTTTGCCGTCCCTTCACCTCGCCAGAATTCCGAACCGATCAATTCAAAAGAGGATGCCGCGTGCAGGTTCTCGTCCGCGATAACAATGTCGACCAAGCCCTGAAGGCGCTGAAGAAGAAGATGCAGCGCGAGGGCATTTTCCGCGAGATGAAGCTCCGCGGTCACTACGAAAAGCCGTCTGAGAAGAAGGCCCGCGAAAAGGCCGAAGCCGTGCGCCGCGCGCGCAAGCTGGCGCGCAAGAAGCTGCAGCGCGAAGGCCTGCTGCCGATGAAGCCGAAGCCGGTGTTCGGCGCTGGCCCCGGTGGCGACCGCGGCGGCCGTCCGGGCGGTGCAGGCGCCGGTCGCGGCCCTCGCTGAACCGTTTTGCCGATATGGAAGTCTAACAGCGCGGGCCACGGGCCCGCGTTGTCGTTTTGAAGCACGCCGCGTTCCGGGGTACCCATGCAAAACGACCGGCAAGAGCATTTTGCATGACGGCTGATCCGGTAGCCCGCCCGCCCTTTCCAGGACCGGCGCAGCGCCGTTGCGCGCCGCATCTCGTCATCATTGCAGTGCTTCTCGGCCTGCCGCTCGCAGGCTGCTCCTTCGACCTCGGTTCATGGGGCTCCTCGGACGACAAGCCGAAGCCCGCTGCCACCGCCGACAAGCCCGCCGCCGACACCATCACCCCGCAAGACGTCAACAGCGCCAAGGATCACACCACGCGTGCGCAGGCGCTGGCGCGCTCCGGCAAGCTCGACGAGGCGATGGCGGAGTTCGAACAGGCGCTGGCGGCCGACCCTTACAACATCCAGGCGCTCTACGGCCGCGCCCTGATCTATCAGGGCCGCGGACAGCATCAGCAGGCGATCGACGATTTCACGGCAGCCAGCGGGCTGTCGCCGCAGAGGGCCGAGCCCCTGGTCGGCCGTGCCACCAGCTACCTCGCGCTCGACAAGGCCAAGCAGGCCGCCAGCGATCTCGACGAGGCCGTGCAGGCCGATCCCGGCAATGTTGGGGCGTGGAGCACGCGCGGCCAGGCCTATGAGCGGCTCGGCGACAAGGCCAAGGCGGCGGTGTCCTACAATCGCGCGCTCGCGCTGCGGCCAGGCGACGGCAATGCGCGCAGCGGGCTGGCGCGCACCGGCGGCTAGCCCTTGGCGTGAAGACAATCCGTCAGCAACGATCGAGCGGCGCTGCGGCTACTTCGGCAGGACGGCGTGGAACATCGACTTCATGCCGGAGAACATGTCGTCGGTCACCGACGTGCGCTCGTTCTTCTGCGCCGGCATGATCGCCTCGGCGCGCAGGTCGAGCGGGGCCTGCACCACCGGGACCGGAATGTCGGCCGGCGGCGTCAGCCGGTTGGAATCCTGGCCGCCGGCGGCATAGGGCGGACGCGGCTGCGAGGATTGATCGACATTGTCAGTGGACGGGCTCGACACCATGATCGGCGGCGGCAACGGCCGGATCGCCGACGTGGCTGCCGGACGCTGCGCCTCAGGCAGGCGGGCGAGATCGGTGCGCGTGGCATCCTGGGACCGCGCCGCCTCCTGCGGACGCTCCTTGCGCAGCCGCTCGATGGCGGCGCGTGCGAGGTCGTTGGCGTCGCGGCTTTCCTCGGGCGTCACAGCAGCCTCGACCGGCGCGGCTGACGTCGCGGGCGCGGCCGGCTGCGGCGCGGCGGGCGCGACCTTCGCGACCGCCTTCGGCGCCGCCGGGTGATGGCGGGTGTCGGCGGGGATGCTGGCGGTATCTGCCGGCGCGTCAGGCTTCACATCGGCCGATTTGGGGTCGGCCGATTTCTCGGCAGGCTTCTCGGTGACGGTGGCCTTCTCAGTGACGGTGGCCTTCTCGGACGCCGACCGTTCGATCAGCGTGCGCTCGGACATGCCCTTGGCCTTCACGCCGGCTTCGGGGAGGCTGCTGACGACGGTGGCGGGCTTGGCGGCGGCTTTCGGATCTGCCTTGGGATTTGCCTTGGGATCGACTGCGGCGGTCACGGCTGCGGCTGACGGTGCTTCCGGCTTGGCCACGATGTAGTGATTAACGATGTACGCCCCGATGATGGTCGCTGCCACCGAGGGTAAGATGTCCATCACAAATTTCTTCAGGTAACTCAGCATGACCTGCCACTCCCCACCCCGCTACTACATGCTGGAACTTTGAGGCACATTCAGGGATCAACTGCGTCGGATCGGTGGCAAACCCCCGTTCCGACGTCACCTTTGGTGTCGCTTTGGTTTCAGCCGGAGGCGTCCCCTGCGCAGGCCGCATCCGCCTTCTAGATCATCGCGCAGCCGTTAACGGGTTATGAATTTCCACAGCCGCGCCGGCTCGGACCTGCCATTCGGCGGGTGCAGGGTTCCTTGCTTGGTTCTCGCGCCGCGTCAGGGCTTGAGTTCGACCTCGAGGAACACGATCTCGCTGGCCGTCTCGTTGAGCACGTCGTGCTGGACCCCGGCCTTGCGGAAATAGGATTTGCCGGCTCCGAGCTGCGCCTTCGAGCGCTCGCCGTTCGGCGCCACGATCGTCATCTCGCCCGCCGTGATCGGAACGATGACATAGTCCATCTCATGGGTGTGGTGGCCGGTGGCGCTGCCCGGCGCGAGGCGCCATTCGGTCACCCGGACTTCCGCCGTATCCACCTGCACATCCGATTTGGCACTGAGCATCGTCATTTTCTCCAATTTTTTTTAAGCGGATCATGCTCTACGGCACGAAAACCATGAACACGAACACGGCGAACACCACCATGTGAACCAGCCCGAACAGGATGTTGGTGCGGCCGGTTCCGAAGGTGAGCATGCTGACCATGAAGGTGAGCAGCAGGATCAGCATATGCTGGTTGCTGAGCCCGAGCACCAATTGCTTGTCGAGCGCATAGGCGGCTACGGCCACCGCGGGAACCGTAAGCCCGATGGTGGCGATCGACGAGCCGAGCGCAAGGTTGATGCTCTTCTGCAGGTCGTTCTTGCGCGCCGCCGACACAGCGGCAACGCTCTCCGGCAACAGGATCAGGGCCGCCACCACCAGGCCGGCAAAGGCCGGCGGCGCGCCGATCTTGACGGTAACGACATCGACCACCAGCGAGAATTTCTTCGCCAGCAGCACCACCGCCAGCAGCGAGACCAGCAGCAGTGCAACGCTGATCGCCGTCATGCGGTCCGACATCACCTCGCCATGCGCCGCTGCCTCATTGGCGCCGCTGACGAAATAATCGCGGTGACGGATGGTCTGGGTGTAGAGGAACACCGCATAGAGCAGCACGGTCACTATGCTGACCACGGCGAGCTGGGCCGTGGAAAACACCGGGCCCGGAGAGGTCAGCGTGAAATTGGGCATATCGAGCGTGATGGTCGCGAGCACGAACAGCACGCTGAGGTAAAGGTTCGCCCCGGTGATCTGGAAATCCTGCTCCTTGTAGCGCAGGCCGCCGATGAAGATGCAGAGCCCGACCAGACCGTTGCAGACGATCATCACCACCGCAAACACCGTGTCGCGGGCCAGGGTCGGCGCCGGCGTTTCGCCCAGCATGATGGTCGAGATCAGCGCCACCTCGATGATCGTCACCGCGAGCGTCAGCAGCAATGTGCCGAACGGCTCGCCGATCCGCTCGGCTATCATCTCGGCATGGTGGACCGCCGCGAACACGGTGCCGAACAGAATGACCAGCAGCACCGCCGCAAACACCCAGCCCCCGGCCGATGGCGCGAAGCTGTAACCGGTGGCCGTGACCGCGGCAAACAACAGCACCGCCAAAACGGGATACAGCCAGGCCGACCGCGGCATCGGTCCGTGTGCACTCATCGTGGGGTCCCCTCACTTCGGTGGCGCGATTATGCGACAGACAATCGCCGCCGTCAGCCTCTTGCGGCGCCGATAAACCGCCGCGCCGTCGCCATCGCACCGAAATCGTCGAGATTGTCGTGCCCGCCACCGGGCAGTCGCACGAATTGCTTGGGCTCATGGGCGAGATCGAACAGGCGCTCGCCGAAGCGAATCGGGATCACCGGATCGTCGGTGCCATGCATGATCAGGAGCGGCGCCTTGACCTGCGCGATGAGCCGGTCGGAGTGGAATTGATCGCGCATCAGGAGGCTGACCGGCACATACCAGAAATGCGCACCGGCGACGTCAGCCGTTGATGTGTAGGGCGCCTCCAGGATCAGCTTGCCGAGGGGATGTTCGGCGGCGAGCGCGACCGCAACGCCGCTGCCGAGCGAGAAACCCCAGGCCACGATCTGCTCGGCGCGGTAGCGCGCGATGGTGAAGGCGTAAGCCGCTGCGGCGTCCTGCAGCAGTCCTTGCTCGCTCGGAGACCCGCTCGACCCTGCGTAACCCCGAAAGGACAGCGCCACCAGCCCGGTGCCGTCGGCCGTGATGGCCTTGAAGCGCGCCACGCGCCCGGCAAGGAAATCGCCATTGCCATGAAAGAACAGCGCGACGGGCCGGCCCGGCTTCGCCGGCACGTGCCAGACGATGACCTTCTCGCCGTCGCCCGTGGTCAGGACATGCTCTTCCGCTTCGGGAAGGCCCGCGGCTGCCGGCGCAGTCCGTCCGACCGGCGGGATCGGAAACAGCAGCTCGCGCTGCTTGACGTAGAGCACCGCGAGCCCGCCGAGATAGACGACGACCGCGGCGATCAGGAACCATTTCAGGATTGCGAGTGCCAGCGCCATCAGCGGTGGCCGCGGCTATGTCTTGCCGTGGAGCTTGAGCAGCTTCTCGACGTCCGCCTTGATGCTGTCGGGGACCGGTCGGCACGCGCACGCCGCCGCATGCGCGACGTGCCACTTGATGCGCTGCTCGCGCGTCGCCTGGAGCGGCATGCGATGCGCTCGATGCCACTCCCGGTTCAGCGCCATCGCTACCGCCTTACATCGCCTTGACGATGTTCTCGGTGACCTTCTTGGCGTCGCCGAGCAACATCATGGTGTTGTCGCGGTAGAACAGCGGGTTGTCGATGCCGGCATAACCCGAGGCGAGCGAGCGCTTGATGAACATCACGGTGCCGGCCTTCCAGACCTGCAGCACCGGCATGCCGTAGATCGGCGAGGTCTTGTCCTCTTCCGCCGCCGGGTTGGTGACGTCGTTGGCGCCGATCACGAAGGCGATGTCGGCCTGGGCGAACTCCGAGTTGATGTCCTCGAGCTCGAACACCTCGTCATAGGGCACGTTGGCCTCGGCCAGCAGCACGTTCATGTGGCCGGGCATGCGGCCCGCCACCGGGTGAATGGCGTATTTCACCTCGACGCCTTCCTTCTTCAGGATGTCGGCCATCTCGCGCAGCGCGTGCTGGGCCTGCGCCACCGCCATGCCGTAGCCGGGCACGATGATGACCTTCGAGGCGTTCTTCATGATAAAGGCGGCGTCATCCGCCGAGCCGAGCTTGGCGGGCTTCTGCTCGCCCGAGCCGCCGCCGGCCGCGGCGGTCTCGCCGCCGAAGCCGCCGAGGATCACCGAGATGAACGAGCGGTTCATCGCGTGGCACATAATGTAGGACAGGATCGCGCCGGAGGAGCCGACCAGCGCGCCGGTGATGATCAGCGCCGAATTGCCGAGCGTGAAGCCGATGCCGGCCGCGGCCCAGCCGGAGTACGAGTTCAGCATCGAGATCACGACCGGCATGTCGGCGCCGCCGATCGGAATGATCATCAGCACGCCGAGCGCCAGCGCGATGATCGTGATCAGCCAGAAGTCGAGCGCGCTGCCGCTCATCACGAGGCCGACGATGAAGAACACCAGCGCCAGCGCCAGCACGATGTTGATGACGTGGCGGAACGGCAGGATGATCGGCGCGCCGCTCATCCGTGCCGACAGCTTCAGGAACGCGATCACCGAGCCGGTGAAGGTCAGCGCGCCGATCGCGACGCCGAGCGACATCTCGACCAGGCTCTGCGGATGGATGTGGCCGGGCGTGCCGATGTCGAACGCCTCGGGCGCATAGAACGCACCGGCGGCGACCAGCACCGCGGCCATGCCGACCAGCGAGTGGAACGCGGCGACGAGCTCGGGCATCGAGGTCATCGGCACCCGGCGCGCGATGACGGCGCCGATGCCGCCGCCGATCGCGACCGCGAGGATGACCAGCACCCAGGCCACGCCGTCGGCCGGCGGATGGCTCGCCAGCGTGGTGCCGACGGCGATCGCCATGCCGATCATGCCGAACATGTTGCCCTGGCGCGACGACGCCGGGCTCGACAGGCCGCGCAGCGACAGGATGAACAGCACCCCCGCCACGAGATACAACAGTGCAGAGAGATTGGCGCTCATCTCAGGTCCCCCAAAATCCTCATCACCCCGAGGTGATTGCCGCTCACTTGGCTTTCTTCTTGTACATCGCGAGCATGCGCTGGGTGACCAGGAAGCCGCCGAAGATGTTCACGCAGGCGAAGATCAGCGCGACGAAGCCGAAGCCGCGGGCCCAGCCCGAACCGCTCGAGACCATGCCGACGCCGACCGCAAGCAGCGCGCCGACCACGATCACCGACGAGATCGCGTTGGTCACGCTCATCAGCGGCGTATGCAGCGCCGGCGTCACCGACCACACCACGAAATAGCCGACAAACACGGCGAGCACGAAAATCGACAGCCGGAACACGAACGGATCGACGGCCTGCGCGAGATGCTCCATGGCTTCTCTCCTTACTTCGGCTGGAAGTTGGGATGGATGACGGCGCCGTCCTTGGTCAGCGCAGTGGCCTTCACCAGCTCGTCGTCCCAATTGACCGCGAGCGCTTTGTTGGCCTTGTCGACCATCGTCTCGATGAACGAGAACAGGTTGCGCGCGTAGAGCCCCGAGGCCGACGCTGCGACGCGGCCGGCGACATTGGTGTAGCCGACGATCTTGATGCCATCGGTCTCGACCACTTCGCCGGGCCTCGCGCCCTCGACATTGCCGCCGCGCTCGACCGCGAGATCGACCAGCACCGAGCCGGGCTTCATCGATTTCACCATCTCGCCGGTGACGAGCATTGGTGCCGGACGGCCGGGGATCAGCGCGGTCGTGATCACGATGTCCTGCTTCTTGATGTGCTCAGCGGTCAGCGCGGCCTGCTTGGCCTGGTACTCCTTGGACATTTCCTTGGCGTAGCCGCCGGCGGTCTGCGCGTTCTTGAATTCCTCGTCCTCGACGGCGAGGAATTTCGCGCCGAGCGATTCGACCTGTTCCTTGGTGGCCGGGCGCACGTCGGTCGCGGTGACGACGGCCCCGAGCCGCCGCGCGGTCGCGATCGCCTGCAGGCCGGCGACGCCGACGCCCATCACGAACACCTTGGCGGCCGGAACGGTGCCGGCGGCGGTCATCATCATCGGGAAGGCGCGGCCAAACGCCTCGGCGCCCTCGATCACGGCGCGGTAGCCGGCCAGATTGGCCTGCGAGGACAAGACGTCCATCACCTGCGCGCGGGTGATGCGCGGCATCAATTCCATCGCGAAGGCGGACACGCCGGCATCGGCCATCGCCTTCAGGGCGGCCTCGTTGCCGTAGGGATCCATGATCGCGATGACCAGCGCGCCGCGCTTGTATTTGGAAAGTTCGGAGGCTTCCGGCCGCTTCACCTTGATGATGATGTCGGCGTCCTTGAGCGCGTCCGCGCTGACGGTGGCGCCAACCGCGGTGAACTCCGAATCGGGAAGGCCCGACTTGATGCCCGCGCCCGGCTCGACCGCGACCTCGGCGCCGAGTGCCCTGAACTTCTTCACGGTATCGGGCGAGGCCGCAACCCGCGGCTCGGACGGATCAATTTCCTTGGCAACGGCAATCTTCATGGGCCCTCCGGCGGCGCGAGCGGCGCACGCGTCTTCAAACTAGCGTTATTTTCGCCAGATTTGGATACCCGGTTTTTACATCCGGGTTTCGACAGCAATTCCGGCACCGCCGCGGGACGGCGGCGCCGCTAGCCGATCTAAGGATCAGACCAGGAAATAGGCCATCAAGGCGAGAATAATGGCGACGCTGATGGTGCCCCATTTGACCAGCATGAGAAACCCTTCATAGGTCTGCTCATGCGCCACGTAATCGTTGCCGTCGGCGGTCGTGTAGGCCACTTCGCTATGGTCTGCCATCGCTGTCCCCAGTCAGAAATTCGCGTCCTCCGCGAGCCATTACCGCAAACGGATAGGCAGGGCAACGGCGCGGTCCCGATCGGGCGATTTGAAGCGCAAATCGTCCCCGATCCACGTTCGAGCGACGACGCCGCGGCAGCCCCTCGGCAGGATTGGCCTCCCAAACGCAGGCATCATGGAACGATCATGCCGCCAGGCGCAAAAAACGCCGAACGAAACTGGCACGGGACCGGCTGCCGCCCGGCCCGGCCGGAACGCCGATGGGCCTCAGCCCATCGCCTCCAGTTCGTCGATCATGCCGGCGATGACGGACAGGCCGCCGTCCCAGAATTTGGGGTCCTTGGCGTCGAGCCCGAACGGCCGCAGCAGCTCGGAATAGTGCTTGGTGCCGCCGGCGGCGAGCATGTCGAGATAGCGCTCCGCAAAGCCTTCGGACGCGTGCTCATAGACCGCATAGAGCGAGTTCACGAGGCAATCCCCGAACGCATAGGCATAGACGTAGAACGGCGAGTGGATGAAGTGCGGAATGTACATCCAGAACGTCTCGTAGCCCGGCTTGATCTCGATCGCCGGCCCCAGGCTCTCGCCCTGCACGCTGAGCCAGATCTGGCCGATCCGCTCGGCGGTGAGTTCGCCGTTCTTGCGCTCGGTATGAACCGCGCGCTCGAATGAATAGAACGCGATCTGCCGCACCACGGTATTGATCATGTCCTCGACCTTGCCCGCGAGCAGCGCCTGGCGCTGCTTGGCGTTCCTGGTCTGGGACAATAGCCGCTTGAAGGTCAGCATCTCGCCGAACACGCTTGCGGTTTCCGCCAGCGTCAGCGGCGTCGGCGCCATCAGCGCGCCGTTCTTCGCCGCCAGCACCTGATGGACGCCGTGACCGAGCTCGTGCGCCAGCGTCATCACGTCGCGCGGTTTGCCCTGATAGTTCATCAGCACATAGGGATGCGCCGACGGCGTGGTCGGATGCGAGAACGCGCCGGGCGCCTTGCCGGGACGGACCGGCGCATCGATCCAGCGATCGTCGAAGAAGCGCTCGGCAATCTCGGCCATCCTGGGCGAGAAGCCGCTATAGGCCGACAGCACCATGTTGCGCGCCTCGGGCCAGGCGATGGTGCCGGTCGCCGCGAACGGCAGCGGGGCGTTGCGGTCCCAGTGCGGCAGCTTCTTCTTTTTGAACCAGCCGGCCTTCAGCGCGTAATAGCGGTGCGACAGCTTCGGATAGGCCGCGCGCACCGAGGCGACCAGCGCATCGACCACCTCGCGCTCGACGCGGTTGTTGAGATGGCGGGAATCTGCGACATCCTGGAAGCCGCGCCAGCGGTCGGAGATTTCCTTGTCCTTGGCGAGCGTGTTGGTGATCAGCGCGAAGCTGCGCTCATTGTCCTTGAAGGTCTTGGCGAGCGCCTGCGCGGCAGCCTTGCGCTTGTCCCCCGCCTTGTCCTGCAGCAGGTTCAGCGTCGGCTCGATCGCGAGCTCCTTGCCGCCAATCTTGAAACGCAGACCGGAGATGGTCTGGTCGAACAGCCGGTTCCAGGCCGCGTAGCCGCTTTGCGCCTTTTCGTGGAACAGCTGCTCGACGCGATCCTCGAGCTGGTACGGCTTGTCCTTGCGCAGATCCTCGATCCACGGCCGGTAATGGCCGAGCTCCGGTTCGGCCATCGCGCGCTCGATCACGTCGTCGTCGACGCGATTGAGCTCGAGCGAGAAGAACAACAGATGCACCGACGCGGCGGTCAGCCGCTCGGAGACATCGCCGTAGAATTTCGAAATCGCGGGATCGACGCTGTCGCCGGCATGGACCAAGCCGGCGTAAGAGCCGAGACGGCCAGCCAAATCGTCGATCGCCTCATAGCGCCTGATCGCCTCGGCCAGCCACTTTCCGCCGCCTTCCTTGGCGGTATTTTCGGCAAGCTTGCCCTTGTAGTCGGTCTCAAACGCGACGCAATCTGCGTCCATTTTCTGCAAGTCGCGTGCGACCTCCGGCGCATCGATTCCGGAGTAGAGATCTGCCAGATTCCATTCCGGAAGCTTGCCGGTCTTGCTGGCTGCCTTTTTCGCCGCCGGACCGCCTGCGGACGATTTGCGTTGCGCGGCCGTTTTGCGCAACGCGGCTTCCTTGCGGAGAGCGGCCTTGCCGAGGGCAGACTTGTTGGATGCAGTTTTGGAGCGCGAGGTCATCTTGTTCGTAACCTTAGTTCAGTCGGAAAGATGTCGGCGGCGGCGGAATGAATGCGGGTTTGCAACATTTAAGAGTGCGTTAATCGGCATCGGCGACATTGCCCCGATTCGAGACAAATAAACGTAGCGTGCGGGGAAAACCATGGCTGCCACCATTTTGATCGCCGATGACGACGCAGTACAGCGCCGTTTGGTTGAAAACATGGTGCAGAAGTGCGGCTATGAGCCCCTCGTCGTGGACAGCGGCGACGCGGCGATCGCGGCCCTGACCGCATCCGAGACGCAGGCGATTGACGCCGTCGTGCTCGACCTCGTGATGCCGGGCCTCGACGGTCTCGGAGTCCTCGCAAAAATTCGTGAAGCTGGTTTGACCGTCCCGGTCATCGTGCAGACCGCGCATGGCGGCATCGACAATGTCGTGTCGGCGATGCGCGCCGGTGCCCAGGATTTCGTCGTCAAGCCGGTCGGCTTCGAGCGGCTGCAGGTTTCCCTGCGCAACGCCCTCAACGCCTCGGCGCTGAAGGGCGAATTGCAGCGGATCCGCCACAGCCGCGAGGGCCGGCTGACCTTCTCCGACATCATCACCCGCAGCGAGGCGATGGCCGGGGTGCTGCGCACCGCGCAAAAGGCCGCGTCCTCGACGATCCCGGTGCTGATCGAGGGCGAATCCGGCGTCGGCAAGGAACTGTTCGCGCGCGCCATTCACGGCAGCAGCGAGCGCAAGGCCAGGCCGTTCGTTGCGGTGAATTGCGGCGCGATCCCGGACAATCTCGTCGAATCGATCCTGTTCGGCCACGAGAAGGGCGCCTTCACCGGCGCCACCGAGCGCCATCAGGGCAAGTTCGTCGAAGCGCATGGCGGCACGCTGTTCCTCGACGAGGTCGGTGAATTGCCGCTGGCCACGCAGGTGAAATTGCTGCGCGCCCTGCAGGAAGGCACCGTCGAGGCGGTCGGCGGCCGCAAGCCGGTCAAGGTCGATGTTCGCATCATCTCGGCGACCAACCGCAAGCTGCTCGATCTCGTGAAAGGCGGCCAGTTCCGTGAGGACCTGTTCTATCGCCTGCACGTGCTGCCGCTGACCATTCCGGCGCTGCGACAGCGGCGCGAAGACATCCCGCATCTGCTGCGGCATTTCCTGGCGCGATTCTGCGCCGAGGAGAACCGCAACATCACCGGCATCAGCGGCGAGGCGATGGCCCACCTCTCGCAGCTCGACTGGCCGGGCAACATCCGCCAGCTCGAGAACACGGTGTATCGCGCCGTGGTGATGAGCGATGGCGACCAGCTCGGGCTCGCCGATTTCCCGCAAGGAACAGCGCATCCGGCGCCGGACGGCAAATCGCTGCAGGGCGAGCCGCTCGTGGTGTCGCCTTCCACGGCCCCCGCCATGATTTCCGGTAATGAAATACCGGTTGTCGCCTCCCTGCCAACCGCCGGCGGCCTTTCCATGCTCAATGCCGCGGGCGAGGTGCGCCCTTTAGAAGATCTCGAGAACGAGATCATCCGCTTCGCGATTTCGCATTATCGCGGACAGATGTCGGAGGTCGCGCGCCGCCTCAAGATCGGCCGCTCGACGCTCTACCGCAAGCTCGACGAAGCTGCGGCCGGCGCGCGCGCAAGCGACGCCACTTAGCTCTCGAGGCCGACAGGCCGCACCAGGGAACCTTTTGAACCGTGTCGTGGCGGTGACAGACAAAGGCTGTGCCGCGTGGCAAAAACGCACAGCCCGGAGCGAAATCAGCTGCTTCGAGGTCAGTTTGTCGTGAGTTGCCCCGCATGGCGCTGGCTGCATGAGAGGGGCAAAGGTATCGTCTGCGTTCGTTGTGTGCAGGCGTGCGAGTCGATCGAGAGGCCGGCGCTTTCGCGCAAGCTATGAAACCAAATTCTGATTTGAACTGTTCCAGCTTGATGAGGGGCAGTTTCACCCAGGGGGTGTGACGATGCGTGACTGTTCGAACAACCGTCGAGGATTTGACCGCGTATTGATGGCCGTCGCGGCAACCTTCCTCACGGTGTCCGCGACCGCGGCCTTCGCGCAGGACACGCCGCACTCCAGCGCCTCGGAACTCGCGATCGACGCGGCGATCCCGCGCCCCGAACCGGCCAACGTGCCGCCCCCCACCGCAAGCGATTTCAAGGCCGACACCACCGCCGCGCTGCCCGATGCAGCCAAGCCGGCCGACGTGAAGCCAGCGGATGTGCACGCCACCGAAGCCAAGCCTGCTGAGACAAAGCCGGTCGACGCCAAGCCGGCAGAGCCGAGCGCGACTGCAAAGGCCGTCGAGCCGATGCCCGCCGATGCCGTAACCGCGCCGGCGACGAAGCCCGCCGACGCGCCAAAGACCGATACCGCCGTCGCGCCGGCGGCGGCCACCCCCGCCCCTGCAACGGCCACCGCGCCTGCCGCAAGCCCCGCGCCTGCAACGGCAGCGGCGCCGACCACAGCTCCTGCTCCCGCGACCGCCGCAGCGCCGGCGGGCGAACCGGCGAAGGCGGCAAGCAACGTTGCTGCCGAGGATCAGCCGGTTGCCGACAAGCTGCGCGAACTGCTCGCCAGCAAGTCGCTGCGTAGCTTTGACCGCAAGAACGAGCGCGCAGCGGCCGAGAAGTTCTATTCGGCTCGCGAATACGCGCCGGTGTTCACCAAGGCCGGCAAGCTGACCGACGCCGGCAAGGGCGTCATCGCCCGCCTGAAGGACGCGGCCGCCGACGGCCTCGATGCATCAGACTATCCGGTGCCGGATTTCGCCGCGGCGACCTCGCCGGACGCGCTGGCCGACGCCGAGCTGAAGCTCGCCGCCAGCATGCTGGACTACGCCCGCCAGGCCCAGAGCGGCCGCATGCACTGGTCGCAGGTGTCGGCGGACATTCTCTATCCGGAGCACCCGATCGATCCGGCGGAAGTGTTCGCCAATGTGACCTCCGCCAAGGACGCCTCCGCCGCGCTCGACGGCTACAACCCGCCGCAGAAGCTCTACAAGGAGCTGAAGAAGAAGCTCGCCGAGTTGCGCGGCCAGGGCGACGGTCCGGTCATCACGATCGCGGACGGTCCGACGCTGAAATATTTGCCGGCGCGCAAGAAGCAGGCCGCGGTCGAGATGGACGATCCGCGCGTGCCGGACCTGCGCAACAAGCTCGGCATCACCGAGGATGCCGACAGCACCAAGTATGACGCGACGGTCGCGCGGGCGGTGGAGAAATTCCAGAGCAGCGTCGACCTCAAGCCGACCGGCGTTCTCGACGAGCGCACGGTCAAGGCGCTGAACAATCCGAAGCGCGACCGGCAGATCGACACCGTGATCGTCAACATGGAGCGCTGGCGCTGGCTGCCGCGCCAGCTCGGCGCGGCCAGTGTCGGCAATGCCTATGTGATCCTCAACATCCCGGACTACACGCTGAAGGTGATGCAGAACGGCGCGCCGGTCTGGACCACCCGCGTCGTCACCGGGAAGCCCGGCCAGCATGCCACGCCGCTTCTGACCGAGACGATGAAGTACATCACGGTCAATCCGACCTGGAACGTGCCGCCGTCGATCATCTACAACGAATATCTGCCGGCCCTGCAGCAGGATCCGACGGTGCTGCAGCGCATGGGCCTCAGGCTCGAGCGCAACCGCGACGGCTCGATCCACATTTCGCAGCCGCCGGGTGAAGCCAACGCGCTCGGCCGCATCCGCTTCAACTTCCCGAACAAGTTCCTGGTCTATCAGCACGACACGCCGGACAAGTACCTGTTCGCGAAGGACGAGCGCGCTTTCAGCCACGGCTGCATGCGCGTGCAGAATCCCGATCAGTACGCCGCCGTCCTGCTCAACATTACCGAGCCGAACCAGCACTACACGCCGGAGCGGATCCGCAGCATGTACGGTTCGAGCGAGGTCGACCTGAAATTCCCGACGCCGATCCCGGTGAACATCACCTACCAGACCGCGTTCGTGGACGATGCCGGCAAGCTGCAATTGCGCAGGGACGTTTACGGCCGCGATGCCAGCATGCTGTCGCTGCTCAGGAACAACCGCGGCAAGGATCTCGAGACGGTGGTGGCGCACGCCCAGCCGAGCTACTCGCGTCCGCCGAGCAGCAGCCTGCCCGCCGGCGTCAATGTCGCCGGCGACAACGGCTTTGGCTCCTCCGGACCAAACTTCTTCGAGCGGCTGTTCGGGGGATTCGGACAGCCGGAGCCGCAGCCGATCCGTCGTGGGCAGGCCCAGCAGCAGCGCCGGGTGATCACCCGCTAGTCTGCATTTCGGCCCGATTGGGATAAATTTTGAAGCAAAATCAACGATCTCGCTCAAAAGGCGAGATCGTTTACGTTAACCATTTCGGGTCTCGGCCGGGGAGCATGGCTATCTTTTGCCACAGTCGCCCAGTTAGTTAAGCCTAACTTGGGGGCGGGTCGGTAAACCTCGGTTAACCCTCCCGCTTTAAGAAAGCGTTCACCGTCTTCCGCAGGGGGTCTGCGAAAGATGCCGACCGAACGCTCGTCGACTGGGTGGGCTCATAGTGCTGGCTGTCTTCGCACGCCGCTGCAATCCGCTGTCGTTGCCTAAGGCCGGATACCAAGTCGGCCTGACTGCGCTATTGCTGTTGGCGGGCGCAGGATCGGTGCACGATGCCACCGCGCTGAACCAGACCCGCACCCTCTCCTTCCACCACACCCATTCCGGCGAAGACCTCACCGTCACCTTCAAGCGCGAGGGCCGCTACGACGAAGGCGCGCTGAAGCAGCTCAACCACTTCCTGCGCGACTGGCGTTCCCAGGATGAAACGGTGATGGACCGTCACCTCTTCGACATCCTGTGGGACGTCTATAACGACGTCGGCGGCAAGCAGCCGATCCAGATCATCTCCGCCTATCGCGCCCCTGCCACCAACGCCATGCTCCGCCGCCGCTCCTCGGGCGTCGCGCGCCACAGCCAGCACATGCTGGGGCATGCGATGGACTTCTTCATCCCGGGCGTGCCGCTGGAGCAGATCCGCTACGCCGGCCTCCGCCTGCAGCGCGGCGGCGTCGGCTTCTATCCGACCTCGGGCTCGCCGTTCGTCCATCTCGACACCGGCAGCATCCGCCACTGGCCGCGCATGACCCGCGATCAGCTGGTCAAGGTGTTCCCCGACGGCCGCACCGTCCATGTCCCGACCGACGGCACGCCGCTCAAGGGCTATGAGCTTGCCAAGGCCGATATCGAGCGCCGCGGCAATGGTGACGATGCCGCGACCATCGGCAAGCCGAGCCTGTTCGCGAAGCTGTTCGGTGGCGGCAAGTCGAGTGACGATGAAGACGAAGGCGCGGCCAGCGTGAACGACAAGCCCGCCGCCAACACCGTGGTGGCTGCCGCCGCGCCCGCCAAAGCCGCCGATCCGGTTCCGCTGCCGCGCGCCAAGCCGCAGTTCGCCGCCGCCATCCAGCTCGCCGCCGCCGACGCCCAGCTCGTGCCGATGCCGAAGGCGAAGCCGGCGGTGCAAGTGGTGCAGGTGGCCGAGAACACCGCGCCGCAATCCCCTGCCGACATCATCAATGCCCGCGGCTTCTGGGGTGACGAGGGTGAGGCGCCGAAGCAGGCGTCGGCGGCGCAGATTGCCGCGCTGAAGGCCCGCGAGGCGGTCGGCGGTAGCGATCCGCAGACCACTGCGAGCACGACAACCGAAAACTTCAACAAGGCGCTGGCCTATGCGCCCGCGGCCTCGCCGGTCGATCGGGCCAACATCGTCGCAGCGACCGCGCCGATCCCGCGCAACGTGCGCCCGACGCGCAATGGTGCGGTCCCTAGCACCGAAATCAACACCGTCGTTGCCAAGGGCGCACCGAGCCAGGGCGTGATCACCACCTCCGCGCGGATCTCGGCTGCCAAGGGCAACGATATCTGGATGCGCGTGGTGATGCTGGCGCCGAGCGCCAGCAATGCCATGCTGACCACGGTGCTTGGCGACACCGACATGACCATGATGCGGGCTCATTTCGTGAAGCCGCAGGCCGCCGTCGTCATGACCTTCTCGGAAGATCCGATGATGGGCATGACCTGCGACCGCTTCTCGGGCTCGGCGACCGCCCTCCTGACGACCCAGTCCTTCGTGCTCCGCACCGCCTCGCTGCGCTGAGCCGCGCTTCTGCCGACAAGATAGCTTTCCGCCCCTTCAGGCCGGCAGCCCTGCCTTGAGCAGGCCGGCCTCGTAGCGTGCCCGATCGGGCTCATACTTGTAGCGCTGGGTTGTCAGATGCGCGGCAACCGAGAAGGTCGGCTCGCGCTTCAGCACCTCGGCGGCGTGGGCAGAGGCCGCCACCGTGTTGCCCATCTGCGCGAAGGTCGCCGCGAGGAAGGCATGATGGGTGTGGTCGGGGCGCGTGATGCGCGAGAACGCCTCGACGGCGTCGGCGTATTTCTCGGCGCAATAGCAGGCCCGGCCGAGATGGCTCCAGAAGCGCTCCGGATGGAACGGATTGAGGCGCATCGCCCGCTTGATCCAGTCGATGCCCTCCTCGGGCCGCCCGAGCCAGGTCAGGAGCTCGCCCTGCTGCACGACCACGAGGTCGTAGTTCGGGTTCAGCGCGAGCGCGCGCTCCTGGTGGAAGGCCGCCTTGTCGTGGTCGTCGCGGTTAAGGTTCAGCGCGGCGAGGATCCGGTGCACGTCACTGTCATTGTCGTCGAGCTTGAGCGCGATCTCGAGCTCTGCGGCGACCTGCGCCATGGTCGCGTCGCGGTCGGTGCACCAGTTGTAGACCCAGGTCTGGCCGAGCACGCAGGCCCGCCAGGCGTGGGCATGGGCATAGTTTGGGTCAAGCACGATGGCCCGCTCGAGCAGGCGCTGCGCCTCCGCGTTGTCGTCCCGTGCCGAGCGATGATGCAGCACCTTGGCGGCAAGCACGCACTCGTAGGCCGCCATGTTGTCGGTCGGCTTGCGCTTGACGCGGTCATGCGCGGCAGCCTCGACGCGCCCCGGCAAGGTCGCCACGATCGCGCGCGTCATCTCGTCCTGGATCGCGAAGATGTCGGCAAGCTCGCGGTCGTAGCGTTCGGCCCAAACGTGCCGGTCGGCCACGGCGTCGATCAGCTGCACGGTGACGCGGATCCGGCCGCCCGCCTTCCGCACGCTGCCTTCCAGCACATAGTCGACGGCGAATTCCTTCGCGACGTCCTGCACCTTCACGGCCTTGCCCTTGTACACGAAGCTCGAGTTGCGCGAGATCACCAGCAGATCGTGGAAGCGCGACAGCTCGGTGATGATGTCCTCGGTGAGCCCGTCGGCGAAGAATTCCTGCTCGGGATCGCCGCTCATGTTGACGAGCGGCAGCACGGCGATGGAAGGCTTCTTGGCGACGACAGGGGCGGCCACCGCACTCGGGTGCTCCGGAACGGGCCTGGCACCGGATTCGAGATGAACGCGAAAAACCCGGATCGGGCGCGCGATGTTCTTGACGGTCTGGTCGCCGAGATCCTCGAAGCTCAGATCTTCCAGGCGATCGCCGACCTGATCGCGCACCGCGCCGGAAATGCAAATGCCGCCGGGCTCGGCCAGCGTCTCCAGACGGGACGCGACGTTGACGCCGTCGCCGAAGATATCGGCGCCGTCAACGATCACGTCGCCAAGATTGATGCCGATGCGAAACTGCATCCACCGCGCCGGCGCGACGTCGGCGTTGCGCTTCGCCATCCGGCTCTGGACCTCGGCCGCGCACAGCACCGCATCGACGACGCTGTGGAATTCGACCAGCAGGCCGTCGCCGGTGGTCTTGATGATGCGGCCGCGATTCTTGGCGATGGCCGGATCGATCAGCTCGATGCGATGGGTTTTGAGGCGCGCAAGGGTGCCCGTCTCGTCAGCCTCCATCAGGCGGCTATAGCCGACCATGTCGGCGGCGAGGACCGCAGCGAGCCGGCGCTCTGGTCCTGGCACGTCCATCTGAACGATCTGCCCGGTTACCTCGCCGGCAGTGTAGCAAATCCCGGGATTTCACCCAAGCCTCGACAGGAGGCCTTCCAGCAGCTTTGACCTGAGCCTTTGAGGGGCGCGCCTTGGAGGACGCCTTTGGGGGCGCCCTTGGCAAACGCCAGCAGGGGTGGCCGCTGGCCGCCTCAGAGCATCCCCAGCGCCTGCATGTAGGTCTCCAGGATGGTCTCCTGCTCCTGGCGCTCGTTCGGATCCTGCTTGCGCAGACGGATGATGGCGCGCAGCGCCTTGACGTCGAAGCCGTTGCCCTTGCTCTCGGCATAAACGTCGCGGATGTCGTCCGAGATCGTCTTCTTCTCTTCTTCCAGCCGCTCGATGCGCTCGATGATGGACTTGAGCTGGTCCTTGGCAAATCGCGTTGCGGGCTCTTCCTTGACGGCGGCAGACGTGGTGGCCATCGCGCACTCCTGAACTGGCATCGAAATGTTACGCGAATACGCGCCTTGCGCACCGCTTGCTGCGGGCGACCCTCGATTTTGGCGCGCGTTCCGTCAAGGAAACATCGCGCTCATCCACAGCGCGCCCACAGGAGATGCTGGTCTTTCAGGTATAAACGTCATTCCGGGGCGATGCGGCAGCATCGAACCCGGAATCTCGAGATTCCCCGATGCGCAATTGCGCACCTGAGGTCTGGTGCTAACGCACCATCCCGGAATGACGTTGCTCGGCTTAATGCCCGCTTTGGGCTTTCTTCATCGCCGCGAGTTGCTCCGGCGTCGCGCTGCCCTGATACTTCGCCTTCCATTCCTCATACGGCATACCGTAGACCGCCTCACGGCTCTCGTCCTTGCTCACGGCAAGGCCCTTGGCGTCGGCCTCTTCCTTCATCCAGTTGGACAGGCAGTTGCGGCAGAAGCCGGCGAGGTTCATCAGGTCGATGTTTTGCACATCGGTGCGGTTGCGCAGGTGACTGACGAGACGCCGGAAGACCGCGGCCTCGAGTTCCGTTCTGGTTTTGTCGTCAATGCTCATGATCGTGATCCCGTGTGTCGCGCTCACCATATTGATATCAGGTGGGAATTGTCACAGATTTTGCCATATCGGCGCGCAAAACGGACCGGTCCGGCCACCCCGGCCATGGTCCGACAGCGTCGCAGACGGGCGCCCGCCCGTTGACAGTGCCGGCCGGGCACGCGAAATCGTCCATGATTTGATATAGCTTCGCTGCATGAGCCCAACAGATTCCCTCGCCTCAGCTCCCCGCAATATCCGTCTGACGTTGGCCGGCCTCCTGCCGGTGCTGGCGCTGGTCGCGGCCTGCCTGTGGACGAGCCCGGCGGCGGCCGATTTCCGGCTCTGCAACAACACCTCGAGCCGCGTCGGCATCGCGCTCGGCTACAAGGACGCCGAGGGCTGGACCACCGAGGGCTGGTGGAACGTGTCGTCGCGCACCTGCGAGACCTTGCTGCGCGGCAACCTTGTGGCGCGCTATTACTACATCTACGCTCTCGACTATGATCGCGGCGGCGAATGGTCCGGCCAGGCCTTCATGTGCTCGCGCGACAAGGAATTCACCATCAAGGGCACCGAAAATTGCCTGGCGCGCGGGTTCGACCGCACCGGCTTCTTCGAGGTCGACACCGGCGAGCAGCGTGCATGGACCGTCCAGCTGACCGAAGCCAACGAACAACAGCCGCAGAAAGTACCGGGAATGCCGGGCGGCGTGGGTCCAGGAAGTCCCGGGGCGATGCCGGGCCTGCCCAACCCGCCGCCGGGCGCAGCGCCGCCGGGCGCGTCTGGTCTGCCGCCAGCCGCACCACCCGGAAACAAACCATGAGACGACTGCGTCGAATCAAGATCCTCGCAACGCTCGGCCCGGCCTCCTCAGACAGCGCGATGATCCGCAAGCTGTTCGAGGCGGGCGCCGACGTCTTCCGCATCAACATGAGCCATACCCCGCATGACAAGATGCGGGAGCTGGTCAAGACCATCCGCAATGTCGAATCGAGCTACGGCCGGCCGATCGGCATCCTGGTCGACCTGCAAGGGCCGAAGCTGCGGCTTGGCTCGTTCGTTGAAGGCGCGACCCAGCTCAAGAACGGCCAGAGCTTCATTCTGGATTCCGACAAGACGCCGGGCGACAACAGCCGCGTCCAGCTTCCGCATCCGGAGATCCTCGCGGCGCTCCGCCCGGGCCATGCGCTGTTGCTCGACGACGGCAAGGTGCGGCTGATCGCCGAGGAAACCTCGCCCGAGCGCGCGATCACGCGCGTCGTGATCGGCGGCAAGATGTCGGACCGCAAGGGCGTCAGCCTGCCCGATACCGATCTGCCGGTGTCGGCGATGACCGCAAAGGACCGCGCCGACCTGGAAGCCGCGCTGCCGGAGGGTATCGACTGGGTCGCGCTGTCCTTCGTGCAGCGCGCCGAGGACGTGATCGAGGCCAAGAAGATGATCCGCGGCCGCGCCGCCGTGATGGCCAAGATCGAGAAGCCGCAGGCGATCGACCGCCTTGCCGACATCATCGAAGCGTCGGACGCGCTGATGGTGGCGCGCGGCGATCTCGGCGTCGAACTGCCGCTGGAACGGGTACCGAGCCTGCAGAAGCAGATGATCCGGATGGCGCGCCGCGCCGGCAGGCCGGTGGTGGTCGCAACCCAGATGCTGGAATCGATGATCCAGGCGCCGGTGCCGACGCGCGCCGAAGTCTCCGACGTCGCCACCGCCGTCTACGAAGGCGCCGACGCCATCATGCTGTCGGCGGAATCCGCCGCCGGCAAATTCCCGGTGGAGGCAGTCTCCACCATGAACCGCATCGGCGAGGAGGTCGAGCGCGACCCGACCTATCGCAACGTGATCAACGCGCAGCGCGTCGATCCCGAAGCGACGGTGGGTGACGCCATTGCCGACGCCGCGCGGCAGATCGCCGAGACGCTCGACCTGTCGGCGATCATCTGCTGGACGTCATCAGGTTCGACCGCGATCCGCGTGGCGCGCGAGCGCCCCAAGGTGCCGGTGGTCGCGATCACGCCGAACCTCGTCACCGGCCGCAAGCTGTCGGTGGTGTGGGGGGTGCATTGCGTGGTCGCCGAGGACGCTCACGATCTCGACGACATGGTCGACCGCGCCGGCTCGATTGCGTTCCGCGACGGTTTTGCCAAGGCCGGCCAGCGCGTCATCATCGTTGCCGGCGTTCCGCTGCGCGCGCCCGGCACCACCAACATGCTGCGCATCGCCTCGGTCGGCCCGAGGGGCGACGCGCAGCTCTAGATTCCAGTTTGACGCGTCTTCTTCACACGAACCGGTGCCTATTTCGCTCGAAAACGCTCTAACCCGCCCCGCCGCGATCAGCCCTGCAATGACGCGTCGAGCGTGATCTTGGTGTTGAGCAGCTTCGACACCGGACATCCGGCCTTCGCCTTGCCGGCCAGTTCCTGGAACGTCGCATTGTCGGCGCCCGGGATCTTCGCCGACAGCGTCAGATGCACCGCGGTGATCGCGAAGCCGTCGGCGACCTTCTCCAGGGTCACATCGGCCTTGGTCTCCATATGCTCCGCCGTGAGCTTGGCTTCGCCCAGGATCAGCGACAGCGCCATCGTGAAGCAGGCGGCGTGCGCCGCGCCGATCAACTCCTCCGGGTTCGAACCCGGTTTGCCCTCGAAACGGCTGGCGAAGCCGTAGGGGTAATCCGAGAGCGCGCCGCTCTTGGTCGAGATCGCGCCCTTGCCGTCCTTGATGCCGCCCTGCCATTTGGCCGAGCCATGGGTTGTCGTCATGCGTTGCTCCGTGAGGTTGGTTGAACCCAGCCCGCAAAACTACAACGCCAATGCGACAGAAGTGTTCTTCGCGCGCGTTGGCCTCATCCTGGACTCAGGCGCCGACCAGCGCCTTCGCCGGAGTCGTCGCCTGCACCACGAGGCCACGCGCGCGTGCGTCCATCACGCCGACCGCGCGCAGCGCAAGCAGCGTCACGGTCTGCACCGCGTCACGCAGCTTGATCGGATCGTCGAGATTGGCCGGCGCCAGCGGGCCGACCAGCGCTTCGTGCAGCGCGCCGAGCAAGGCGGTGGCGGCCAGCGCCGTGTCCTGCGCCGGCAGGTGTCCGGCGCGCACCGCGGCATCGATGCGCATGGCCAGCTCGCCGGAAATATCGCGGCGGCTGGCGAGGCGCGAGGCGGTGACGTCGACGTCGACCGGCTCGGCCAAAATGCCCCAGGCGAGCTTGCGCTGCGACAGCACGTGGACCGCGATCGTCGTCACCGCGGCGGCAAGCGCCGATGACGGCCCTGGCGCGGCATCGGCGGCACGCCGGATCGCCGTGAGCTCGTCGCGCGAGACTTCCGTGATCAATTCCGAGATCAGCTCGGCCTTCGACGGGAAATAGCGGTAGACTGTTCCCGCCGCGACATTGGCCCGCACCGCGACGGGTGCGATCTGGACCGCCGCCATGCCGCCTGCCGCCGCCGCGTCCCGCGCAGCCGACAGGATGGCGCTGCGCCGCGCGGCCAGCCGTTTCACGACCTGATGAGTTCGCCGGTAAACCATGGCATTCCGTCCCCCCGCCGTGCGCCCCGGCCGGCGCCCACCGGCAGAACACACGAGTCTTCAACGTTTTGAGCGATTGATCCCGCAATCGCCTGAAGAAGTGAACAACTATTCAGACTGGTTGACAAGCTGGAATTGTAAGGATTTTTTTGCAACCTCTGGTACCACCTCTGATTGAGCCGGCGGTGCTTCGGGCCTCTCCCCGACCGGTTCAGGGCCGCGATGGTAAATCGCCGGCTAAGGTGATCGCTCGAAATCGAGACATCTGATCTTGCACACACTCGCGATATCGCCGCGGCATTTACCCGAATTTATCGGAAGCCGTGGTCGAGTGCGCGCCAGCATCACGCGTGGCGTTGGCTCTGGATGCCCCCGGCCGAAACAAGCAAGAAAGCGCATGTCACTCTCCATCACCAGCAGCGTGAGCAGCCGTAGCGCGGCGCGAGGACTGGTGCCGCTGTGCGCCGCCGTGGGCGCCTATCTGTTTTATCTCTCGGCCGGCGAAATCCTGCTGCGCGATTCCGACACGATGTGGCAGATCCGGGTCGGACAGTGGATCCTCGAACACGGCGCGATGCCGACATCGGACGTGTTCTCGTTCACCCGTTTCGGCGAGCCCTGGATCTCGAGCTCGTGGCTGTCGCAGGTGGTGTACGCGCTCGTATACGGCGGCGATTGGGCCGGGCCGGTGATCCTGTCGTCGATGGCGATCGGCGCGACGGTCGCAATCTTCCTGCATCTGTTGAGCCCGTATTTCGATCCGGCGCGCGCGCTTCTGATCGCGGCGCTGGCGCTGCTGTTGTCGACGATCCACTTCTTGGCGCGGCCGCATGTGTTGGCGCTGCCGGTGCTGCTGGCGTTCATCGGCGGCCTGCTCGTGGCCGCGGATCGCCGCGCCTCACCGTCATGGTGGCTGCTGCCGCTGATGACGCTGTGGGCCAATCTGCATGGCGGCTTCGTTCTCGGCCTGGCGCTGATCGGACCGATCGGACTGGAGGCGGTGTGGAACGCGGAGCCCGGCCGCCGCCGCCAGCTTGTCGTGCGATGGGGCCTGTTCGGCCTCGCCGCGCTGGCCGCGAGCTGCCTGACGCCCTATGGCTGGAACAGCCTGCTCGGCGCGACCAAGATCCTCAGCCTCGGCAAATTGCTGACGCTGATCGGGGAATGGAAGCCGGCCGATTTCAGCAAGCCCAGCTTCTTCGAAGCCACGCTGCTCGGCCTGATCGGCCTGATCTGCTATCGCAGGCTGACGCTGTCGGTGCCGCGGATCCTGCCGCTGCTCGGGCTGATCTGGATGGCGCTGAGCCATGTCCGCAACATCGAGGTATTCGCGTTCATCGCTCCGCTGGTGCTCGCCAAGCCGATCGCCGAGCAATGGGGAACGGCAGGCGCCACCGCCGCCCGCTTCGGAGAAACGCGCGCATTTCCCGTCGTCACGATCCTGGCTGTGATCGTGATGGTGATCGGCGCGTGGGTGACGACGGCGATGTTCGTCGCGCAGCATCAGTTCAAATTCCTCCCGATGTTCTCGCCCGTTGCCGCGGTCGACGTGCTGCAGCAGCACAAGGCGCAACGCGTGTTCAGCACCGCGCCGTTCGGCGGCTACATGGTCAGCCGCGACATGAAGGTGTTCATCGACGGCCGCGCCGAGCTCTATGGCGAGCAATTCGTGCTCGACTATTACGATGCGCTCGACGCCCGCGACGTCGGCCGGCTGCTGGGCCTGCTCGACAAATACCGGATCGATGCCACGCTGCTGAGCTCGGACTCGCCCGCCGGCAACGCGCTGGATCACCTGAAGGGCTGGAAGCGGCTGTACAAGGACGACATCGCCGTGATCCATGTGCGCTCGGACGAGACGAAGACCGGCGCGGCGGCGGCCACGGGTTCGAAGTAGCTTTGCTATTGCGTTGCCTGGAATCGCGCACTGCTGAGCCCGTCATCCTGAGGTGCGAGCCTTGCGGCGCAATTGCGCCGCTGGGCGAGCCTCGAAGGATGAATCGGCCACCAGTCGGGCCGTCGATCCTTCGAGACGCCGCTGCGCGGCTCCTCAGGATGACGGGTTTGAGCCCCGGCGCTCACAGTTCAAGCGCGATCAGCCCCACCCTCAATTCCCTGTCTGAAGCTCGCCGAAGCGATCCCAGGTCTTGCCGTTGAAGCGCATCAGTTGCATCTGATCGACCGGCACGTGGTCGGCCGGCGAGGTGTTGACCTTGATGCCCGGCAGCAACATCGGCAATTCCAGGCCCTTGATCGCGAATGCCTGACGCAGGATGTTCTCGGTCGAGAGATCGTCGCCGCAGGCCTTCAGCACCGCCTCCAGCGCCATCGCGCTGTTGTAGGCGTTGACGTAGTTGGTGTCGTGCTGGTCGCCTTCCGGCACGTATCCGCTCATGAACTCGCGCCAGCCCTTCATGCCGGGATCGTCGCTCCATGCCGGGTCGTCCGGATCCTTCACATAGGCCGTGGAGATGATGCCGGTGCCGGCCTCGAGGCCGGCAGGCTGCATCACGGTCGAGATCCACACCGCTGTGTTGGACAGGAAAGTCATCGGCCGCCAGCCGATTTCAAAGGCCTTGCGGATCGACTGCGCCGCGAATTTCGGCGTCGCCGCGATCACGAAGACGTCGGCATTGGTGGCCTTCAGCTTGACGATCTGGGAGTCAATCGTCGGGTCCGTGATCTCATAGGTCGCAACCGTGACCAGAGACTCATACCTCTCGCCGAGCACGTCCTTGAGGCCGGCGAGATAGTCGCGGCCGTAGTCGTCGTTCTGCGAGATGACGGCGAACCTTGCATTCGGATTCTTCGCCAGCGCATAGCGCGCATAGAGCCGTGCCTCGTAGCGGAACGGCGCCTGCACGCCCATCGTCGCCTGCGGGAATTGCGTGACGTCGCCGAATTTCGAGGCGCCGGAGGCCAGGAACAGCTGCGGGATGTTCTTGCCCTGCAGGTACTTTGCGATCGCGGTGTTGTGCGCGGTGCCGATCGAGGAGAAGATCAGCGCGACCTCGTCGCTCTCGACGAGGCGGCGCGTCTGCTCCACCGTCTTCGGCGGCGCGTAGGAATCGTCCAGCGAGATGAAGTTGATCTTGCGGCCATTGATGCCGCCGCGATCGTTCAGCATCCTGAAATAGCCGGCTTCGCCCTTGCCGAGCGCGCCGAACGCCGACACCGGCCCGCTATAGGGCATGGTCTGGCCGATCCTGATTTCGGTTGATGTGACGCCGCGCATCTCGGCGGCGAGAGAAGACGTGGGCAGCAGCAGGAACGAAATGGCGCCAAGCGCGCCGAATGCCTTGCGCATCGACCTCCCCTCCCCTTTTTCTTGCCGCGCCTTCAGACATCGCGGCTGTGCCGTTTGACGGCTTGGCGGGAGGATGCCACGGCGTTGCAGCGGAGGCCACGGATATTCGAAAGGCGCGATCTCAGCGCTTGCCGCGGTCCTTGACCGGGATCACGAATTTCAGCCCCGACCAGACGTCATCGACCGCACAGACCTTGACGTCGACCAGGCCGTTCGCGAGCCCGGTTGCGCGGACCTCCTTCTCCGTAAGGTCGGTCGCGACACCCGAACTCTTCTTCGGCCACGATACCCAGATCATGCCGTCAGGGGCGATCGCATGACGGTAACGCCGCAGCCTGGCCGCAAGCCCCTCGGCCTTGGCGGCGAACAGGTGCTACGGCATCGAGCGGTGCCCGTGCGGTCTTCGCTACCAGCACATCGGCGGGCAGCTCGCCGACAACGTCGCCATAGGGAACGGACAACCCGTCGACAAAAATACAAAAGCCCGGCTTGAGGCCGAGCTTTTGCACAACTGGTCTGCCGGAAGTGCCGGCCATCGCGGGCGAGGCTTACGCCTGCGGCTGCGGCTCCATGCCGGTGTCCGGATCGGGACGCGGGCGCGGCTTGCCGGCCGGCGGCACGGCGGATGCGCGCGGCGTCGACGGCTCCAGCACCGACTCGCGATTGGGCTTCTTGCCCTTCAAGAGGTCGATGATCTCGTCGCCGGTCAACGTCTCGAACTCAAGCAGGCCCTTGGCGAGCGCCTCGAGGTCCTCGCGCTTCTCGGTGAGGATCTTGGTCGCCTCGTTGTAGCCTTCCTCGACCAGACGCCTGATCTCGGAGTCGATCTTCTGCACGGTCGCCTCGGACGCGTTCTGCGTGCGCGAGACCGACATGCCGAGGAACACCTCGTCCTGGTTCTCGCCGTAGGAGACGGTGCCGAGCTCTTCCGAGAGGCCCCAGCGCGTCACCATCATGCGGGCAAGGCGGGTCGCCTGCTCGATGTCGGAGGCAGCACCCGAGGTCACCTTCTCGCGGCCGAAGATCAGCTCTTCGGCGACGCGGCCACCCATCATGATGGCAAGGCGCGAAGTCATCTGCTCGAGCGACATCGACAGCTTGTCGCGCTCGGGCAGCTGCATCACCATGCCCAGCGCACGGCCGCGCGGAATGATGGTCGCCTTGTGGATCGGATCGGTCGCGACGACGTTGAGGCCGACGATGGCGTGGCCGCCCTCGTGATAGGCCGTCAGCAGCTTCTCTTCCTCGGTCATCACGAGCGACTTGCGCTCGGCGCCCATCATCACCTTGTCCTTGGCCTCTTCGAACTCGGCCTGCGTCACCATCCGCTTGTTGCGGCGGGCGGCGGTCAGCGCAGCCTCGTTGACGAGGTTCATCAGGTCGGCGCCCGAGAAGCCCGGGGTGCCGCGCGCGATGGTCTTGAGGTTGATATCCGGCGCCAGCGGCACCTTGCGAACGTGAACCTTGAGAATCTGCTCGCGGCCGACGACGTCCGGGTTCGGCACCACGACCTGGCGGTCGAAGCGGCCGGGACGCAGCAGCGCGGGATCGAGCACGTCGGGACGGTTGGTCGCCGCGATCAGGATCACGCCCTCATTGGCCTCGAAGCCGTCCATCTCGACCAGCAGCTGGTTCAGCGTCTGCTCGCGCTCGTCGTTGCCGCCGCCGAGGCCGGCGCCGCGATGACGGCCGACCGCGTCGATTTCGTCGATGAAGATGATGCAGGGCGCGTTCTTCTTGGCCTGCTCGAACATGTCGCGGACGCGGCTCGCGCCGACGCCGACGAACATCTCGACGAAGTCAGAACCGGAGATGGTGAAGAACGGCACGTTGGCTTCGCCCGCGACCGCGCGCGCGATCAGCGTCTTGCCGGTGCCGGGAGGGCCGACCAGCAACACGCCGCGCGGAATCCGTCCACCGAGCCGCTGGAATTTGCCGGGGTCGCGGAGGAATTCGACGATCTCCTGCAGGTCCTGCTTGGCCTCGTCGACACCAGCGACGTCCTCGAAGGTGACGCGGCCATGGGCCTCGGTCAGCATCTTGGCGCGCGACTTGCCAAAGCCCATCGCCTTGCCGGCGCCGCCCTGCATCTGCCGCGACAGGAAGATCCACACGCCGATCAGCGCGATGAACGGCAACCAGGAGACGAGCAGCGAGACGAACCACGGCACGTTGTCGCCGGGCGCCTTCGCGGTGATCTGCACCTTGGCGTCAAAGAGGCGCTTCACGAGCGTCGGATCGCTCGGCGCGTAGGTCTGGAAGCTCGTGCCGTTGTTGAAGGTGCCGTGAATCTCCGGTCCCTGGATCACGACGTCGCGGACATGGCCCTGATCGACCTCAGTGAGAAGCTGCGAGAACGAGATGTCCGAGGACGACGAGCGCTGGCCAGGATTCTGGAAAAGCGTGAACAACGCCAGCAACAGCAGGACAATGATGACCCAGAGGGCGAAATTCCGCAGATTGGCGTTCATGGTCTTCCTTCGTGGTCGCGCGGATCGCGGCCTCTCTCTATCCTTGGGCAGGCTCTGTGGGAATCCCCAGGGAATCCATCCCGTCGATGGCATACAATTTAGGTGCCGCTGGGGTAGATGCCAAGGGAACCACGCACGACTATTTACCGCATCCTAGCGCGATTCCCGGTCAAAAAATGGCGCTGAATCCGGTGTTTTTCCGGGGTGGTTAAGCCTCTTTGCCCGATTATGACAGCGATTGAAACAATCGAACCCGGCTCAGCGGGAGCGCCCCCGGCGGGGCGGTGCCGGGCCGATCCTGATCCGGCCGGCGGCGATGCTGATGACCGCTCCGGCAAGGGTCTGTTTCAGCCTGGATTCGCGTTTTCCCAAAGTCCCATCCAAGGCCTCGTCCATCGCGGCGACCAGGGTTTCGACCTTGCCGAGCTCGGCCGGGCCCTCATGTCCGACGCGGTCGATGGCGCGCTTGAGCAGACGGACGCGGATTTCCTCGGGCATTACTGCGAACAGTGCAGCATCGAAGCCCGCGCCGGAGTTATCCTCGCTCTTCAACGCAAGATAGTGCTCGGCGCCGTCGACCAGCACCTCCAGCGCGGCGTTGGCGCGCGCGATCCGCGCGGCAAGCCGCGCCAGGTTCCGCGCGTCGCCGCCCTCCGCCGCGAGCATCGGCATCAGCGCGCGCAACCGTGGACGCGTGTAGGATCGATCGCGGTTGGTCGGATCGTCGGCAGAGCCGATGCGCGCCTTCTTCAGCGTCGCGATCAGCTGGGCCTTGGAGATGTCGAGCAGCGGCCGTGTCAGCAAGACGCCGTCGCGCTCGGTCTCGCGCGCCATTGCCGAAAGGCCCGCAACGCCGCTGCCGCGCAGCATCCGCATCAACAGCGTCTCGGCCTGATCGTCACGGGTGTGCGCGGTCAAAATATGCGTGGCGCCATGCTTGCGTGCGGCCTGCGCGAGCAGTCGGTAGCGGGCCGCGCGCGCGGCCGCCGGCACGCCGGTTCCAGGCTTTGGTCCAGTCCAACGCAACGTGTGATGCGGCAGCTCGAGACTTCGCGCCAGCCGCTTGACGTCGCGCGCCTCGCGAGCCGCTTCAGGACGCAGGCCGTGATCGACCGTGACCGCCACCAGCCGCGGTCCCTGCGCGAGCGCGCGGCGCCAGCGCGCGGCGAGCCACATCAGCGCGACTGAATCGGGACCGCCGGACACCGCAAGCAGGAGCGCCGGCGCGCCCGCAAGGCCTGCGAACAGGCGCTTGGCGTCCCTTGCCGGGATGGCGGATTGATCGTCGGGCATCGCAAAACCAGCTGCTGGCGGAGAGGCCGGAAGCGGCCTTCCCGCATCTGGTTTAGCACTTCACGCGCTTCTGCTCGCGGTCAACCGCAGCCTTGACCCCGCCGGACGCGCGCGGGTACTTCCGCGTGATCTCGCCGAACGCGGCGCAGGCCGCTTCCTTCTCCTTCAGCGCCGCCAGCGACTGGCCGAGCCGCAGCAGGGCGTCGGGCGCCTTCGCGGACTTGTCGAACTTGGTGGTCACGCCGAGGAAGGTCTCCGCAGCATCGCGATATTGCTGGCGCTGGAAATAGCTTTCGCCGAGCCAGTATTGCGAGTCCGCCACCAGGGGATCGTTCGGATACTTCTGGCCGAAGTTCTTCATTGTCTCTTCGGCGAGCGCATAGTCCTTGCGCTGCATATAGCCGATGCCGAGGTCGAACTCGTCCTTCGACGTCGCCGACGGCGGCAGCGTGGTCAGGGCTGCGCTCGCGCCGGGCGCACGCTGCGGGCTGGTGTTGCCGAGATTGAGCGGCTCGCCTGCGCCACGGCCGCCGGGCGCACCAACCGCCGCCTCACTGGGCATCGGCATCCCGCCGCCGCCAAGTGCGCGCGGCGCCCCTGGGGCATTCGGGTTCTGGTTCGGATCGAAGGCATCGCCGCGGCCGCGGCGGCCGGAAGCCGCCGGCGCCGGCTCCTGCGCGATCGGCGCAGGCGCCGCGATCTGCTGCTGCTGGTCATAGCCGCCCTGCGGCGGCCTGCCATATCCTTGCTGCGGCTGGCCGTAGCCTTGCTGGGGCTGGGCGTAGCCCGGCTGCGCTTGCGGGTAGGCCTGCGGCGGCTGCGCCGGTGGCGCCGCCGCAACGGGTTGGCCCGCCGGAGCCTGTCCAGCTGGGCCGGGCGGTTGCCCGCCAAGCTGCCGCAGCCGCTCCTCGAGCTGGCGGTTACGGTATTGCAGTTCCTCGTTCTGGCCGGTCAGCTGCCGCAGCTGGTTCTCGAGCCGCTCGATCCGCATTTCAGCATCGGAATCGTCGGATTGGGCAAACACTGGCGCGGAAACGGCGAGCAACGCCGCGATCGCCGCGGCGGAGGAAAGAAAATGAATCCTGGATGACATTTTGCCCTGACGACGAGATCGACGTGAAAAGCGAGCGACATTGAAAGACGGAGTACGCCGGAATTGTGACTGGCACTTCAAATCCGGGACAGCGTCGCGGGATACCGGTTTAGTACGGACGCTGGAACAAGCAAGCGGCCAATTGCGCGCAGCTTCGTTCATCTTGATGACGGCGGGCCGGGCCTTCATGCGGCAAAAACAAAACCGGCGCCCGAAGGCGCCGGCTTGAAAACACTCATTCAGGATCGCGTCAGGAGCTGGCGTTCAGCACGGTGACGGCACGACGATTCTGCGACCAGCAGGAGATGTCGTTACAGACCGCGACCGGACGCTCCTTGCCGTAGGAAATGGTGCGCATGCGGCTCGGATCGATGCCGCGCGAGGCGAGGTAAGCGCGGACCGACTGGGCACGCCGGGCACCGAGCGCGATGTTGTATTCGCGCGTGCCGCGCTCGTCGGCATGACCTTCGATG
This sequence comes from Bradyrhizobium sp. 33ap4, assembly GCF_032654765.1. Lineage (NCBI taxonomy): Bacteria > Pseudomonadati > Pseudomonadota > Alphaproteobacteria > Hyphomicrobiales > Nitrobacteraceae > Bradyrhizobium > Bradyrhizobium sp. 33ap4. The sequence goes on along the minus strand of NZ_JAUMTJ010000018.1, from coordinate 67,987 downwards.
GTGAAGGAGTAACGATTATAGGTCTGCAGCCACTGCGCCTGCTTGTCGAGGGTCGCCGTCGCCTGCGGGCTGAGATCGGTCTGATCGCTCTCAAAGAACACGCGGTCGCCGACATTGACCACGAAATCCTGCTGGCTGCCCGGGGTCGCGGCGCCCCCAATCGCGCCATTGGCGTCCAACGGGTTCTTGTTGGCACAGGCACCCATCGACAGCGCCACCGCCAGAACCGCAACCAGCTTCATACCCTGGAGATAATTCATTCCCGGAGCCTCCACGCTCGCGCTCTTCGTACTACCCAATCGGTCTACAGGGCGATGGTTAAGCGAACGTTCCGTCAACCTTGACGAGACCTTGCTGAACCCCATCAAATGCCAGGCAATGGCGAAAAGCGCCCCCGATGGTTAATGGGTGGCAAATGTGGCGCGATGGTGAAGGGGAGGCAAGGTTCGCGGGAACCGGCCGCTTTTGCAGGACAATTTGGCCTGCGCGCAACAGTCGATCGACACTGACTCGATGAGAATGGCCGATTCCCTCAGGGATTCGGCACGATCGAAGCGCGCTCGAACGGCTGCACGAAGCCGTCGGGCTGCAACTGGCCTTCGCGGTCGAACAGCATGCGCCGCTCGAAGGCGCTGGAGCGCAGGAAGGGATAGCGGGCCAGCACGCGTTCCCGCACCGTCGGCAAATGCGACGCCATCAAGCCGACCGGCTTCACCAGCCCGGGATAAAGCCGCGGCTCCGACCAGGTCTCGTGCAGGAACACACGCCGGTAGAACGCCATGTGCTCGGGCCGGACCGGCGCCAGGCCGTAATCGGCGTTGAAGTGCACGCCCGCGGTCGAGCCGAGGCGCACGGTGACATAGGGCAGTTCCGGAACGTTCCGGGCCTTTTCGGGATCCGCGACGAAGCGCGTCGAGTCGATGAAGACCAGACCCTGATCAAGCTTGGGCAGCAGCACGTCGCCGAACACCTCGAGCGTCGGCGAGGTACGCCATTCCGGCGTCACCACGGTGATGCGGATCGAGCTGCAGAGTTCGCCTTGCAGATAGACACCGAACACCCAGGCATTCGGCGCATCATCGAACTGATCGACAACCCGCTCGTCCGCCGAGGGCCGGATCGCACCTTCGCGCAGATAGGCGCGATAGCGAAGCCGGTAGATCTCGTCTTTCTGTTCCGGGGTCTGAGCGAGGCGGTAATCGACTTGATCCAGAGGGTCCGCAAGCCTTCCTGTCGCGGGCTTGATGGCTTCGGCCGCGGACCTCATTTGGTACTCCCTGAACAACGCAACAACTTCAACGCGCGGCCAAAAGATTAACAGCTTCTTAATTTCCGTCAAAGCAATCGAGGCAATACAGTTAACCTCTCGCCGCAAGGGCACACTACGAATGGTGCAGCCGAAGGCTCTCACAACTATCGATTGAGGGTATTGCGCCGGGTCAAGCGATCGAGCGCGAGGGAACCACGTGCAGTTGCTCGTCGGTCCGCCGGCCGTGCGAGGCATTGAGCAGCTGGCGGATGCGGACGGAGGGAACCGGCCGGCTGAACAGGTATCCCTGTGCTTCGGTCACCGCGCCATCGGCGCTGATCAGTTCGAGCTGCTCATTGGTCTCGATGCCCTCGACCACCACCGACATGCCGAGATCCGCCGACAGCCGCGCCACCCCGCGCAGCAGGGTCAGCGGACGGTCGCTGTCGATGCCTTCGAGGAAGGAGCGGTCGATCTTGACCTTCTGCAGCGGGAAATTGTGCAGGTAGCTGAGCGACGAGTAGCCGGTGCCGAAATCGTCCAGCGAGATCCGCACGCCGAGCGAGCGCAACTGGGACAGCAAGTCGTGGGTCAGCTCGGTGTTGTGCAGCAGCGAGGATTCGGTGATCTCGATCTCGAGCCGGTGCGCCGGCAGGCCGGAGACCTCGAGCGCGTAGCGAACCTCGCTCAGCACGTCGCGCTGGTGGAACTGCTGCGGCGAGAAGTTGACCGCGACGCTGACCGCCTCGGGCCACTTCATGCATTCCATGCAGGCCTTGCGCAGGATCCAGCGGCCGAGATCGACAATCAGGCCCATGTCCTCGGCAACGGGAATGATGTCGACCGGAGAGACCGTGCCGCGTGCCGGATGGTTCCAGCGTAGCAGCGCCTCGCAGGTGCTCACCTTGCCGGACTTCAGGTTGATCAGCGGCTGGTAGAACAGCTCGAACTCCTCGTTGGCGAGCGCCTTGCGCAGGTCGAGCTCGAGGATGCGGCGGGCCTCGACGGTTTGCGCCATCTCGTCGCGGAAGAAGCAGAAGGTACCGCGGCCGTCGGCCTTGGCGCGGTAGAGCGCCATGTCGGCGTTCTTCAGCAGCGTGTCGGCGCCGACGCCGGGCGCGGTCATCGCGATGCCGACGCTGGCGCCGATCTCGACCAAATGGTTGTCGATCTTGTAACGCTCGCTGAGGCGGTCGACGATGCGCCGAGCCAGCGCCGCAGCGTCCTCGTGCGAGTGGATGTTCTGCTGGAACACCACGAACTCGTCGCCGCCGAACCGCGCCACGAAATCCTCCGGCCGCAGCATCTCGCGCAGCCGCTCGGCGACCGCGCAGAGCAGCTGGTCGCCGCAGGGATGACCGAGCGTATCGTTGACCTGCTTGAACTGGTCGAGGTCGACGAACAGCAATGCGGAGCGATGGTCGCCGTGCTGCATGGCGAGCAGCCGGCCGATTTCGTCGCGGAAATTGACGCGGTTGGGCAGCGCGGTCAGCTCGTCGTAGCGCGCGAGGTGGCTGATCCGGGCCTCGGCGTCCTTGCGCTCGGTGATGTCCTCGACCAGCACCACCGTGCCGCCGCCGGCCATCGGCTGGAAAGTCCAGTCGAGCGAGCGGTTCTTGGTTGGGTCGGGATCGCTGGTGACGATATCGCCGCGCTGCGAGCTCTCGATCTCGTAGAGGATCTGCTGTGCGGCCGCGGCCGAGATCGAGCCGGACAGGACACAGGCGTTGCAGATGTCGGTCGCGCTGGCGCCGCGCTGCACGAAATCGTCCGACAGCTTCATCATCTCGATGAAGCGGTGGTTCATCACCGCAACGCGGCCGTCGGCGCTGAACATGCACAGGCCGTGCGGCATGTTGTTCAGCGCGGTATCGAACTGGCCCGCCAGCGCGGCCTCGCGCTCCTTGGCGATCCAGGCGTTGACGTAGATGCGCTGCAGGCTGGAGGTCAGATGCCGGATGGCGCTGAAGAACACCAGGCTGAGCAGTGCAAGGGCGATGTGATAGGGGCCGCCGACATACATCAGCGCCAGGATCAGGGGACCGATCGACATCAACAGATGCAGGTGGAAGATCTGCGGCCGGCCGAAGGTCCGCCCTACCCCCGCCGAGGTGTAGGCGACCACCGTGGTCACGCACAGCATGTGCGCGGCGGCATCATTGGTCGTGAGCAGCACGGTGACGCCCCAGATGCCGAGCGAGATGCCGTAGGCGATGGTGCCGATCCGGTAACGCTTCTCCCAGGTCACGGACTCTTCGACGGTGAGCCGGGAATTGCGCTGCTGGTAGCGGTACATCTGCAGCGCGCGCGCCAGCCCCACCACGATGAACAGCGGCACGCATAGCCAGCACAACAGATTGCTCGTGACAGCCGCAATCACGGCGCCCGCAATGGCGGGACCGAAGGCGCCGAAAATCATGGGCGCTGGGTTCATGAACAGGGAATCGACCAGTGCCGCCGAAATCGTCGGCGACATCGACCGGTCCGGTTCACCCGTCTGACTTGCAAACTGCATTGTGAGAGCGCGCGTCCTTTTCAGCTCGCACTCTTACTGATCGCAGGTGAAGTCTTTCTGAGCGAACATCGTTAGCAAGTCCTTGCCGCGCCCAGGCGACGACCGGAATTCACTATAAAATTCAGTGCGCTAGGTGAGAAGTGCTGACCGCCGCCGAGGTTCCCGGAGCAGCTCTGCACCCGGCTCACGACAACAGCGGCGACCAGGCCGGGTCGGAGGCAAAGCCCGGGGTCGGTACCCGCAGCTCGTTGCGGCCGGAGACGTCGATGGTGAACAGCGACGGGCCGCTGTTGCCGCCGGGATCGCGGAAAAACATCACGACGCGCCCGTTCGGCGCAAAGGTCGGGCCTTCATTGTGGAAGCCCGAGGTCAGGATGCGCTCGCCCGAACCGTCGGGTTTCATGATGCCGATCGCGAACTGCCCGCCGCCCTGCTTGGTGAAGGCGATGTAGTCGCCGCGCGGCGACCAAACCGGCGTCGAATAGGTGCCGTCGCCGAACGAGATGCGCTGTGCACCGCCGCCGGTTGCCGGCATCACGTAGATCTGCGGCTTGCCACCGCGATCCGACTCGAAGCACAGCCGCGTGCCGTCGGGCGCGTAGGACGGCGAGGTGTCGATCGCCGGCGTGTCGGTCAGCCGCGTCATCGACTTCGAGCGGAGATCCATCACGAACAGGTTGGAGTTGCCGCCCTGCTGCAGGCTCATGATGACGCGCTGGCCGTCGGGCGAGAAGCGCGGCGAGAACGACATGCCCGGGAAGTTGCCGACGATCTCGCGCTGGCCGGTCTCGATGTTGAGCAGATAGACGCGCGGGTCGCCCTGCCCGAATTCCATATAGGTGATTTCCTGGGTCGACGGCGAGAAGCGCGGCGTCAGCACGAGATCCGAGCCGCGGGTCAGGTAGCGCACATTGGCGCCGTCCTGGTCCATCAGCGCGAGCCGCTTGACGCGGCGATCCGCCGAGCCGCTCTCGTCGACGAACACGACGCGGGTATCGAAATAACCCTTCTCGCCGGTCAGCCGCTCGTAGATCTGGTCGGAGATGATGTGGGCGATGCGCCGCCAGTATTCGGCCGAGGTGTCGTACTGCTGGCCGGCGAGCTGCTGGCCGGTGTTGACGTCCCAGAGCCGGAACTCCGCCTTGACGCGCCCGTTGCCCTGGCGCGTCATGCGGCCGGTCACCAGCGCCTGCGCGTTGATGCTCTTCCAGTTGTTGAAGTTCGGCGCCGCGTCGATGTTGATCTGCTTCTCGAGATAGGCCGCCTGATCGATCGGCGCAAACAGGCCGCTGCGCTTCAGATTGTTGGTGATCACCTGCGTCACGCCGACACCGACCTCGGTGTCCCCGGGCGTACCGGCGGCGAAGTTCGGGATCGCGATCGGCAGCGGCGCGAAGTCGCCTTCCGGAATGACGACGCGCTTCTGTGCAAAGGCGCTGCGGCTTCCGGCCAGCACGCCAAGGGCAGCCATTCCGGAGATCATCTGTCGGCGGTCGAGGCGAAACGTCATTGTACGCAAATCGTTCTGGTCGGTCATTGTCCGTAGACTTTGTTTGCTATTGGCCAAGCGACGCCGTCGCCCTCAGGTCTTTCGCTCTGTGAACACCGGCGCAAAATACTTCCATTCGTCGAAGAAGGCCGCCGGCAGATTGTACGGCTGGCATTCGATGATCGCCCGCAGCGCGCTCTCCTGATAGACGCGCAGATAGGGCGTCGCCGGCGTGCCTTCCGGCACCGGCATGCCCTCGAGCGAGCCGTCACGCTTCAGCTTGATCGAGAACACCGCCTCGGTCTGCTGCGCCTCGATGCCGCCATAGGGCTTCTTCCAGCAGCGCTCGACCTGCTGCTTGAACATCGCGCCCCAGGTCGCGGAGTTGTCGGCAGCCTTGCCCTTCGCGGTGCCGAGCGCCGCATTGGCATTGAGCGTATCGCCGGTCGCCGCGGCCCGCGTCGGGTCACGCTTGTCGAGCAGGGCTGCGATCTTGCTCTGGTCGAACACGCGATCCTTCGGCTTCTGCTCCGGCGGCGGCTTGGCGGCCTGTGCGACCGGCTTCGGCGGCGGCTTCTTCTCTTCCTTCTTGATCGCTTCCGCGATCGGGTCGGGCTTCACCGGATCGGGTTTCTTCTCGACCGGCTTCGGCTCTTCCTTCGGCTTGTTCTCGACCTTCTTCGGCGGATCCGGCTTCTTGTCTTCCGGCTTCTCCACCTTCGGCGCCGGCTGCGGCGCGGTGTCGGTCACGACAGGGGGCTTTTTCTCCTCGACCTTGCCGACGGTGTCGTCGACCGGCTTGGCTTCAGAGACCTTGTCGACCAGCGGCTTGGGATTTTCCTTCTTGCCGTCCTTCTGACCGGCCATGACATGCGAGAGCTGGTCGGGCGAGATCACGTCGACGGCAACCGATTCCTCTTCGGGCATCACGTACGCCTTGGTCGACCACGACACGAGGCCCCACCCGATCACGAGGACGTGCAGGACAATCGATGCCGCCAGAGTCTTGTCGACCTTGACCTTCAAATCAGGCTTCCCCGTGCCTTGGCATGGTGGTTATCCGCCTTCCGGGATGATGACGATATTCGCCTTGAATCCCGCGGCCCGGACCTCCCCGAGCAGTTTCATCATATCCGTGTAACAGACGTCCTTGTCGCCACGCAGATAGACCACTTTTTCGGCATCCGACCGGGCGTCACCGATCGCCTTGATCTTGGCCGGAAAATCGGCGGCCGTGACCGGCGCGTCACCCAGATAGAGCTCGACATTCGAGTTGCAGCCGCCGCCGGTGCGCTTGACCGACAATGTCAGCGGCGGCTGGTTCGACGAGATCGACTTGCCGCCGCTCGCCACCGGCAGGTCGATGTCGATGTTCGACGTCATCAGCGGCGCCGCGACCATGAAGATGATCAGCAGCACCAGCATCACGTCGACCATCGGCGTGACGTTGATCTCGGCCATGACCGGCTTGCGGCCGCCGCGGCGGCGTCTGCCACCGCCGGACCCTGCCATGCTCATCGCCATGATCGCGCACCCGCAAAAGTGACCATCATCTAACTCAACCCCGCTCGTCGATCTGACGGGACAGGATGGCGGAGAACTCGTCGGCGAAGCCCTCCAGGCGCGCGGCCTGCCGGTTCACCTCCGAAGTGAACTTATTGTAGAAAATAGTCGCCGGAATTGCGGCAATCAGGCCGATTGCAGTGGCAAACAGCGCTTCCGCGATACCGGGCGCCACCACCGCCAAAGAGGTGTTTTTGGAGGCCGCGATCGACTGGAAGCTCGACATGATGCCCCAGACGGTGCCGAACAGGCCGACAAAGGGGCCTGCCGAGCCCACGGTGGCGAGCACCAGCAGCCGGCGTTCCAGCCGCTCCACCTCCCGGGCGATCGAGACGTTCATGACCTTCTCGATCCGCGCCTGCAGGCCGGCAAAGGACCGCGACTGGCTCTCGAAGGAGCGCTTCCACTCCCGCATCGCCGCGACGAAACAGGCCGCCATCGACTGGGTCGGCTTGGCCGAGAGGGCCCGGTAGAGTTCCTCGATCGACTGGCCGGACCAGAACGCCTGCTCGAACTTGTCCATGGCCCGCTTGGTGCGGGCGTAGAGCAGGATCTTGTCGATTGCGATCGCCCAGACCCACACCGAGCAGGACAGAAGTCCCAACATCACGCATTTGACGACCCAATGGGCCTGCCAGAACAGCGCGATCAGCGACACGTCGCTCGATGCCAGTGGCAGAGTTGACTGAGCCACGTCGGCGGGATTCATCGGCAATATCCTCTCAACGCAAGTGTCCCAATTCGGCGGGCCGCCAATCGGCACCCCTTCCACGGCCGCGCGCCCGGCGCGGCAAAACTGCGCGAGAGCCTCTTACATCTGTCGCATGGGGGGCCCGTCCAAAGCCGCGCCCTGCTTCCCCTGCCAACATGTCAAAACGAGGGCTTTTCACGCGTCATTCCGACCCTAACCAAACGCTAATCATGGTTAAGGCGAGGTTACCAAAGGGAAATTTGGAGGCGGGAAATGCCGCCGGCCGGGGAGGTTGGCGGGTTCCACAGATGAACAGTTTCCGCATGGAAGGTGACGAGACCCCTTCCCACGTCGTCCTGGCGAAAGCCAGGATCCATAACCACCGCACTCAGTGATGAACGGGATCGCGGCCCCAGCGCGCGCAACATTTGAGACTTGGGGTAATGGATCCCGGCCTTCGCCGGGACGACGGGAAGGATGGTTCTCGATTCAAGTTGCCACACCACGCGGTGTCATCACCCGCATGCGGGTGATCCAGTATTCCAGAGACGGCGGTCCCGAGTGCATCTCACGTCAAATGCCTGATGATCGCGAGCCCGGCGAACAGGCCGGCGATCGAGAGAGCGACCGAGCCCGCGACATACAACACCGCAAGGCCGAGCTCGCCGCGCTCGTAGAGCAGCGCGGTGTCGAGCGAGAAGGCGGAGAAGGTGGTGTAGCCGCCGAGGATGCCGGTCATCAAAAATAGCCGCCAGGGCTGCGAGGCGTCGCCCTTGAAGGCGAGATAGCCGGCGATCAGGCCCATCACGGTCGAGCCCGTGATGTTGATGATGAAGGTGCCGTAGGGAAACGCGGTGCCGATGCAGCGCGCGCAGGTGACGTTGATCAGCTGGCGCAACGTGGCACCGAGACCGCCGCCGAAGAAGACTAGGAGATAGCTTGCCGCGTTACCCACCAATGCCCCCGCTGGTGTGTCGAGTGAGGGCGCATCTTGCCGCACACTCAAATCACCCACCCCTGAAAGGGGAGGGTCGATGCGAATGAAATGAGCGGCGGGGCGGGGTCACAGTCTCTCCATTGAGAGACTGCTCGTGCTGAGAGATGACCCCTCCCCGTTTCGCATTTCGCTTCGCTGCATGCGAAACGACCCTCCCCTTTCAGGGGAGGGTGAAGAAATATGCGACGGTCGAAGCCGCGCTTAGCCGGCCTTGCCGAACAGCTCGTCGACATAGTCCCAGTTGACGAGGTTTTCGACGAACGCCTTCAGATAGTCCGGACGGCGGTTGCGGTAGTCGATGTAGTAGGAGTGCTCCCAGACGTCGACGCCGAGGATCGGCACCGCGCCGTGGACCAGCGGGTTCTCGCCGTTCGGAGTCTTGGCGACCTCGAGCTTGCCGCCCTTGACCTGCAGCCAGGCCCAGCCGGAGCCGAACTGACCGGCGCCGGCAGCGGCGAAGTCGGCCTTGAACTTGTCGAAGCCGCCGAGGTCCTCGTTGATTTTCTTCTCGAGCCGGCCGGGCAGCTTGCTGCCGCCGCCATTCGGCTTCATCCACTTCCAGAAATGGATGTGGTTGTAGTGCTGACCGGCATTGTTGAAGACGGCCGCGTTCTTGCCGAACGAACCCTTCACGATCTCCTCGAGGGACTTGCCTTCGAATTCGGTCCCCTTGATCGCGTTGTTGCCGTTGGTGACGTAGGCTTGGTGATGCTTGTCGTGGTGAAACTCCAGCGTTTCCTTGGACATGTAGGGAGCAAGGGCGTCGTGGGCGTAGGGCAGATCGGGTAGCGTGAAGGTCATGGGGTAATGTCCAACAGAGGGTGGGAGACTACACTTAACGGGCCCCCCTTATAGAAGGTTCCATGGCGGAGAAACACCGCATTTTCGGATCGCCCATGACAGATCGGCACAGCCCGAACCAAGACCAAGGACCCAGACGATGAGCATCGAAATCGACATTCTCAACGGAGGTGCGTCGTGGCGGCGCGCCGAGCCGCTGCTCCAGGCGGTCTGGAGCCCGGATGCCGCCGAGAAGCCGGTCTGGGCGGACATCAAATGGGCCCACGCGGATTTGCGCGTACTGCTCGATGCGCCCGACGACAGCGGGCTGGCCTGCCATGTCGGTATCTATTTCCGGACCATCACCTGGAATGGCCACAAGGTGCATGTCGGCGGCATCGGCGGAGTCTCGACCCGTGCGGACTGCCGGCGGCGCGGCTATGCGTCACTGGCGTTAGATGCCGCCGTGCACACCATTCGTGCCAACGACGCGGTGAAATTTGCAATCTTATTCTGCGAGCCGCACAATTTCGCGTTCTACCAGGCGCGCGGCTGGCATCCCTTCAGCGGCGAAGTCTATTGCGAACAGCCTTCCGGGCAGATCCGCTTTGAGGCGATGGCGCCGTTCGTCAACGACATCGTCCGCGCGCCGCGCCAGGGCAAGATCGACCTATGCGGCCTGCCGTGGTGACCCCTGCATCGGCGGCGGTGGCGATGATCGGTGCAACATCGTAACATGTCGATCATCATTTATTGATTGCGAGCCCGGTTCACTGACGTTGGATTGCAGTGCGCCCCTCTCCCGCTTGCGAAGTGAGCCGTGACGCATGACCATTGATGCCTCGATCGACGACGTGCAGCCGGCCACGCCCGCGCCCGCCACGCCGGTCAATGACCTGCTGACCGCGCCGATCCTGCCGACGCTGCTTCGCCTCGCGATCCCGAACACCATCGCCATGTTCGGCTCGACGCTGGTCGCGGTGGCCGAGACCTCTTACATCGGCCGGCTCGGCACCGAGCCGCTGGCCGGCATTGCGCTGGTGTTTCCGTTCGCGATGCTGACGCAGATGATGTCGGCCGGCGCGATGGGCGGCGGCGTCTCGTCGGCGATCAGCCGCGCGCTCGGCGCCGGCGACCGCGACCGCGCCGCCGATCTGGCGCTGCATGCGGCAATCATCGGCGGATGCGCCGGACTGTTCTTCACCGTGATGATGCTGGGCTTCGGCCGAAACTTCTATGCGCTGCTCGGCGGACATGGCGGCGTGCTCGAGCAGTCGATGCATTACTCGCAGGTGCTGTTCTCCGGCGCGATCTCGATCTGGCTGGTCAACACGCTCGCCTCCGTGGTGCGCGGCACCGGCGACATGCGGATTCCCTCGATGACTCTGATCACGGTCTCGATGATCCAGATCGCGGTCGGCGGCGTGCTGGGTCTCGGGTTGTTCGGCATGCCCGGTCTCGGCATGCGCGGCGTCGCCGCCGGACAGCTCACGGCCTTCACGTGTGGTGCGATCTTCCTCGCCTGGTATCTCGCCTCTGGCCGCAGCCGGTTGAAACTCGACTTCGCCGCCTTCAGCTTCCAGCGCGCGATGTTCCTCGACATTCTCAAGGTCGGCGCGATCTCCTGCCTGTCGCCGCTGCAGAGCGTGCTGACCATCCTGATCTTCACCAAGATCCTGGCCAGCTTCGGCACCGAGACGCTGGCCGGTTACGGCATGGGCTCGCGGTTGGAGTTTTTGCTGATCCCGATCGCGTTCGCGGTCGGCGTCGCCTCGGTGCCGATGGTCGGCATGGCGATCGGCGCGGGACTCGTGACCCGCGCCCGCAAGGTGGCGTGGACCGCCGGCACCGTCGCCGGACTTGTCGTTGGCTTCGTCGGACTTGTGGTCGCGCTCAAGCCGACGCTGTGGATTGCGCTGTTCACCACCGATCCCGGCGTGACCGCCGCGGCTTCGTCCTATTTCGCGCTGGCCGGCCCGGGCTTCGGCTTCTTCGGCGTCGGCGTCTGTCTCTATTTCTCCTCGCAGGGCGCGGCCAAGGTCGGCGGACCGGTGCTGGCCGGCACCATCCGCCTGCTGCTAGTCGGCATCGGCGGCTGGTGGCTCGCTACCGTGAGCGCCCCGGCGTGGACGCTGTTTGCGCTGGTCGGCGGTGCAATGGTGGCGTTCGGCCTCGCCACCATCATTTCGATCCGGCTGACCCGCTGGGGATAAATACGACGCAGCGCCCTCGCACCGGAGCGTTGCCTGAGCATGACTGCTCCGGAAACAGGCACCAAATTTTGTCGGGACCGCGCTCACCTGATCGCGCGAATATGACATTGCAGAAATTCTTCGGCTTGCTATGCAGGCCGACCTCTAAAGCGCGATGAGATTGGGTCGAATCGTCATCGCGCTTTAGCTCTTTGTTTGATCACGATCTTTTCGGAAAACCGCTTCGCACTTTTCCGGATCATGCTCTGGGGGAATGAGCCATGGCCTGCAGATTCGAATTCATGATCGCAATCATTGCGACGGCGCTTGCCGTGCCCGCCGCGCATGCGCAAGGCGCGCCTGAGCCGGTCGGGTCTGGCAGACCCAGGCCGGCGATGCCCGCGTCAAGATCAGCAAATGCGGCGGCGGCATCTGCGGCGTGGTGGTGAGCCTGCGCGACCCGATCGATCCGATGACCGGCAAGCCCCAGGTCGACAACAAGAATCCGAATCCGTCGCTGTCCAGCCGGCCGATCATCGGGCTGCCGCTGTTTTCCGGCATGCATCCGGTCGCCGCGGGCAAATGGTCGGGCCAGATCTACAACGCCGACGACGGCGGCACCTATGCGAGCAGCATCTCGGTGACCGGCGAGAGCACGCTGCGCGTCGAAGGCTGCGTCGGCGCGCTGTGCGGCGGCGAGACCTGGACGCGGGTGGGGCGGTAATTCTGAGCCGAGCGGTAACCGCGACGGGACCGTGCTCCCTCGCCCCGCTCTTGCGGGGAGAGGGTTGGGGTGAGGGGCTCTATCCGCGTAGCCATATCTGAATTGTAGTCAGCTCACCGTCGATCTCGCGAGTCTGATGAATATCTCCTTGCGGCCACGCATTGCCTGCCCTCACCCGGAAGCCACGCGAGGCGTGGCGTCCGACCTCTCCCCGCAAACGAGCGTGGAGAGGTGAGAAAAATTGCTACACCGCGCGCGCCTTCAGCACCGTCGCGGCCGAGGCGTAGCCGCCGCGGGCGCCGTCGATGAAGTGGACGTGGTCGGCGCGCATCACCGACGGGGTGAAGCAGGTCATCATCGCGGCATCCTGCTCGTGCAGGCCATAACGCACGATGCCCTGCGCCGCGGCGGCGGCGAGGCGCTGCTCGATGTCGGAAGCGAGCTCCGGCGTGCAATCCAGGATCATGCGCAGGCCGTCGTCGAACTTGCGAAAGTCTGAATTCTCGACCACCTGCTGCAGATAACGTTTCGGCGCGAACTTGCCGACTGGGATGTTGAACCGCATCAGCGTATAGGCCCACAGCGTGAATGTGAGCACCACGGCGCGACGCAGCGCGAGCGGGCCGCGGCGCCGTGCGCGCGCCTCGTACTCCATTCCCTGCGGCGGCCAGTGCAGCGGCGGACCGCTGGCGGGCACCGGCCGTCCGGCATCGGGACTTTTCTCGACGCGGACGACGATATCCTCGATCACCTTGCGGAAGGACGCGGGATCGGCGTTCTTCGCCGGCAGCACCAGCACCGACAGAATGACGCCGCGCGCGGACGGCATCACCTCGAAGCGGCAGGACAGGCCGGACAAATCGGGTTGCGTGCCCTGAGGCGCCGGATCGACCGCGAACTCGGCGCGCTTCATCGCGGCATCGGCGTAAGCAAGACCGCCGCCTGAGAACATCGCATAGGACAGATTGGCCGACGGCCCGAAGCGCGCGACGCGGACATCGGCGCCCGCGGCGCGGATCGCCGCCATCGGCACCAGCGCCACCCGCAGCACCAAATCGAGGTCGTCGTGCACCCAGCGCGCGGTCGCGGCGAGGGCTTCGCGCGCCTTGTCGAGATCGGCGGGCGCGACCGCAAAACTCGCACCGTCGCCGCCGAACACGAAGGGGAATTCGCGGCCCTCCAGCGCATTGGTGACGGCGGCGACCACCGCGGCGCCGGCCATGTTGACCGCCTTGTAGCGCTGCGCTGCGATCGCCTTGGTCGATTCCACGATGTCGGCGACGCCGACCGTCCAGTCATCCGGCAACGGCGCATACAGCGCGGGGTCCATCAGCCGCGCGAAGCCGCGAAACACCGGAATGCCGCCGTAGAAGATATCGCTGCCGCCAGCCATCGCAACGCCGCGCCGTTTCCGCCCTGATGCGGGATTCTCTAGCAGAAACGGCGCGGGTTGGGACCGGTTTTAGAAGCGTAGCCCGGATGGAGCGCAGCGAAATCCGGGGACCTCTCAAGCGGCGGGAGACCCCGGATTGCGCTTCGCTCCATCCGGGCTACGGTGACTGTCTCACGCCGCCTCGCCTGTCCTGCTCCACGGCGGAAACGGATCGCGCAGCCCGGCCCAGGCTTGCGGGTCCATGCCCGGCCTGCCGGTGACGAGGCAGGCATCGAGCCTGCGGCGGATGTAGTCCTCGTCCATGCCGGAGCCGATGAAGACCAGCTCCTGCCGGCGATCGCCGTAGAGATCGTTCCAGCTCCGCTGCATCATCAGCCGCCAGTCCGGATGATCCGGCCAGCGCTCGCGCGGGATCGCGGCCCACCACGAACCGAGCCCTTCGGTCCGCACGATGGCGCCGGCCTGGCTCAGCTCGCCGCACCAATCCGGGCGCGTCGCGATCCAGAAATGGCCCTTGGCGCGGATCACGCCTTGCCAGCTCTCGCGCAGGAAGGCGTGGAAGCGCAGCGGATCGAACGGGCGCCGCGCCCGGTAGACGAAGCTCGTGATGCCGTATTCCTCGGTCTCCGGCACGTGCCCGGCAAAGCCATAGAGTTCCTTGTGCCAGAGCGGATGCTGCTGCGCGCGCTCATAGGCAAAGCGGCCGGTGTCGAGCACGCGGTCGAACGGGACTTGCGCAAAATTCGCTTCGACGAGGTCGGCCTCGGGATTGAGCGCACGCACGATGGTACGGGCGGCCTCGCGCTGCGCAGGCGTCGCGGCATCGATCTTGTTCAGCACCACGACATCGGCGAACTCGATCTGCTCGACCAGCAGATCGACCAGCGTGCGCTTGTCGCCGTCGAGCGCTTCGCCGCGCTGGCTGAGGAAATCGGTCGAGGCGTAGTCCTTCAGGAGATTGGCGGCGTCGACCACCGTGACCATGGTGTCGAGCCGCGCGATGTCGGAGAGGCTTTGGCCATCTTCATCGCGAAACTCGAAGGTCGCGGCGACCGGCAGCGGCTCGGAAATGCCGGTCGATTCGATCAGGAGATAATCGAAGCGGCCGCTCTCGGCGAGCGTGCGTACCTCCTTCAGCAGATCGTCGCGCAGGGTGCAGCAGATGCAGCCATTGCTCATCTCGACCAGTTTTTCGTCAGTCCGGGACAGGTTCGCACCGCCATCGCGAACCAGGTCGGCGTCGATGTTCACCTCGCTCATGTCGTTCACAATCACCGCAACCTTCAGACCGCGGCGGTTGTTCAGGACGTGGTTCAGCAAAGTGGTCTTTCCAGCCCCGAGGAAGCCGGACAAGATGGTGACGGGGAGTTTTTGCATCGAGATCAAACAGTTGCTGGAGGGATCGGCGGCGGCGGGACATGGGGCATTGGCTTGATGTTATGTTATAACATAACATCAATGAGGCGCGGCCTGTCAAGCGCCTGGGCGGCGCAGTCAGCCTGCCAGTTTTAGGAATGCGTAGCCCGGATGGAGCGCAGCGAAATCCGGGGCCGCGCTATCCACGGATGGACCTGTCCCGGATTGCGCTTCGCTCCATCCGGGCGGGCTCAGGATGACGGGTTCAGAGTTCGCGCTCTACTTCCCCAATCCGCGCAGCACGAGCTGGTTCATGCGCCCAGCGAACGCGGCGGGGTCGTCGGGCATCTCGCCGTCGAGGATCTGCGCCTGTTCGAACAGCAGCAGCGACAGGTCCTTCGCCTGCGCGGTATCGGTCGCGAGCGCCGCGACCAGCGGGTGGCGCAAATTGATCTCGAGCACCGGCTTTGTGATCGCGCCGCGGTTCTGCTGGGCGAGCAGCCGCTCCAGCGCGCGGTCGCGCGCATCGCCGCCGGCAACGAGGCACGACGCGCTCGCGGTCAGCCGCTGCGAAGCCCGGACGTCGGAGACGCGCTCGCCGAGCGCGTCCTTGATCACGGCGATCGTGGTCGCCGCGTCGGCCGCGGGTTCGTCCTTCTTGTCGTCCTTGTCGTCGGCAAGCGGGATCAGGCCGAAATCGACATCGCCCTGGCTCAGCGACTTCAGCGGCTTGCCGCCGAAATCGAGCGGCGCCGAGGTCCAGAACGCATCGACCGGATCGGTCAGGAGCAGCACCTCGATGCCGCGGGCGCGCGCCGATTCCAGCTTCGGGTTCGACTTCAGCCGCTCGACGCTGTCGCCGACCAGATAATAGATCTCGGTCTGGTTCGGCTTGAAGTCGTCGACAACCTGCTTCAGCGAGCGGTTCTCGCCCGACGTCGTGGTGAAGCGCGCCAGTGCCAGCAGCTTGTCGCGGCGCTCGAAATCCTCCCACAGGCCTTCCTTGATCACCGGGCCGAACGCGTTCCAGATCTTTGCGAAGGTCTCCGGCTCCTTCTCGCCGAGCGTCTCCAACTCGCCGATCACGCGGCCGGTGACGGCCTTGCGGATCTGCGCGAGCTGCGGATTGTTCTGCAGCATCTCGCGCGAGATGTTGAGCGGCAGGTCCTCACTGTCGATCACACCCCGGATGAAGCGCAAGTAAGCCGGCAGCAGCTCGGCATCGTCGGCGATGAAGACGCGGCGGACGTAGAGCTTGACCTTACCCTTGCGCTCGACCTGGAACAGGTCGAACGGCTTTTGCGACGGCGCGAACAGCAGCACGGCGTAGGACTGCCGGCCCTCGGCACGGTAATGCAGCGTCATCGCCGGCTCGTCGAACGCGCCGGCGATCTGCTTGTAGGCCTGGGCGTAATCCTCCGGCTTGAGCTCGGATTTCGAGCGCTGCCACAGCGCGCTCGCCGAGTTGATCTGGCGCGGCTCGCCCTCTTCCGGCACCAGCAGGATCGGAAACTGGATGTTGTCGGAATATTCGCGGACGATGCGCTCGATCTCGTAGGCCTCGAGATACTTGGCGGCGTCCTTCTTCAGATGCAGCACGATCTCGGTGCCGCGCGCGACACGCTGGGCGGCCTCTTCGCCCCCCGGTGCGATCTCGAAGCCGCTGCCGCCTTCCGACGTCCACACCCACACCTCGTCCGAGCCGGCGCGGCGGCTGGTGACGACGATCTTTTCGGCGACCATGAAGGCGGCATAGAAGCCGACGCCGAACTGGCCGATCAGGTTGGCGCCGTCCTTGGCCTCGGTGAGCTTCGACAGGAACGATCTGGTGCCGGAGCGCGCGATGGTGCCGAGATTGTCGATCAGCTCCTGGCGCTCCATGCCGATGCCGGTATCAACCACGGCAAGCGTGTTGGCCGCCTTGTTCGGGACGATCCTGATCTCCGGCGGCGTGCCGTCCGTGATCAGGGACGGATTGGCGATCGCCTCGTAGCGCAGCTTGTCGCAGGCATCCGACGCGTTCGAGATCAACTCGCGCAGGAAGATATCGGTCTCGGAATAGACCGAATGCACCATCAGGTGCAGCAATTCGGCAACCTCGGCCTGGAATGGCTGGGATTCGGCAGCGGCAGTTGTGGTCATGCGGAAACTCGGACAATCGGTAAGGGGCGGGAAAGCCCTGATATAGCGCGATCGCGCCGCGTGGCAAGGTTGCCAAAAGCGGCCGGAACCGTCAGTCCGAGATCGCCGCGAGATAGCGCTGCACCGAGCGGTCGAACGCCGCCTTGGCGTCGGAGGCGATGTTCTTGCCCCACCAGGCGCCATAGATCCGATCATAGGCCAGCGGCTCGACCGCGCGCGCGAGGCGGCGGACCGCTGATGCATTGAGCGGGATATAGTTCGGGTAGGAATACATGAAGCTGACCGAGCGGCGGTCCATCGCCACCATCGCGATATCCCCGGTCAGAAGCGCGCCGCGCCCGTCGGCGCCATTGCGCCAATGCAGCATGGTGGCGCCGGCAAAATGCCCGCCGCCGCGCACCAGCAGGATGTCGTCGGAGATGCGATGGCTGTCCCCCTGCCACGGCACGATCGACGGATAAGGCCGCGTCACCCATTGTGCATCGTCGCCGTGCAGATAGACCGGGGCATTGTCGAACGCCGCGCTCCAGTCGGCGACCGCGCCATAATAATGCGGATGCGAGATCGCAATCGCCTTCAGCCCGCCGAGCGATCTGACATGGGCGATCGCCTCGGCGGTTGCCAGCGGCACGCAGTCCCACATCACGCAGCCGCCGCGGTCCGGCACCAGCAGCGCGCGCTGCCCGATCGCAAAGGACGGCTCGAGCGCGATCCCGACGAGGCCAAGATCGTCGCGACAGACCAGTTTGTGCCGCTCTGCGAGCTCCTCGCGCGTCAGCCACGCCTGCCCCTTCCAGTTCACATATTGCCGCTCGTCCTCGCAGATCGGGCAAGCCGGCGGCGGCGCAGCGGTCTCAGGAAATTGCGCGCCGCATTGTTCGCAGGTCCACAGAGGCATTGGCAGCGCCCTCGTTGCGATGAAGCTGGTCTGCTGATCTAGCGCCGCGGCAGGAGGCGTTCAATGCCGCCGCCCCAGTTCCATCTGCATCTCCGCCGGTGCTATGCCGAACTTCCGGCGGAACGCGCGATGGAAATAGGACAAGTCGTTGAAGCCGACCGTATAGGCGATGTCGCTGACCTTGCGGCCGGCGCCCTCTTCGTGCAGCAGTAGCCGGCGCGCCCGCAGCAGGCGCTGCTCGAGGACGAACTCCGAGAATGTCGTTCCTGCGGACGCGAACAGGCGCTGCGCCTGGCGGGTGCTCAGCGCATTCGCCTTTGCTATGGCTTCGATCGTGAGCTTACCGTTGTCGAGATTTTTGAGAACATCGGCCTTCATCAGATCGAGCCGCGCCTTCGCCACGCCGTCGCGTGCCGACAGCTGCTTTGTCTCGGCGCTGCTGCCGAGAACGAGACCCGCCAGGTCGGCGAGATGGTGCGCCGCCGCCCGCTGGCCGGGCACGTCCAGATCGCCGGCAAGCTCGGTGCAGAGCACGGAATAGCGCTCGATCATCGCGCCCAGGGCCGGCTCGCGCCCGAGTACCCGCGCCAGCTGCGTTTCCACCAATGGTGCGACCTGGAGCAGCAGGCGCCGCGGAAACCGCGTCGTCGTAAAGCTGCCCGACCGGGTGAGGTCGGCGGTGCCGACGATATTCATTTCGGTGAGGCACATCTGGCCGCGCTGAAGCTCGATCGCCTTGCCTGCCTGCGTGACCTGCACCGTGCCGCGCGTCGCAGAGATCAGGACGAGGTCGTCGCAGCCGTCATTCAGAAGCGCGCGGGTGCGGGCGAAGCGGGCCGAGCCGCCGCGCGGCGTCGCGATGGCGACCGTATGCAGCAGCGTAAACTCGTTGTGGCAGTCGATGCGGTTGTCGTCGGTCGGTCCGACGTCGAGCCGGCAGAAGCCGCGGCAAATCCCTTCGCGCCAAGCCTCATAGGCCGGCCCTTTGGCCAGCCCATGATGGAAAATCGAGAACCGGTTGGGCACCTGTGTCTCGGACATGATCCGCGCTCCGACGCTCGATCGATCAGGGCTGACACGATCGATCGCTTGCTGTCCGCCGCGCGCATGTCGTGTGCGCACGTCGTTCCTGTCCCTACGCTTGGCGCGACGGTCCACGACTCCGGCGCGGAGCCTGATACCACTGCGCCGATTGCCGGTAAAGCTATTCACGAGATGCAACCCTATGATGCGAAGTGCGAAAGCCGGGAATAAAACGGCGCAGCAGTTTCGCGACGCGGCATTGCCGTGTCTCGACGATGCCTACGCGTTCGCCCAGGTCCTGATGCGGACCGAGGCGGACGCCGAACTGGCCGTGCAGGAATGCTATCGGCGCGCACTGCGCCGGTTCGACGGCGTTCGCGGCCCGGCCATCAGGCCGTGGCTGCTCGCGATCCTCAAAGCCGTCTGCCAAGAGAAACTCGACCGGAAACCCTCCGGCAACAATGTAACGCCGGAACGGCGCGACACCCCGACCATCCGGCAACTCATCCATGACCTGCCCGCCCCGCTCGGCGAGGTCATCGCGCTGCGCGAGATGATCGATCTCTCCTACAAGGAGATCGCCGAAGTCACCGGCATTCCTGTCACCACCGTGATGTCGCGCATCGCGGAAGCGCGCGCCCTGCTGCTCCCAGCGTGGCGCGCGGCGAACAAGGCCGCGCAGGCGAAGCCGACGGCGCCTCAAAACCGGTGGTCTACCGCGCGAACGCCTGTTGAACCGCCGACGGCTCGGTGATGCCGTTCGCGATCAGGAGCTCGAGCAATACCCGCGCCTTCTGCGGGTTGAGATCGAGCGAGACCGCGAAGCCGAGCTTGTCGTCCTCGACCTCGACGTTGCGGTTGACGAAGCCTGAGCCGACCCGGGTCGAACGCACCACCACGACGCCCTGCTTCGCCGCGGCGGCCAGCGCATCGATCGCGCCCTTCGATGAATTGCCGTCGCCGACGCCGGCCAGCACGATGCCCTTGGCGCCGCGCCTGACCGCATCCTCGACCTCAGCGGCGTCCATGTTGGCGTGCGAATAGATGATGTCGACCCGCGGCAAGGGCGGCGCATCCGGCAGCTTCAACCTGGCAGCCTTGACGGGTGCGGCCGGCTGCAGGAAGCGCAGCGAGCCGGTGTCGACATAGCCGACCGGGCCGGCTTCGAGCGAGCGGAACGTCTCGACGCTGGTGGTGTTGGTCTTCTGCACCCAGCGCGCGGCATGGATGGTGTCGTTGAGCACCACGAGCACGCCGCGGCCGCGGGATTCCGGGGCCGATGCGACCCGCATCGCCTCGTAGAGATTGGCCGGACCGTCGGCGCCGATCGCGGTCGAGGGCCGCATCGATCCGACCAGCACGATCGGGACGTCGGTGTCGAGTACGTTTTGCAGGAAGAACGCGGTCTCCTCCATCGTGTCGGTGCCATGGGTGATGACGACGCCGTCGACCTCCTTGTCGTCAATGGCCGCGCGGATGCGCTTGACGAGGTCGAACCACACGTTGTCGTTCATGTCCTGCGAGCCGATCGACGAAATCTGCTCGGCCGACATCTGGGCGAGCTTGTCGATGCCCGGGATCGCCGCGACCAGGTTGGCTGCGCTGACCTTGCCTGAGTCATAGGCGTTGCCGGCGCGTGCGCTGGCCTGCCCCGCGATGGTGCCGCCGGTACCGAGCACGAGCACGCGGGCCAGCGCGGTGCCGGAGGCCTGTTGCGCTGATACCGGCGAGGCAAGCCCGATCGTGAGGGCGGCGGCGAGGCCGAGGAAGAGCCGAACGGAATAATTGGATTGAAACGAACGTGGCATGATCTTCTCCCCAAAGCGACAGGTCGCCAGTCCACAACTCGTGGTTTTGTCCCGTAACAAGTGGACAAAGTTGCGGCGGAAGATGCGATGGTCGGAAGATGGGTTGAAGCGTTTAGTGAGCTTCAAACGTGTTGCGCAGCTCGATCTCCGTCCCGACGGTTCGCCAGATCGAACGATCGACGAACAGCACCCGATCCTCGGCGTGGGCGAGCAGTCTTGCGATATCAAGCGCGTGCAGGCGCGCATTGATGGTGTGCAGCACCGCGCCCATGCAGGGCACGGCGAGATAAAGCTCGAGGTGACGGCGCGAGTTCCAGGCCAGCGTGGCAACGCGCATGCCGCGCTCGACGCCGATCTCGGCGAGGAAGTTGGCGAGCTGGCCCGCGCGGCCGAGCAGCTCCGCATAGCTGATGACATGGACGCGGTCGCAATACCGCGTCGTCACCGTCTTGTTCGGATAGAGATCCGCGACACGTCCCTCACCAGATTGAGGGTGAGCGGGACCTGCTGCATCAAGCCTGCGAGCATGCCGTATTCTCCGGAACTTCCGCAAAACCTTGACATCTGCCGGAAGGCGGCGCAACATTTTTCGAAGATTATTCGACTTTTGGTGCCTGCGATGCATTTTGAGCTTCCCGACGACCTCCGCGTTCTGCAAGGCCGGATGCGTGAATTCGTGCGCAGCGAGCTACAGCCGCACGATGCCGCGATCGAGGCGACCGGCAAGGTGCCGGACAGCGCCATGGCCGGCCTGCGCAGGATGGGATTGTTCGGCACCAACACGCCGAAGCAATTCGGCGGCCTCGGCCTCACGATGCTGGGCAGCTGCATCGCGATCGAGGAGCTCGCGAAGGCCCACACCGCCTTCTACTATCTGAGCGGGGTCAACGTTCACATCGGCTCGAAGGCGATCGAGCTCTACGCGCAGCCGGCGATTCGCGACCGATGGCTGCCGGAGCTCGCCAGCGGACGGGTGATCGGCGCGTTCGCGCTGACCGAACCGAATGCCGGATCCGATGCCGCCCGGATCCAGACCCGGGCGCGGCGGGACGGCGATCATTACGTGCTCGACGGCCGCAAGACCTATATCACCAATGCGCCCGCGGCCGGCGTCTTCACGGTGTTCGCCACGCTCGATCCCTCCGCCGGCGCCAAGGGCATCGCGGCCTTTGTCGTCGACGCAAAGACGCCGGGCCTTGCCATCGGCCGCCTGGTCGAGATGGCTGCCGGACGCGGCTCGGAGCACGCCGAAGTGATCTTCGAGGATTGCCGTATTCCGCGCGAGAATCTGCTGGGACAGGAGGGCGAAGGATTCGCCATCGCGATGCGGTGCCTGGATGCCGGGCGCACCCATTGGGGCGCCTATTGCGTCGGCGCGGCGAGCCAGCTGCTGGACTACGCTCTCGACCATGTCTCGGAGCGCGAGACGTTCGGACGCAAGCTGCGCGACCATCAGGGCCTCGAGTGGCAGATCGCCGACATGGCGAGTTCGCTGCATGCCGCGCGGCTTGTCGCCTATGAGGCAGCCTGGCGTTACGACCGGGGCGATGCCGCCGCCCGCACCGCCGCGGCAGCGCTCTCCAAATATACCGGCGCCGACATGGTGCAGCGCGTCGCCGACACGACCATGCAGCTGTTCGGCGGTGCCGGTTATTCAAGAGACCTGCCGATCGAGCGCATCTGGCGGGAAACGCGGGTGGTCCGCATTCTAGACGGCACCTCCGAGATCATGCGCCAGATCATTGCCCGCAACGCGTTCCGCACACATGAACGGCGGAACGCGCCGGTCTGACCCGCAGGCTTTACCGCTGTATCCCGTCGCAATAGCACTTGTGTTCCGATCCCGCTGCCTTACTGTTTTTTTTACGGGGATGAGATTCCTGCTTTGACGCGTCTTCCTTGCGCGAACCGGTATCCACTTCGCGCGAAAACGCTCTTGGAGACCACCGTGGCTTCGGGGACGACACTCAAGCTCAAGCAGCAACGCAGCCGCGACCGGCGCGAGCAGATCCTCACGGCGGCCACCAAGCTGTTTGGCGAAAAAGGCATCGACGGAACCTCGCTCACCGAGGTCGCCGCCGCGGCGAAAGTACCGCTCTCCAGCATCTATGATTATTTCGAGGACAAGCGCGCGCTGGTGCTCGATGTGCCCGAAGGCAATTTCGAGGCGCTGTATCAGAAGACCGAGCCGCTGCTGGTCAAGGGTGGCGATCCCGTCGACCAGCTCCGCATCATCTTCCTCACCAACTTCCAGTACATCAAGGACAACCCGAGCTGGGGCCGGGTGTTCTTCCTCGAGATCTGGCCGAGCGTGCTTGCCGCCGAACCGCGGATCAAGAAGGCGGTCGACAGATACGCGCTGCGCTATGTGCAGTTGATCAGGCAGGCGAGCCGCGCCGGCACCTATCGCCGCAATCTCGATCCCTACACCGCGATGTCGCTGATGATGGGCGGGATGTGCCACCTCACCGCCGTCTGGCTGCTTTACGGCCGCAAATACGATCTGGTGAAGAAGGGCAAGGCGCTGTTCACCACGCTGCATAACGGGTTTGTGCAGCGTTAGCCGCGCCGGTGCGCGGCCGGCTCTCGTAGAATGGGTAGAGCGAAGCGAAACCCATCATTCGTCAGGTCGACACGGAGCGATGGGTTTCGCTTCGCTCTACCCATCCTACGCACCGCGTGGTTCGCGGCGCGAACGATTTGATCCAAATTCATCGCTGTTTGGCCGGCTGTGGCGGCGATCCGTTTCCGGAAAACCAATACACAACCGTCGAAATCCTGTTCTAGTATGACGTCGTGGGCGACCCGCGACCGGACACGCGGGCACTCGGGATGGGAGCGTACCGATGGACGTCAAGGCTGTTCTGCCGCCGCGTGGCCGCGACTATCGCCTCGATCTGCTGCGCGGCTTCGCCAACTGGGCGATCTATCTCGATCACATCCCGAACAACGCGGTGAACTGGATCACGCAGAAGAATTTCGGCTTCAGCGACGCGGCCGATCTGTTCGTGTTCATCTCCGGCTACACCGCATCCTTCGTCTATGCGCGCATGATGCTCGAGCGCGGCACCGTGATCGGCGCCACCCGCCTGATCAAGCGCGCTTGGCAGATCTATGTCGCCCACGTCCTGCTGTTCGTGATCTATATCGCCGAGATCGGCTATCTCTCCCAGCGCTACCACGACCCGAACCTGCAGGACGAATTCAACGTCGCGGGCTTCATGCACAATCCGGCCGAGACGCTCTATCAGGGCCTGATCCTGGCGTTCAAACCGGTCAACATGGATGTGCTGCCGCTCTATATCGCGCTGATGCTGTGCTATCCGCTGGTGCTGTGGGCGATGCTGCGCAAGCTCAATCTGACGCTGCTGGCCTCGTTCCTGCTCTATCTCGCGGCGCGGCAATTCGGCTGGAACCTGCCGGCCTATCCGTCCGGCTCATGGTATTTCAATCCGTTCTGCTGGCAGTTCCTGTTCGTGTTCGGCGGCTGGTTCGCGCTCGGCGGCGCGAGCGAATCGATCGCGTTCATCCGCTCGCGCGCCTTCCTTTGGCTCGGCGGCGCCTATCTGCTGTTCGCGCTGGTCATGACCTTGGCGGGCCGCTTCCCGGAGCTCGGACAGGCGATGCCGGCCTGGCTCTATGACGCCTTCAATCCGAACGACAAGACCAACCTTGCGCCTTATCGCGTGCTGCACTTCATCGTCCTCGCCTTCTTCGTCACCCGCTTCCTGCCGCGCGAATGGCCCGGATATGAATGGCCGATCTTCCAGCCGATCATCAAATGCGGCCAGCAGTCGCTCGAAGTGTTCTGCACCGGCGTTTTCCTCGCGGTCATCGCGCATGTGCTGCTGGTCGAGGTCTCCGGCAGCATCTGGATGCAGATCGCGGTCAGCATTGTTGGCATCGTGCTGATGACCGCACTCGCCTATTACCGCTCCTGGTCGAAGAAGGTCGACAAGGCGCCCGCGAAGGTACCCGTAGCTGCGCAGACGCCCGTGGCCGCGCAGACGCCAGCGACCGCGAAGCCGGCGGAGTAAGACGGCGCGCGGCCGAAGCCGCGCGCAACGTGCAAAGTAGCCTGCTATCTCGCCAGCGGCTTGCCGGCCGTCTCCGGCGCCAGGGCGATCAGCGGCAGGCCGACTACATAGATCAGCGACAGCATCGAAATCGCCAGCGGGAAGCTGCCGGTGCGGGCGGCGAGCGCGCCGATCAGGGTCGGGCCGGCGGCGCCGAGCACGCGGCCCATGCTGAAGGCGAAGCCGGAGCCCGAGCCGCGCAGCGCCGAAGGAAACATCTCCGGCAGCCAGATCGTGAACAGGCCGAACACACCATTGGTGAAGAAGCCGAGCACCGGCAGCAGCACCATGAACAGCGTCAGGCTGTCGAGCCATTCGATCGCGACCTCATAGGAGACCACGACGGAGATCAGCCCGCCGACGAAGAACAGCACCGCGGTGCGGCGCCGGCTGCCGAGCCAGGTCGTTAGCCATGGTACAAGGAGGCAGCCGATCAGCGTGCCGACATTGGTGATCAGGCCGGCCACCGCGCCCATCTCCTGCGCGTGCGCCGGCGTCGCGCCCGCGGCGACCAGCTTGGTCGAGATCACGGTCGGGGCCCAGAAGTTCGACGACCAAAGGCCGAAGATGATGCAGGCCATCATCAGCGCCGCGGCCCAGGTGGTGCGCGCCTGGTCGCCGGCAAACAAGGCCGCGACCGACGGCTGCTCGTGCGCAGCCCTGCGCTCGGGTTCGGGAATGTTGCTGCGCAGATACGCGATCAGCAGCGCGGGCAGAATGCCGAGCAGGAACATGCCGCGCCAGCCCAGCGTGCTGCCAATCGCAAGCGTGACGGCGGCGGCGAGGAATAGCCCGGTCGGCGTCGCCGTGTGCAGCCATCCGGCGAGCCGCACCCGCGTATTCTCCGGCACGGATTCCTGCAGCAGCGGCGTGCCCGCGGCCCATTCGCCGCCGATGCCGAAGCCGGCAACAAAGCGAAACAATGCGAACATCACGATACCGGTCGCAAGCCCGCACAGCGCCGTGAACAGCGAGTAGACCAGCACCGTCCAGCACATGATCCGGACCCGTCCGTAACGGTCCGCGGCCCAGCCCCAGACCATCGAGCAGGCCCAGCCCAGCATGAAGATCGAGAACAAGAGCCCGCCATAGATGCCGATA
The DNA here is from genome assembly GCF_032654765.1 of Bradyrhizobium sp. 33ap4. NCBI lineage: Bacteria > Pseudomonadati > Pseudomonadota > Alphaproteobacteria > Hyphomicrobiales > Nitrobacteraceae > Bradyrhizobium > Bradyrhizobium sp. 33ap4. The sequence goes on along the minus strand of NZ_JAUMTJ010000018.1, from coordinate 41,990 downwards.
CTGGCCTTGCTCGGCTCAATGCCGCTGGCGGGCAGCAATTCGCTCAACGCGCCGACCAGGATGTAGGCGTACATCGACGAATCGAAGCCATCGAGCATCCAACCGAACCAGGTCGCCCAAAACACTTTTCGCGGCGACACTGCGCCAGGCGCCGCGACCGACGGCGCAAGCGTATCGACGGTGCTCTCAGTCATGTTTCCTCGCACGTTTCTTTTGTGCGGCGGACTATGACGAGGTTTGCGCGCCGAGACACCACCGGCAAACGGGACGGAGGTATCCGGCATGAGAATAGCGACGCCGATCACATCGACGTCACTGCGAACGCCCGCTCCTTCTACGAAGGACGCGCGGAACGCCGGAAAATGTAGAAAGCGATGATGACCAGCGGCACGGCAAGTGCGAGCCAGGAGGCCTGGTCCCAGATCCCGTCGCCGAGGGGCGCCGAGACCTGCCCGAACGCGATAACGGCAAAGATCAATACCGACGCCGGAAAGATTTACGCGATCGACCATCTCGCTCCCGACATCAGGATCGCTCCGCCACATGCGCGCGTGAGCGGGGATAAGATCCGTGAAACCTTCGATTTTTGGCGGATGCCTTCGACAACGCGAGCCTTGCAAGCTGGGATCAATCCCGTTTGGATCCGGAAGAATGTAGGAAATGAATGCGTCGTAGTTGAACTCAGACATTGAGTTCGACGGGCTGAGAGTTCGACGGGCTGCTTAAATAAGAGCGGGTCCGAACCGGGCCGGATCGCGCAGCTGAACAGGAACTGGTTCGAAAAAATCTACATCAGACATGCAAGCCAACACGTTGTAGTGGCTCGATCAATCTTCATCTCGTCCGGCGAGCATCAACACCGTCCGCCTCCCGGCCGCGCCTGGGGATGATGGTGCGGTTCGCTCGACGCGGCGCGATCAGCTTGTTAAGCCGCCTCTCCGCAAGGGCAATTTGAGTCGGGACATGACCGTAGCGATCGAGATGGGACAAACGACGGCCGGCACTTCGGCGGCCATCGACCTCGAGGAGCTATTGGCGACGCGCCTCTTGGTACAAGGCAATTCGGGTTCCGGCAAATCCCATCTGCTGCGCCGGCTATTGGAACAGAGCGCCCCCTGGGTGCAGCAGACCATCATCGATCCTGAAGGTGATTTCGTCACCCTGGCCGAACGATTTGGCCACCTCGTCATCGACGCCGAGGACCACACCGAGCGCAGCCTGCAGGTCGCCGGCGAGCGCGTGCGCATCCATCGCGTCTCCACGGTGCTCAATCTCGAAGGACTCGACGCCGAGAACCAGATGCGGCGCGCCGCGGCCTTCCTCGGCGGGCTGTTCGACGTCGCCCGCGACCACTGGTATCCGATGCTGGTGGTGGTGGACGAGGCGCAGCTGTTCGCGCCGGCGGTCGCGGGCGAGGTGTCCGACGAGGCGCGCAAGCTTTCGCTCGGTGCAATGACCAATTTGATGTGCCGCGGTCGCAAGCGCGGGCTCGCCGGGATCATCGCAACCCAGCGGCTGGCGAAGCTCGCCAAGAATGTTGCGGCCGAAGCGTCGAACTTCCTGATGGGCCGCACCTTCCTCGATATCGACATGGCGCGCGCCGCCGACCTGCTCGGCATGGAACGGCGGCAGGCGGAAGCCTTCCGCGACCTCGAGCGCGGACAATTCATGGCGCTGGGACCTGCGCTCTCCCGCCGTCCGCTGGGCTTGCGCATCGGTCCGACCGACACCCAGCCGCGCAATGCGGCGCCGCGGTTGATGCCGCTGCCTGAAGCGGCACTGGAGGACGCACGCGCGATCATCCTCGCCGCTCCGCCGCCGGAAGCGGTGCGGCCGCAGCGCCGGACGCCGTCGCCGGACCTGCTCAGCCAGTTGATGGCCGCCAAGCAGCCGGCACCGGAGCCAGATCCCGAAGCTGCGGAGCCGCCGCCGAGCGCCGAGCAATTGGCCGAGCGGCGTGAACGGTTGGACCGTATCCTGCGCGCTATCCTCGCCGAGCCCGACGCCGGCTTCCGCGCCATCGGCGTGCTCTATCAGGAGTTCGTGGTCCGCTGCCGCATCGAGGGTCTCGGTGCCGTGGTGCCGGAGCTGACCGATTTCCGCCGGATGCTGACGCGCGCCCGCGCCGGGCTCGGCGCTGATGTCGCGGAGGACGACGCCTGGCAGGACGTCTCGTTGCGTGCCGCGCTGTTGCCCGAGGACATGCAGGGCGTCTTCATGATGATCGCCCGCGCCGCGAAGGAGGGCTGGCCGTGCCCGAGCGATGCCGCGATCGCCCGCGCCTACGGCACGCATTCGCTGCGCCGTGCCCGGCATCTTCTGACCTACATCGAAGAACAAGGCCTGATCGTCTGCCAGCTCGACGGTGCCGGCCGGCGGATCGTGACCCTCGTCGAGCTCGCCTGGGCCACCGCCGCGGCCGACCCGAATGTGGACGACCAGGCGGCGGAAGCAGCCTGTAACGGCTCGTCGCTGTGATCAGGTACTGAGCAACGAGGCGTTAGGTGTCGCGCGGCGTCGCGGAAACGCTGCAAGACAAGAAAAAGGCCCGCCAGGAGGCGGGCCTTTCAACTTTGCCGGTTGAGCGATCTTGGTTGCGGAGGGCCCGCAACAGGCCCTCCACAGCCGCCCTATCTCAAGCCCCTACGCATGCTGCGGCTGCGCAAGCTGACTGACCTGCATCGCCGGCGGATCGACGACCGAGGTACCACCATGGCCGTCGCTCGAGGCCGTGAATGTGGAAGCCATGTAGTTGCCCAGCAGCGCAATGCTGGCGGTGACAGTGCCGTCCGTCACCGTGAGCGTTCCGCCCGAGGCGTTTCCGGTGAAGGTCGGCGTTTGAACGTTCGCGAAATTGATGTTCGCGAAATCGATCGTGTCCGAACCGGACATCCCGGCGACAGTTCCGGTGAAGCTCGCGGAATTGTCGAGCTTCAGCGTCCCCGTGCTGCCCAGGAACGTAACGGCGGCGTTCGAAGCCCCCGTCAATTCCAGGGTGGTACCCGCTGCGATGGTGGCAGTGCTGGGGCTCTCTCCGGTCGCGTAGAACGGCTGCCACGCTCCCCATGCGATGCCGTCATAGGCCCGGATCCAGAGCTGGTCCGTACCCGAGCCGGCCTGATAGGTGGTCTCGGAAAGTTGCGCCGCCGTGATGTCGACCTCGACATTCGCAGCCTGCGTCGCTCCGTTGACGCTCCAATGCCCGTTGCCGTTGGTATCCCACAACGCGTATTTCGTCATGGTATCGCCGTCCGCGTCCGTCACGCTGAATAGGCTCGAAGCAGCAAAGACCTGCCCGGAGACCGTCGTAACGTTCGAGGCCGAGACCACCGGCGGCTGGTCGGTTGCCGTGGCCGCAAAGGCCGTCCACCTCCCCCACTGGGTGCCATCATTGGCCCGCACCCAGAGCGTATCCGACGGCGAGCCGCCGGGACCGAACACGTAACTCACCTGCGACAGGTTCGCCGCCGACACCTCGATGTTGGTGCCGGCTGCTTGCGCGACGCCATTCACCACCCA
>NZ_JAUMTJ010000018.1:15000-38372 GCF_032654765.1 Bradyrhizobium sp. 33ap4 | reverse complement strand
GATGTTGGTGCCGGCTGCTTGCGCGACGCCATTCACCACCCAATGGCCATTGCCGCCGGTGTCCCAGAACGCGTACTGGGTCATCGTTTGCATGCCGACACCATCACAAACTATCAGGTGTGGGATTCGACGGCGGATGCGAGCAGCGGGCACTGGGTGGTCGGGGGAGTCGCCCAAGGCACCAATGCCGCCATCAATGTCACGGCAGCTCAACTTTCGAGCACAAGCTTTCAAAGCGGCTCGGGTTCGGACGATCTCTGGGTGAGGGCTTACGACGGCTTTGCCTGGGGGGCGTGGAAGGAATTTCACGTCACCGCGCCGGTTGACAGCGCTCCGTTGGTGACCGCGTCCGACTTCCACGCGACGGCTAACCAGAGCGTGGCCGCACTAACTCTGTTTTCAGTCGCGGATGCCGACGGCGACAGTATCGCACAATATCAACTCTGGGATTCGACGCCGTCGGCAAGCAGCGGCCACTGGAGCATTGGCGGGAATGCGCAGCCCACCGGCACCGCCATCAACGTCAGCGCGGCCCAAATTGCGAGCACGTCATTCCAGGGCGGTACCGTGCCTGACGACCTTTGGGTTCGCGCCAGCGATGGCATCAGCTGGAGTGCGTGGCACGAATTCCATTTCATCGTCTAGGGAGCGGCCCGCGTTGCGGAAACGCCGTGATCTGCGCCCAATCGGTCGACGACACGAGGCCCGATTGTCCTCCCAAAGCAAAAATGGCCCGCGAAATGCGGGCCATTTTGTCGGAACCGGTTGGTCCGGACTTGGTTGCGGGGATAGGATTTGAACCTATGACCTTCAGGTTATGAGCCTGACGAGCTACCGGGCTGCTCCACCCCGCGTTAAACCGTTGCGTGCCTTGCAGAAAGGGTGCCTGAGCCGGCCGGCCAACGCTTTTCAACGGCGCCGATCGATCCGTCCGGGAGCTTCCTGAGAAGGCGACCCGGGCCGAGGCCATCGGGTGCGGGGCGTATGTATCAACGTGAGCCCGGTTTGGAAAGCCCCGGATGCGGGTTTTTGAGGATTTTGTGACGCCGAAATCGCCGGCTTTGCCGGCAGGATTTACCGCCGGGGAACCGGGCCTTGCCAGACCGCGCGCAAAAGCGGAGCTTGGCGCGCAACAAAATCGTCAAGAAAACGTCATCCGAGGGGGAAATGCCATGGACCGGCCATTGAAGAGCCCGGGGCTGCATGCGCTTGAGGAGGCCTTTCATCGCCAGTTCGAGCTGTCGCGCAGCGAGCCGGCGCCGACATTGCAGGCACGGCTCGACCGGCTGCGCCGCCTGCGCGCCGCGCTGACCGAGAATGAGGCGCGATTCGAGGCGGCGATCTCGGCCGATTTCGGCCACCGCTGCACCGTCGAGACCGCGATCGCCGAGACCATGCTGGTGCTCGGCGAGATCAGGCACGCGGCCAAGCACCTCAAAGGCTGGATGGCGCCGCGGAAGGTCCCGACCACGGTCCAGTTCGCGCCGGCCAAGAACCGGCTGATGCCGCAGCCGCTCGGCGTGGTCGGCATCATCGCGCCGTGGAATTATCCGCTGCAGCTGACCCTGGCGCCCGCGGTCGCCGCGATCGCGGCCGGCAACCGCGCCATCATCAAGCCGAGCGAGCTGGTGCCGCGCTTTGCCGGGTTGCTGATGGAGACGATCGCAAAAAAATTCGATGTCACCGAGCTCGCGGTCACCGATATCGACGACGAAATCGCAAGGGCGTTTGCCGCGCTGCCGTTCGATCATCTGATTTTCACCGGTTCGACGCGGGTCGGCCAGCTGGTGGCCGAAGCCTGTGGCCGCAATTTGACGCCGGTGACGCTGGAGCTCGGCGGCAAGTCGCCCGTGATCGTCGACGGCTCCGCCGACATCGACGAAGCCGCGCAGCGCATCGCCTATGGCAAGCTGCTCAATGCCGGCCAAACCTGCATCGCGCCCGATTACGCGCTGGTGCCGCAGGCCTCGGTGCAACCCTTCGCGATGCGGCTACAGGGTCACATGCAGCACATGTTCGGTACCGATCCCGATAACGCCGATTACACGTCGATCGTCTCGGATCGGCACTATGCACGCCTCGAGGGGCTGGTCGCCGACGCCGCCGCGAAAGGCGCGACCATCATGCAGCCGGCAGCGCCGAACGACCGCGAGTGGAAGGCGAGGCGCAAATTTCCGCCGACCGTGATCGTTGACGCGACGCCGGACATGACGGTGATGCAGGAGGAGATCTTCGGGCCGCTGTTGCCGGTCATCGGCGTGCGCGATGCGGCGGAGGCGATCGCCTTCGTCAACAGCCGCGAACGCCCGCTGGCGCTATACTGGTTCGGCACCGACAGCGCCGCCCGCGATGCGGTGCTGGCGCGCACGGTGTCCGGCGGCGTCACCGTCAATGACTGCCTGTTCCACTTCGCGCAGGCCTATCAACCGATGGGCGGCGTCGGCGCCTCCGGCACGGGCGCCTATCACGGCGAGTGGGGATTCAAGACGCTGACCAAATTCAAGCCGGTGTTCTACCGCTCGCGCTTCAACCGGCTTGCCGATCTCTATCCGCCCTATGGCGCGAAGGTCGCGCGGCTGGAGAAGCTGATGCGGATGTTGTCGTAGGATTCACACCGTCATTGCGAGCGCAGCGAAGCAATCCATAGCGCCGCATAACGGATAGATGGATTGCTTCGCTGCGCTCGCAATGACGCAAAACGAAGACCAAGGGGGAAGATGCGTGACTGACACATTCGATTTCGTGGTGGTGGGCGCGGGCTCCGGCGGCTGCGCGGTGGCGGGGCGGCTGTCGGAGGATCCGGCGACGTCGGTGGCGCTTCTCGATGCCGGCGGCACCAATGACAATTGGGTCGTCACCACGCCGGGCGCCCTGGTGCTGATGGTCGCGGGCACCGTCAACAACTGGGCCTTCAACACCGTGCCGCAGAAAGGCCTCAACGGCCGCATCGGCTATCAGCCGCGCGGCAAGGGGCTCGGCGGCTCCTCGGCGATCAACGCCATGGTCTACATTCGCGGCCATCGCGCCGATTACGACCACTGGGCCGCGCTCGGCAATACCGGCTGGGCGTTCGCCGACGTGCTGCCCTATTTCAAGCGCTCGGAAGACAATTCCGATTTCGACGGCGAGTATCACGGCAAGGGCGGCCCGCTCGCCGTCAACAAGCTGCGCTCCGGCAATCCGATCCAGCAGACCTTCCTGCAGGCGGCGCAAGAGGCGCAATTCCGCATCCGCGAGGATTTCAATGCCGACGACCATGAGGGCCTCGGCATCTACCAGGTGACGCAACGCAACGGCGAGCGCTGGAGCGCGGCACGCGCTTATGTGCATCCGCATATCGGCAGGCGTCCCAACCTTCGCGTCGAGACCAATGCGCACGCGACGCGCATCCTGTTCGAGGGTAAGCGCGCGGTCGGCGTCGAATACCGGCAGGGCAAGGAGCTGAAGCAAATCCACGCGCGGCGCGAAGTCCTGCTTGCCGCCGGCGCGTTCCAGTCGCCGCAGCTGTTGATGCTGTCGGGCGTCGGCGATGCCGCAGCGCTCGGCAAGCACGGCCTCGCCAGCGTGCATCATCTGCCCGGCGTCGGCCAAAACCTGCAGGACCATCCCGATTTCATCTTCGGCTACATGTCCGACAATCCGAACTTCGCCGGCATCTCGCTGAAGGGCATGCCGCGGCTCGTCCGCGCCATCATGCAATATCGGCGCGAGCGCCGCGGCCCCCTCACCTCGAACTTCGCCGAATGCGGCGGCTTCCTGAAGACGCGGCCCGATCTCGACATCCCCGACATCCAGCTGCATTTCGGCATGGCGATGGTCGACGACCACGGCCGCAAGCGCCACGGCGGCACCGGCTTCTCCTGCCATGTCTGCCTGCTGCGGCCGAAGAGCCGCGGCAGCGTCGCGCTGGCCGGCAGCGACCCGATGCGGGCGCCGCTGATCGACCCCAACTTCCTCGGCGAGGAAGACGATCTCGAATCGATGGTGGCGGGCTACAAGACCACGCGGCGGCTGATGGAGGCGCCGGCGCTGCGCGCCCTGCAGCAGAAGGATGTGTTCACGTCCAACGTCCGCACCGACGACGATATCCGCAGCATTCTGCGCGAGCGCGTCGACACAGTCTATCACCCGGTCGGCACCTGCAAGATGGGCACCGGCGATCCGCTCGCGGTGGTCGATCCGAAGCTGCGCGTGCACGGGCTCGAAGGCCTGCGCGTAGTCGACGCCTCGATCATGCCGACCCTGATAGGCGGCAACACCAATGCACCGACCATCATGATCGGCGAGAAGGCGGCCGACATGATCAGGGCGGAGATGCGGGCGGGGTGACCAATGCGTAGGGTGGGCACGGCGCAAGAGCGCCTTTGCCCCCCTATGAGGCTGCCGTCGCAGGGCCGCATTGCCAAAATATCGAAAACAACCCCATGCAAAGGAGCCGGGGGGGGGCTGGGGCTGCCGGCTTCGACACGGCGACTTGACTCGTCGGGCAAATCAGCGGCATTCTTCTATTATCCAGAAACTGCGCCCGACTGCCTCGGGCCGTGCTCGTGACCTGATGCGTTGCAATCGTAGCCCGGATGAAGCGAAGCGTAATCCGGGACCTTCACGCATGCTCCCCGGATTTCGCTGCGCTTCATCCGGGCTACAAAGCTAGTTCAGCAAGAACCCGCCATCCACCGTCACCACCGTCCCGGTCATGTAGCGCGAGGCGTTCGAGGCCAGCAGCATGATCGCGCCGTCGAGATCGGACTCGGCACCGACCCGGCGCTGCGGGATGCGCTTGGCGAGCCGCTCGCCTGCCGGCGTCGACCAGAAATCATGGTTCATCTCGGTATCGATATAGCCCGGCGCCAGCGCGTTGACCCGGATGTTGTTGCCGGCGAGCTCCAGCGCCATCGCCTTGGTACCCTGGATCATGCCGGCCTTGGAGATCGCGTAGGGCGACACCGCCTTGAGCACGCCCTGCCCGAGCACGGACGCGACGTTGATGATATTGCCCGGCTGCTTGCGCGCCATCATGCGCCGCGCAAGGTCGGTCGCGAGGAAGTAGGCGCCCTTCAGATTAGCGCCAATCACGGCGTCCCAATCCGCCTCGGTCTGCTCGGTCGCGAGCTTCTCGATCGCGATGCCGGCATTGTTGATCAGGACCGTGACCGGACCGAGCGCGGCTTCCGCGGCGTCGAGCGCTTTCGCGATGCCGGAAATATCCGCGACGTCCATCTGCACCGCGGCAGCGCGGCCGCCCTTGGCCTTGATCTCCTCCGCGAGGCTTTTCAGCTTCGGGGTCTGGCGCGCGGCCAGCACCACCGCGGCGCCATGTGCCGCCAGCACGCGGGCGAATTGCCGCCCGAGCCCCTGCGAGGCGCCGGTGATGAGGATGATTTCTTTACTGACATCGAATAGGTCGGACATCGACAGGTTCCCGGATTGAAGCGGACGAGTGATAGCGACAATTGTCCCTGATGTAAGCAGGTTTGATCAACCAGGGGACAGTAGGAGATTGGGGCAGGAATTCCTCATCCATGAATCTCTTCGACCTTGCCGTCATCCTCGGGTCGGTGTTCGCAGTGGTGACCGGCTTCACGACCGGCCTGTTGCGCAGCGCGGTCACTATCCTGGCCTATCTCGTCGCCATGCCGCTTGCGGTCGCCGCGCTGGCGATGATCGGGCCCCACATCGCGACGCTGCCGTCGTCGCCGTTTCCGCCCAATGGCGTGCTGCTGTTCGGCCTCTTTCTCCTGATTGGCGTCATCCTCGGAAAGATGGCGCGGACGATGCTCGACGACACCATCGGCTCGGAGATCGGGATCGGCGACCGCCTCGGCGGCGCGCTGCTCGGCGCCATCAGGGTCGGCCTCGTCGTGACCACGCTGGTGCTGGTGTTCGATCAGTTGGTGCCGCTCGCCAGACAGCCGCAATTCCTCAACGGATCGCAATTGCGGCCGTTGTTCTCCGCGGCCGGACAGGCCGGATTCCGCTCGCTGCCGCCCGAGGCCACCATGGCGATCGAGCGGCTGCGGCGCGAGCAACGCATCTAGGGCGCCGGCCCACCGCACTGTTCCTGCCCGGCATGCACTTATGCATTGCACGTCCCTTATCGGCGCCGCCGAGCTTCGCTAGACTGGTGCAATCAAACCTTTACAAACCGACCGACATCACAGGGAGTGAACCGTGGATCTTGGAATCAAAGGCCGCCGTGCCATCGTCTGCGCATCGAGCAAGGGACTGGGCCGCGCCTGCGCGATCGCGCTCGCCAATGAGGGGGTGCACGTTACCCTGACGGCGCGCGGCGCCGAGGCGCTGAAGCAGACCGCCGACGAAATCCGCAAGGCGCACCCCGGCGTCACCGTCACCGAGATCGTCGGCGACATCACGACGGCGGCGGGACGCGAAGCCGTGCTCAAGGCCTGCCCCGAGCCCGACATCCTGATCAACAATGCCGGCGGCCCGCCGCCGGGCGATTTCCGCAACTGGACCCGCGACGACTGGATCAAGGCGATCGACGCCAACATGCTGACGCCGATCGAGCTGATCAAGGCGACCGTCGACGGCATGATGGCGCGCAAGTTCGGCCGCATCGTCAACATCACCTCGGCGGCGGTGAAGGCGCCGATCGAGATCCTCGGCCTGTCCAACGGCGCCCGCGCCGGCCTCACCGGCTTCGTCGCCGGCCTGTCGCGCAAGACCGTGATCAACAACGTCACCATCAACGGCCTGCTGCCGGGCCCGTTCGAGACCGACCGCCTGCGCGGCACCGCGAAGCCCGAGGCCGAGAAGCGCGGCATCTCGGCCGAGCAGGTCCTGGCCGAGCGCGCCAAGCTGAACCCCGCCGGCCGCTTCGGCGATCCCGACGAATTCGGCTATGCCTGCGCATTCCTGTGCGGCGCCAAGGCCGGCTTCATCACCGGGCAGAACCTGTTGCTCGACGGCGGTGCCTTCCCAGGTACGTTGTGAGAGCTGTTTGGTACGAACGGACCGGCGCGGCGCCGACGGTGCTTACCGTCGGCGAGATGCCGACGCCCGAGGCTGGTCCCGGTGAAGTCCGGGTTCGCCTCGAGGCGTCCGGCGTCAACCCGGCCGATGTCGGCCGCCGCAGCGGCAACTATCGCGCGATGGAATTCCCGCGCGTGATCCCGAACAGCGACGGCGCCGGAATCATCGACCAGGTCGGCGAAGGCGTCACGCGCTTTGCCGTCGGTGATCGCGTCTGGCTGTTCAACGGCCAGCGCAACGGCCGCGCCTTCGGCACCGCGGCCGAATACATCACGCTGGCCGACTATCTGGTGACGCCGCTGCCGCAGGACGTGTCGTTCGCGGCAGGTGCTACGCTCGGCATCCCCTGCATGACCGCGTGGTGCGCGCTGTTCGCCGACGGTCCGATCTCCGGGCAGACGGTGCTGGTTACCGGCGGCGCCGGCGCGGTCGGCCACTACGCCGTGCAATTGGCAAAATGGGGCGGCGCGCGCGTAATTGCGACCGTCAGTTCGCAGGTCAAGGACGTCGAGGCACGGCTCGCCGGCGCCGACACCGTCGTCAACTACCGGACCGAGGATGTCGTCTCCAAGGTGATGGCCTTCACCGAGAACCGCGGTGCCGACCGCGTGATCGACGTCGATTTCGGCGGCAATCTCGCGACCACGCTGAAGATCATGGCCATGAACTCGACGATCGCGGTCTACGCCACCAACGGCAACCGCACCCCCACGCTGCCGGTGCGCGAATTAATGGAGAAATGCATCACCGTGCGCTCGCTGGTGCTGTTCGCGCTGCCGCCGCCGCTGCTCGCGGCCGCGCAGGCCGACATCACCAAATGGCTGGCGTCGGGCACCCGCGTGCACAATATCGCCGGGCAATTCGCGCTCGCCGAGACCGCCGACGCCCATCTCGCCGTCGAGAAGGGCGACAAGATCGGCACCGTGATCGTCGACTGCGCGCGTTAGCACGGTTTCTCCTTCCTGCTCCCTCTCCCCGTTCTTACGGGGAGAGGGTTGGGGTGAGGGGCTGTCACCGCAAAGACGGTGAAGGCAAAGATTGCGGAGGCCCCCCTCACCCGGAATTCAAGCTACGCTTGAATTCCGACCTCTCCCCGCAAGCGGGGCGAGGTAAGCAAGGAGCCGCATCCTTAGTGGATCGGCGTGATGCGTTCGTCGCTCGGCCCCAGGCCAAACTCGTCGAGTCCTTCAGCCAGGAGATCGCCGAGCATCGGCTCGCCCAACAGATAGTTGGCGACATGGCCGGTGCGTCCGCGCGCCGCCTCGCGGCGCAGATCGGCCCATTCCTCGATCGTGCCGTCGCCGCGGCCGAGCCGCATCAGGGCGACGAGGTCGACCTGCTCGTCCTCGCTGAGCGCGTTGATGAAGCCGGTGATCTCGCGCGCCACCGGATCGGTGCCGTCATCCTCCAGCACATCGATCATGTCATCGTCGGCGCCGTTCGAGCCGGAGTCGGGATCGACGAGCCCCTCCTTGACGTCGAATTCCCGCGCCTTCTCGATCAAGAAGCCGACCTTTTCAGGGGAGATTGCGAGTTCCGGCATTGCACACTCCTTCGTCCAACGAGGCGGTAACGCAGGAGGCGCCGACTTGATCCATTGCGTCGGCGTGCGGAAACCCGCATGGTCCGGCAAGAGCAACAAAAAAATAGAGGACACGCCGCATGCACTGGACCGTAGGCAAGGTCAGGATCACGAAAGTCGTCGAGCTCGAGACGGTCGGCAGCACCCGCTTCATCCTGCCGCTGGCCGGCCGGGAAGAGATCCAGAGCCTGCCCTGGCTGATCCCGCATTTCGCCAACGAGGACGGCCGGCTGAAGATGTCGATCCATTCGCTGCTGGTGGAAACGCCGGAGCACCGCATCATCGTCGACACCGGGCTCGGCAACGACAAGCAGGGCCGCAACGTGCCGACCTGGAACAACCGCAGCGATCCGTTCCTGGAAAAACTGACCACAGCCGGATTTGCCCCAGACAGCATCGACACCGTGCTGTGCACGCATCTGCATGTCGACCATGTCGGCTGGAACACCAAGCTCGTCGGCGGCAAATGGGTCCCGACCTTCGCCAAGGCGCGCTACGTGTTCGGCAAGACCGAATACGAGCACTGGCGCGACCATAGCGACGATCCCGCGCATGCCGCCGTGTTCGCCGATTCCGTGAAGCCGATCGCGGATGCCGGCAAGGCCGAACTGGTGCCGAGCGATCACCGGCTGACCGAGGAGATCACGCTGATCCCGACGCCCGGACACAGCCCCGGCCATATGAGCATCCACATCAGGTCCGGCGGCGAGGAAGGCCTCTTGACCGGCGATGTCGCGCATCATCCCTGCCAGATGTACCACCTCGACTGGTCGTCTACCGCGGACTCCGACCAGCAGCAATCGGCCGCGACGCGGCGCGAATTGTTCGCGCGCTTTGCCGATACGTCGACGCTGGTGATCGGCGGGCATTTCAATGCCGGCCACATCAAGCGCGACGGCGACGCGTTCAGGTTTATCGCGCTGGGCTGATTGGACCGAAATGGCCTTGAAATAAGGCTTGGCAGCAATGCAGCGCGCTCAGGGCGGTTGAATTTCCCGGCGCGCTGTTCCATGAAGCGTGTCGAGGTATACCAGTAACAATCCTCAGGACATCGTAGGGAGTGATCAACATGAAGCTTGTTCGTTATGGCGAAAAGAGTGCGGAAAAGCCCGGTCTGATCGACAAATCCGGCCAGCTCCGCGACCTCTCGGCCCATCTGAAGGACCTGACCGGCGATGCCTACACGCCGGAATCGCTGAAGAAGCTTGCTGCCCTCGATCCCGCCTCCCTGCCCGCCGTCGCCGGCAAGCCCCGCTTCGGTGCCCCCGTCACCGGCATCTCCAAATTCGTCGCGATCGGCCTGAACTATTCCGACCACGCCAAGGAAACCGGCAACCCGATCCCGTCCGAGCCGATCTTCTTCCTGAAGGCCAACACCGCGCTGTCCGGTCCCAACGATCCGGTCGAGAAGCCGCGCGGTTCGACCAAGCTCGACTGGGAAGTCGAGATCGCCGCCATCATCGGCACCCGCGCCAAATATGTCTCGGAGGCCGACGCGCTGAACCACGTCGCCGGCTACTGCATCTGCAACGACGTCTCCGAGCGCAACTTCCAGATCGAGCGCCTCGGACAGTGGACCAAGGGCAAGTCGCACGACACGTTCGGCCCGGTCGGCCCGTGGCTCGCCACCAAGGATGAAATCGCCGACGTGCAGAAGCTGTCGATGTGGCTCGACGTCAACGGCCAGCGCCGCCAGACCGGCACGACCTCGACCATGATCTTCACGATGGCGAAGTGCATCTCCTACGTCTCGCAGTTCATGACGCTGCTGCCCGGCGACATCGTCACGACCGGCACCCCGCCCGGCGTCGGCACCGGCATGAAACCGCCGCAATATCTCAATGTCGGCGACGTCGTGACGCTCGGCATCGAAGGCCTCGGCGAGCAGCGCCAGGAAATCGTTGGGGCGTAGTTTTCGGGGATACAGCGCAATCTCTCCCCTCGTCGTCCCGGCTCCCGTGCGCAATTGCGCACTAGGCCGGGACGACATCGAGTATGTTGCGTCATCGAGAGTCATACATTCACTGTCTCTCAGGATGACGACTGTGTGTTCGTAAAGAGGTCATCTCCATGAAACTCACCTTCTCTCCCGCCTCCCCGTTCGCCCGCAAGGTGCGCATCGCGGCGATCGAGCTTGGCCTGATCGACAAGATCGAGCTGGTGCCGGCGACTGTCGCGCCCGGCACGGCCAACGACGAATATTCCAAGATCTCGCCGCTGAAGAAGCTGCCGGTGCTGATCCTCGACCATGGCGACGTGATTCTGGATTCCTACGTCATCGTCGAATATCTCAACGAGCTCGGCGGCGGCCGGCTGATCCCGGGCTACGGCCCGCGACGCTGGAAGCTGAAGACCGATCACTCCCTGCTCAACGGCATGCTCGATTCCATGCTGCTGTGCCGCTACGAGAAAATGGTGCGGCCGCAGGGCTCGCTGTGGCAGGCCTGGCACGACGATCACTGGAACAGGGCCTGGGCCGGCATGGCGCGGTTCGAGAACCGGCCGGATGTTCTCGATGGCTCGTCGTTCGACATCGCGCAGATCGGCCTCGTCTGCGTGCTCGGCTATGCCGATTTCCGCTTCGCCGATTGCGGCTGGCGCAAGGCCTATCCCAAGCTCGACGCCTTCTACCAGAAGATGCTGGAGCGGCCGTCGGTGAAGATCTCGGCGCCGCCGGCGGCGTGACCACGGCAACAGCGGGGAGCATGTGACGCGCGAATGCCTCCCCGCCTCTCACCTCCCGGCGCAGGTCTTGTGCATCGCCGGCCTGGCTCCGATCTCGACCTTGTGATGATGACGACGGCAGCCCGGTACGGCCAGCCGAAGGAAGGCCTTGCGGCGATGGATATCCTTGCCAACATCATCATTCCCGCCGTGCGCGACGCGCACTAGAAACTTTTTTCGCGTTTTCTTCGCGCGAACCGGACTCCACTTCGCTCGAAAACGCCAACGCCAAGGAAGCACCATGAGCCTGAAGTTTGCCGCCGGCGATCTCACCATTCATCGCATCGTCGAGCAGGAGACGACGTTCCTGCCCGCGCACGACATGCTGCCCGGACTGACGCCGGACGTGCTCGCCGAGAACCGCGGCTGGATGAGAACGGCGGGTGCGCTCGACGACAGCGACACGCTGATCCTGGCGTTCCAGTCCTACGTCGTGAAGACACCGCACCATACCATCCTGATCGACAGCTGCATCGGCAACGACAAGCCGCGGCCGGCGCGGCCGAAATGGAATATGAAGACCGACGACAACTATCTGCGCAGTCTGGCGTCAGCCGGCTTCTCCGTCGCTGACATCGACTATGTGATGTGCACGCATCTGCATGTCGATCACGTCGGCTGGAACACGCGGCTGGAGAACGGCCGCTGGGTGCCGACCTTTCCAAACGCGCGCTACGTGTTCGACAAGGCCGAGTTCGACTACTGGACCGAGAGCAACGCGAAGGCGGAAGTCCCGCCTTTCGTGGACAGCGTGCTGCCGGTGGTCGAGGCCAGGCGCGCCGAGATCGTCGGCCATGACTTTGCGATCGGCGACCATGCTCGCATCCTGCCGACGCCCGGCCACACGCCGGGCCACGTCGCCTTCGCCTTCGGCCGCGGCAAGGACGCTGCGGTCTTTTCGGGCGATCTGATGCACTCGCCGATCCAGACGCATTATCCGGAGCTGTCGGCGAAGTTCGATGTCGACCAGGCGCAAGCCGCGAAGACGCGGCGCGGCTTCCTGGAGCGTTATTGCGACACCGACACGCTGTGCTGCCCCGCGCATTTCCCCTCGCCGTCGATTGGCAAGATCAGGCGGAAGGGCAGCGGGTTTGTGTGCGAAACGGTGTGACGTGAGCCAAACTCGCGATAGTCGCACTCTGCCACCCTCCCCTGGAGGGGTCGAGACGAGCGTAGCTCGCTCTCTGGGTGGCTCACATCAGGCGCAGCGCAATGTGAGACGGGGTGGGGTGATCTCTCAACGCGGGCAGCGCCCGTTACGAGAGACCTTCACCCCACCTCTGTTCGCATTTCATGCGAACCGATCCTCCCCTCCAGGGGAGGATAAGAAGAGCGTGCACCTCAATCAAACAAGCTCGGCGTGTGGTTCACGATCGCGCCTTCGATCTGCAGCATCTTCAGCTTGGTGACGACGCCGCCATTGGCCGAGAAGCCGCCCGGCTTGTTGCCCGCCGCCAGCACGCGGTGGCAAGGCACCACGATCGGGCACGGGTTGCGGCCGAGCGCCTGGCCGACATCGCGTGACAGCTCGACCCCGCCGAGCTGCTTGGCGATATCGCCATAGGTTACGGTCTTGCCCGGCGGGATCTTCCGCGCGATGTCGTAGACGCCGCGGTTGAATTCCGGCACGCCGTCGAGATCGAGCACAATGTCGGCAAGGTCGTTCGGCTTGCCGGCGAGCAGCTCGATCATGCCGTCGATCGCGTGCTGCACCTCGGCCGGCGGCGCCGCCTCGGTGACCTCGCCGTTGCGCTGGAAGATCCGCTTGCGGGTCTTCTCCTCGGTGCCCATCGGCAGCTGCACCCCGGTAACGCCGTGCTCGCCCCAGACGACGCCACAGGCGCCGATCATGGTCTCGAAGATTGCAAAATGCTGGCCGGTCATGGCTCGCTCCAGATGTTCCCTTCAGCTCTCGCGTGAGCCTGCTGTTGATCCGGAATCTAGGCTTGGAGAATGTTGCTATCCACCCGAATTCCGTGGGAACTTCGGCCAAATCAACAACATCTCCTGCCTCTCCGCGAGCCCAAAATGCACAGCCTCCACGTCAACGGTTTCGACATGCCCTATCTCGATGTCGGAGAGGGCCCGCCGCTGGTCTGCGTGCACGGCTCGCTGTGCGACTTCCGGATCTGGTCGGCGGTGCTCGGCCCGCTGACGCGGCGGCACCGCGTGATCGCGGTCAGCCTGCGGCATTTCTTCCCGGCGCATTGGGACGGCATCGGCGACACCTATTCGATCGCGCAGCACGTCGACGATGTGATCGCCTTTATCGAAAAATTCGACACCAGACCGGTCGACCTGATGGGGCATTCCCGCGGCGGCCATATCTGCTTCCGCGCCGCACAGCGCCGGCCCGACCTGTTGCGCAAGCTGATCCTCGCCGAGCCGGGCGGCGAGCTCGACGAGACCCTCGATCCAGATTTCAAGCCGGGCCCCTCGCCGCTGGCAGCACGCTTCGCGGCATGCGCGGCGGAAATCGCCAAGGGCGAGATCGACGGCGGCTTGCAGATCTTCATGGACGCACTCGAAGGCCCCGGCGCGTGGAAGCGGATTCCGGCAACCTCCAAGCAGCTGCTGCGCGACAATGCGACCACGCTGATCGGCCAGACCCGCGACCAACGCCCGTCATTCTCGAAGGCGGACGCGGAAGCGATCAAGACGCCGACGCTGTTCATCGGCGGCGCCAACACCAAGGGCGTGCTGCCGAAGGTGCTGCACGCGCTCGCCGCCAATGTGAAGGGTTCGCGCACCGAGATGATCCCGGGCACTACCCATCCGATGTTCGAACAGGCCCCGCAGCGCTACTGCGAGATCGTGCTGGAGTTTCTCTCCGCGTAAGCGATGCACCCTCTCCCTTGTGGGAGAGGGTGGCGCGATGGCGCGCAGCGGCATCGTGCCGGGTGAGGGGTTCTCTCCGCGGAGGCAGACCCCTCACCCGCCACCGATGCGACGCATCGGTGGCGGCCTCTCCCACAAGGGGAGAGGCGAAGTAAGAAAGCTACTCTCTCACACCTTCCAGGCGCCGACCGGCTGGCGCACCGCGACGTTGAGCCGGTTCCAGACGTTGATCGCCGCGATACCCAGCACCAGGGACGCGAGCTGCTGCTCGTCGAAGTGCTTGGCCGCCTCGTCCCACACCGCGTCCGTCACCGGATCCTCGCGGTCGCTGAGCCGGGTCACCGCTTCGGTCAGCGCCAGCGCGGCGCGCTCGGCCTCGGTGAAATACGGCGCGTCGCGCCAGGCACCGACCGCGAACAGCCGCTCGTCGGTCTCGCCGGCACGCCGGGCGAGCTTTGGGTGCATATCGACGCAGACGCTGCAGCCATTGATCTGGCTGGCGCGCAGATGCACCAGTTCCAGCAGCCTTTCCGGCAGAGCTGGCTTGGTGCTCTCGCTCAGCGCCTGCAGCGCCTTCATGGCCTCGGGAACAACCATCACCGGGTGGTTCATGCGGGCTTTCATCATGTCATTCTCCTGAATTGCCTTTTGACGGCGCCGTGCCGATCTGTTGTCACATCGGCGCAGTTTCGTTCGTCATGGCCATGACGGAGCGGACAAAGGGAATGTGACCGATGGACGAGAAAAATTCTCTCACCGAGCAGTTCGAGGCCAACCGGCCGCGCCTGCGGGCGGTGGCCTATCGCATGCTGGGCTCGACCGCCGAAGTCGACGATGCCGTGCAGGAAACCTGGCTGCGGCTCGGCCGCACCGACACGACGGCGGTCGACAATCTCGGGGGCTGGCTGACCACGGTGATCGCGCGCATCTGTCTCGACATGCTGCGCTCGCGCAAATCGCGCCGCGAGGAGCCGATCGGCCCACATGTGCCGGAGCCGATCGCGGACAATCCGTCCGAGCGCGAGACCGAGATGGCCGATTCCGTCGGCGCCGCGCTGCTCGTGGTGCTGGAAACGCTGGCGCCGGCCGAGCGGCTGGCTTTCGTGCTGCACGATATGTTCGCGGTGCCGTTCGAGGAGATCGCGCCGATCGTCGGCCGCACGCCGGCCGCCGCGCGGCAGCTCGCCAGCCGTGCCAGGCGTCGCGTGCAGGGCACGCCGCCCGCACCGGATGCCGATCTCAGCCGGCAGCGCGGCATCGTCGAGGCCTTTCTTGCGGCGTCCCGCAACGGCGATTTCGAAGGACTGCTGGCCGTGCTGGCGCCCGACGTCGTGGTGCGCGCCGATCAGGCTGCGCAGCGGCTCGGCTCGCTACCCGTCATCCGCGGCGCCGCAGCGGTTGCCGAAAGCTTTAGGGGACGCGCGCAGGCGGCGAGGCCCGCGCTGGTCGACGGCGGGATCGGCGTTGCCGTCATCTTCGGCGGCGCGCTCCGCGTCGTGCTGCAGGTCACGATCTCAGGCGACCGGATCGCGGCGATCGATGCGACCGCCGACGTCTCGGAGATCGAGACCTTCGATGTCGAGGTGCTTGAGCGCAGCTGACACAGCTGGAGGCAGCAAAGTCGCAATGCTAGTGTCTCTCTGCATCTGCGCAGGGAGGACAATCATGAAACTATCCATCAAATTGCTCGCGTCGGCCGGCCTGCTCGCCCTTACCTCCTCCTCCGCCTTTGCCGCCGCAGACGAGAAGCTGCGTGCGGCCGCCGAGCAGGCCCAGCCGGCCGTGATCGAGAGCCTGCACGACATGGTGCTGATCGAGTCGGGCTCCGGCGATGTCGAAGGCCTGAAGAAGATGGCCGACTACACCGAGGCACGGCTGAAGGCGCTCGGCGCCAAGACCGAGCGGCGCAAGACCACGAAGGGCGCCGGCGCCGACATGGTGATCGGCAGCTTTGAGGGCAGCGGCACGAAGAAGCTGATGCTGATCGCGCATATGGATACGGTGTATGAGCACGGCATCCTCGACACCCAGCCCTATAAGGTCGACGGCAACAGGATCTACGGACCCGGCATTGCCGACGACAAGGGCGGCATCGCCGTCATCCTGCATGCGCTGAAGATCCTGAACGACGCGGGCTGGCGCGACTACGCCAAGCTCACGGTGTCGTTCAATCCGGATGAGGAGGTCGGCTCGATCGGCTCCGGCGAGATCATCGCCGAGCTCGCCGACCAGCACGACGTGGTGCTGTCCTGCGAGCCGACGGTGGCGCCGCCGGTGGCCAAGAACGAGAGCCTGCTGCTCGGCGCCAGCGGCACCGCCACCGGCACGATCGATGTGAAAGGCAAGGCCTCGCATGCCGGCGCGGCGCCGCAGCTCGGCCGCAACGCGCTGATCGAGCTCGCGCATCAATTGCTGCAGACCCAGGACATCGCGAAATCGATTCCGGGCACGCAGCTGAACTGGACCACCGCGAAGGCCGGCACTGTGCGCAACCAGATCCCCGATCATGCCACCGCCGGCGCCGACATCCGCCTCACCATTCCCGACGGCGTGCAAAAGCTGCAGGCCGCGCTCGACGAGAAGGTGAAGAACAGACTGATCGCGGACACCGAGGTGACCGTGAAGGTCGTCGCGGGCCGTCCGCCGTTCGTCGCCGATGATCGCGGCCGCGCGCTCGCCAGGCAGGGACAGGCGATCTACACCGAGCTCGGGCGCACGCTCGACATCGCGGAAATGACCGGCGGCGCGACCGACGCCGGCTACGCCGCACGCAGCGGCAAGGCGGTCGTGGTCGAAAGCTTCGGCCTCGCCGGCTGGGGCTATCACGCCCGCGACGAATACATCGACACCAACTCGATCGTGCCGCGGCTCTATCTGATGACGCGGACGCTGATGGAGCTGGGCAAGGCGAAGTAGCGTTTCCGAAAAACTCGTCATGCCCGGGCTTGTCCCGGGCATCCGCGGCTCTGGTCCCGGCATCCAAGCCCGGCCATCACGACGTTGGGACGGCTGTCGCAGCGCGGCCCGGTCAAAAACCGGCCCATTCTCAATCGCTTAGCGTGGTCGCAAACCGGAGCCTTGACCGCTCCCCCAACCCGCAGTAACTTCATTTTCGAACACGGAATTCCGTATTCCAAACTGGACAGTCGGTATGATCCCGTTGGACCCGCTTCCAAACCTCATCGACCAGGTTTACGGGCGATTGCTCGAAGCGATCATCGACCGCACGCTGCTGCCTGGCCAGCGCATCACCCAGAACGAACTTGCCGATCGGCTCGGCGTCTCGCGCCAGCCGATTTCGCACGCCCTGCATCTGTTGCATCGCCAGGGCCTTGTCGCGGAGAGCGGCAAACGCGGCTTCGAGGTGACGCAGCTCGATCCGCAGCGCATCCGCGAACTCTATGAAGTCCGCGGCGCCATCGATGCGCTGGCGGCACGGCTTGCCGCTACGCGTGTCAAGGAAGATGCCGCGGCACGCGCGCAACTCGAAGCCGCGCTCGAAGCCGGACGCGCGATCGACGACGGCACGCCGCTGGCGCGCCTGATCGCACTCGACGTCGATTTCCACAGCGCGATCTATCGCCTCGCCGGAAATTCCGCGATCGAGGAGATGATCGCGCCGCAATGGCCGCATATGCGCCGCTCGATGGCGACCGTGCTCGCCGAGCTCGATTACCGCGGCAGCGCCTGGACCGAGCACGAGACCATCGCCGCGCATGTTTTTTCCGGCAATGCCGCAGCGGCAGAAGCCGCGGCGCTGGCGCATGCGCAGACGGCAGGACGGATGACCGAGGAGAAGCTGAGGGCAATCGACGTGGCGGCGTGACGTTCCCGCCGTCGTTCCGGGGCGGTGCGGAGCACCGAACCACAGATGCGCAATTGCGCATCGGGGAACCTCGAGATTCCGGGTTCGATGCTCACGCATCGCCCCGGATGACAATAACAACAGGAGGAAAGCACCATGAAACTGACCCAAGAGCAGGTCGAATTTTTCCATCGCGAAGGCTGGCTGTTCCTGCCCGAGCTGTTCAGCCAGGAAGAGGTCGACTTCCTCGCGCGCGAAGCAGTCTCGATCTATGACGCCAACCGCCCCGAGGTGTGGCGCGAGAAGAGCGGCGCGCCGCGCACGGCCTTCGCCGCGCATCTCTACAATGAGGCGTTCGGCACCCTCGGCGCGCATCCGCGCATGATCGACCCCATCGAGCAGCTGTTCGGCGAGAAGGTCTACATGCATCAGTTCAAGATCAACGCGAAGGCGGCCTTCACCGGCGACGTCTGGCAGTGGCACCAGGACTATGGCACCTGGAAGCGCGATGACGGCATGCCGGAGCCGCGCGCGATGAACATCGCGATCTTCCTCGACGAGGTGATGCCGATCAACGGCCCCTTGATGCTGGTGCCGCAGAGCCAGACCGCGGGCGATCTGAAAGCCTCGCACGATCTCGAAACCACATCCTATCCGCTGTGGACGCTGGACGAGGAAACCGTGACCCGCCTCGTGAAGCAGGGCGGCATCGTCGCGCCGACCGGCAAGCCCGGCGGCATGCTGATGTTCCACGGCAATCTGGTGCACGGATCGAGCGGCAACATCACGCCCTACCCGCGCAAGATCGTCTACCTGACGCTGAACGCGGTCTCGAATTACATCCGCACCCCGACGCGGCCCGACTACATCGCGCACCGCGACTTCACGCCGATCCAGACCGTCGCCGACGACGCGCTGCTGCGGCTCGCTCGTGCACCGCGGCAGGCGGCGGAGTAAAGTCTTCGACCGTCATTCCGGGGCGGTGCGTTAGCGTCGAACCGCAGATGCGCAGTTGCGCATCGGGGAATCTCGAGGTTCCGGGTTCGCGTTTCACGCGCCCCGGAACGACCCTTTTGTTTGGAAAGCATCATGAACCTGCATCACCTCCTCAAAACCCGCGCCGCCGCCGGCAAGCCGGTGCGCGTCGTCCTGATCGGCGCCGGAAAATTCGGCTCGATGTTCCTGTCGCAGGTGCCGCACACGCCGGGGCTTGAGGTGCCCGTGATCGTCGATCTCGACCGTGACCGGGCCCGCGAGGCGTGCCGCACGGTCGGCTGGGACGACGCGCGGATCAGCGCCACCACCTTCACCGACGACGGCGCGCGTGCGATCGCCGGCGGCGCATTCGATGTCGTGGTGGAAGCGACCGGCAATCCCGCCGTCGGCATCCGCCATGCCCGCGCGGCGATTGCCGCCGGCAAACATGTCGTGATGGTCAATGTCGAGGCCGATGTGCTGGCGGGGCCGCTGCTCGCCGAGGAGGCACGCAAGGCCGGCGTGGTCTATTCGCTGGCCTATGGCGACCAGCCGGCGCTGACGGCCGAGCTGGTCGACTGGGCCCGAGCGACCGGCTTCCGCGTCGTCGCCGCCGGCAAGGGCACGAAATACTTGCCGGCCTATCACGACGTCACGCCGGACGGTGTGTGGCAGCATTACGGGCTCACCGCCGGCGAGGCGCAATCCGCCGGCATGAATCCGCAGATGTTCAACTCCTTCCTCGACGGCACCAAATCCGCGATCGAGATGGCGGCGATCGCCAACGCCTGCACCCTCGAGGTGCCGTCGGAGGGATTGCTGTTTCCGCCCTGCGGCGTCGACGACCTGCCGCATGTGATGCGGCCGCGCGACAAGGGCGGCGTGCTGGAGAAATCCGGCATCGTCGAAGTGGTGTCGTCGCTGGAGCGCGACGGCCGTCCGGTGTTCCGCGATCTGCGCTGGGGCGTCTATGTGGTGCTGGAGGCGCCCAACGATTATGCCGCCGATTGCTTCAAGCAGTACGGCCTCAAGACCGACGCCTCCGGCCGCTATGCGGCGATGTACAAGCCGTATCATCTGATCGGACTCGAGCTGAACATCTCCGTGCTGTCGGCAGCGCTGCGCAACGAGCCGACCGGGCAACCGCGCGGCTTCCGCGGCGACGTCGCAGCGGTGGCCAAGCGCAATCTGCGCGCCGGCGAGACGCTCGACGGCGAAGGCGGCTACACCGTGTGGGGCAAGCTGATGCCGGCCGCCGCCAGCCTCGCCGCCGGCGCATTGCCGATCGGGCTTGCGCATCGGGTGAAGCTGAAGAGCGACGTCGCCCATGGCGCTGTCGTGCGCTGGAGCGATGTCGAGGTCGACGAGAGCAACGATACGATCAAGACGCGCAAGGCGATGGAGCAGGCGTTTTCGCGCTGACGCTCGAACGACGGGACGTCCATCACCTCTCCCCGCCCTTTGCGGGGAGAGGTCGGGTCGCCCCGGCGATGCGAAGCATCGTCCGGTGTGATCCGGGTGAGGGGCGAGGCATGATGCTCAACAAGCGACGAAGTGCTCGCCGGATGGAGGCCCCTCACCCCAACCCTCTCCCCGTAAGAACGGGGAGAGGGAGAAGACAGAGCGGGGCTGAATACTACGGCAGCAGCCGGCTCGCCTTCGCCAGCCTGAACCACTTCCGGAACATCGCTTCCGTATCCATCATCTCGGTGAAGCCGGCCTGGTTGATCTTCACCGTCGAGACGATCGACGGCGGACCAGCTTCAGTCTGTCCGTAGCGCATGCTGTAATCGGCATATTGGAAGGACAGGCCGACGAATTCCTCCAGGCCGGGCGCGATCAGGTCGTGCGTCCTGCGCAATTCGTCCCACGGCGCGATCCATTTCGGATATTCCTGCGCCAGCGACAGCGGCACGTGCCGGCCCGGCGTCATCTCGAGCGCATCCGATACCGCCGGCCAGATATTTTCCCAGGTGAAGACGTCGCCATTGGTGACGTTGAACGCTTCATTGCGCGCAGCCTCGGCGTCGCCCGACCAGGCGATCGCGCGTGCCAGCAGATCGACATCGACCGCTTGCGCGACGCGCGGCGCGCCGCCCGGATAATCCAGCGGCCTGCCCTGCGCCCGCAGCACCGCCGCGTAGACGCCGAGGGGCGGGATCAGATCCATCGCGCCGCCCATGGCTTCGCCGATGATCAGGACCGGGCGCAAGATGCTCCAGTGCCAGCTCTTGCCCCGCTGCAGCTCGCGCAGGAAATTCTCCTGCGCCCAATAGAAATTCGGCTGCTCGTACATCTCCGAACGGCCCTCGCGTGCCGGCACCGTGAGCGGCCGGACATGCACACCATAGGCCTTGGTGCCCTGCAGCAGCGCGACATGCTTGAGATCGGGCGCGACGGGTTCGAGCACGCCCATCAAATTGCGCAGCATCCGGTCGTTGGTTTCGATCTGGCCGGCATCGCGCCAGCCATCAACCAGGCTGGGCGCCTCATAGAGCGCGGCGTAGATCAGGTGCGTTGCGCCGGCGAGCTCGGCCGCGGCGCGACGGCAATCCTCCGCGCTGGTGAGATCGATTCGCACATGCCGTGCGCCGTAGAGATCGCGTGGCTTGCGGCGCGACAGCGCAATGCGCTCGCAATCGCGGGATGCGCCGAAGTGTCGCAAGGCGGCGTTACCCACGAGGCCGGTCGCGCCGGCAACCACGACTTTCTTGTTGGCCATGTCCTTGAACTCCCATCAACCCACCCGCCCTGCGTAGCAGATCGCGGCAGGGCCGGCAGCCATCGCGGCGGGTATCGGATGAGACCGACAGCGCCGATTGTCCTTCGCACCTGCAAGGAAGGCAGGCGCTTGATTTCCTCCGGCAAACGATCATCCTGACCGGTGGAACCGGAAACTCGGATTTCCACGACAAGAGCCCGTCGAGGGCCACCGGACACATTCATCACAGAACGTCGATCGATCGGCGAAGAAAGACGGCACCAAGATCGTTCCCCTTGTCGAGGTATCGGCACACAGGAGGGATACGCATGAAACGTCGTGAATTCTTGAAGGCAGGCGGCGTCGGGCTGGCTGCGACGGCGGTCGCCGCGCCCGCGGTCGCGCAATCGATGCCGGAGGTCAGGTGGCGGCTCGCGGCGAGCTGGCCGAAGGCGCTCGATACGCTCTATGGCGGGTGTGAATTCTTCTGCAAGCGCGTCGCCGAGATCACCGACAACCGCTTCCAGATCCAGCCGTTCGCCGCCGGCGAGATCGTCCCCGGCCTGCAGGTGCTGGACGCCGTCTCCAACGGCACGGTCGAGATGGGCAACACCGCGCTGTATTACTACTGGGGCAAGAATCCCGCCTTCACCTTCGGCACGTCGCTGCCGTTCGGCCTCAACACGCGCCAGCACATTTCCTGGCTGCAATGGGGCGGCGGCACCGACCTGCTCAACAATCTGCTCGCTGAATTCAACTGCATCGGCATTCCGACCGGCTCGACCGGCGCCCAGATGGGCGGCTGGTTCAGGAAGGAGATCAAGTCGATGGCGGATTTCCAGGGCTTGAAATTCCGGGTCGGCGGCTTCGCCGGCACCATCATCGCCAAGGTCGGCGGGGTGCCGCAGCAGATCGCCGGCGGCGACATCTATCCGGCGCTGGAAAAAGGCACCATCGACGCCGCCGAATGGGTCGGGCCGTATGACGACGAGAAGCTCGGCTTCGTCAAGGTCGCGAAGTTCTACTACTACCCCGGCTGGTGGGAAGGCACCGGCCAGGGCCACAATGTGATGAACAAGGACAAGTGGAACGCGCTGCCGAAGCACTATCAGGCAGCGATCCAGGCGGCTTCCGAGGACACCTTCACCTGGGTGACCGGCAAATATGACGCGGTCAACCCGCCGGCGCTGAAGCGCCTGATCGTGGCCGGCGCGCAGTTGCGGCCATTCCCGCAGGAGGTGCTGGAAGCCTGCTACAACGCGGCCAACGAGATCTACGCGGATCTTTCCAAGAGCAATCCGCATTTCGGCAAGATGCATGCGAGCCTCGCCGCTTATCGCAACGAATCGCTGGCCTGGATGCAGGTCGCCGAGCTCTCGTTCGACAGCTTCATGATGCGGATGCGCACGCGCACCTGAACCGGACGCGTCCCGAGACAATAAAAAAGCCCCGGAGAAATTTCTCCGGGGCTCATCTTTGATTCGGCTGACGGCTCAGGGCGTGATCCGGAAAAGTGCGAAGCGGTTTTCCGGCGAGATCATGCGACGCATTAATTGTCGTCGCTGCCGCCGAACTCTTCCATCAGCTTGTCGTAGCTCTTGGTCACGAGATCGATGTTGCCCTTGTTCTCGACCGCAGGCGGCGGCGACTTCAGGGCGTCGTTGAGGTCGGCGAGCGCGTCCTTCTTGTCCTTGGCCGACATCTTCTTGTCGGCCTGGACCTGGGCGATCTGCGCCTTCAGCACGGCCTCGGGA
>NZ_JAUMTJ010000018.1:0-10000 GCF_032654765.1 Bradyrhizobium sp. 33ap4 | reverse complement strand
CGAATGCTCCGCACTCGATCAAAATGGTGGGCCTGGGAAGACTTGAACTTCCGACCTCACGCTTATCAAGCGCGCGCTCTAACCAACTGAGCTACAAGCCCCTAACACGAGAGACATGCCGGCGCGCACTCGACCTGAAGTCGGTACATCGCACAGCGCTCAGCCCCTGGCGCGTGTTCGTCCGCGAAGAAAGAGAAACGAAGACGGCGAAATCCCGCCAATGGAGCTCAACAATCCTGAAACTGTTGGCCCCTGAATGTTTCTAAAACGATCCGATAGATAGCGTGAGCTGATCTGAAGGATCATCCTTAGAAAGGAGGTGATCCAGCCGCAGGTTCCCCTACGGCTACCTTGTTACGACTTCACCCCAGTCGCTGACCCTACCGTGGCCGGCTGCCCCCTTTCGGTTAGCGCACCGTCTTCAGGTAAAACCAACTCCCATGGTGTGACGGGCGGTGTGTACAAGGCCCGGGAACGTATTCACCGTGGCGTGCTGATCCACGATTACTAGCGATTCCAACTTCATGGGCTCGAGTTGCAGAGCCCAATCCGAACTGAGACGGCTTTTTGAGATTTGCGAAGGGTCGCCCCTTAGCATCCCATTGTCACCGCCATTGTAGCACGTGTGTAGCCCAGCCCGTAAGGGCCATGAGGACTTGACGTCATCCCCACCTTCCTCGCGGCTTATCACCGGCAGTCTCCTTAGAGTGCTCAACTAAATGGTAGCAACTAAGGACGGGGGTTGCGCTCGTTGCGGGACTTAACCCAACATCTCACGACACGAGCTGACGACAGCCATGCAGCACCTGTCTCCGGTCCAGCCGAACTGAAGAACTCCGTCTCTGGAGTCCGCGACCGGGATGTCAAGGGCTGGTAAGGTTCTGCGCGTTGCGTCGAATTAAACCACATGCTCCACCGCTTGTGCGGGCCCCCGTCAATTCCTTTGAGTTTTAATCTTGCGACCGTACTCCCCAGGCGGAATGCTTAAAGCGTTAGCTGCGCCACTAGTGAGTAAACCCACTAACGGCTGGCATTCATCGTTTACGGCGTGGACTACCAGGGTATCTAATCCTGTTTGCTCCCCACGCTTTCGTGCCTCAGCGTCAGTATCGGGCCAGTGAGCCGCCTTCGCCACTGGTGTTCTTGCGAATATCTACGAATTTCACCTCTACACTCGCAGTTCCACTCACCTCTCCCGAACTCAAGATCTTCAGTATCAAAGGCAGTTCTGGAGTTGAGCTCCAGGATTTCACCCCTGACTTAAAGACCCGCCTACGCACCCTTTACGCCCAGTGATTCCGAGCAACGCTAGCCCCCTTCGTATTACCGCGGCTGCTGGCACGAAGTTAGCCGGGGCTTATTCTTGCGGTACCGTCATTATCTTCCCGCACAAAAGAGCTTTACAACCCTAGGGCCTTCATCACTCACGCGGCATGGCTGGATCAGGCTTGCGCCCATTGTCCAATATTCCCCACTGCTGCCTCCCGTAGGAGTTTGGGCCGTGTCTCAGTCCCAATGTGGCTGATCATCCTCTCAGACCAGCTACTGATCGTCGCCTTGGTGAGCCATTACCTCACCAACTAGCTAATCAGACGCGGGCCGATCTTTCGGCGATAAATCTTTCCCCGTAAGGGCTTATCCGGTATTAGCTGAAGTTTCCCTCAGTTGTTCCGAACCAAAAGGTACGTTCCCACGCGTTACTCACCCGTCTGCCGCTGACATATTGCTATGCCCGCTCGACTTGCATGTGTTAAGCCTGCCGCCAGCGTTCGCTCTGAGCCAGGATCAAACTCTCAAGTTGGACTTGAAACCTTGAACCGGCTGATCACAACGTTTGACGAGGTCCCACCATTCTTCGTCGACCGAAGTCAACGAGCCGCCTGCGATTCACATCGTTGGCAGCGATGGTGTAACCTTTAAAACGTGTACCGCCGAAGTCTTTCGTCCACTCTCAGAAGTCAAAAGCCGAAGCTTTCAAGTATTCCGAGAGACGCAAGGACTCCGCCGTCCACGTTTCTCTTTCTTCATCTTCACTTGTCAAACAGCCCGGGATCCGATGACCCCACACCCTTAGAGGGCGGTTCTACCCTTCACCGGCCGACGGTGAACTTCAACCGATTTATGTCGGCTGTTGTGTCACTCATCGAAGTGAGGAGCATCAGTGGCGCGTTCGCTCGCCTTGGTCAGTGACCCGGCGGCGCCGCGCTCAGTGGTTGGTTTATAGTCCGCCCCCCTCGGGATTGTCAACGGCCATTGTCAACAAATCGTCGCACGCCCAAATCGCTTGTGCAGTGCGAAGAAATTCTCGTGCTTTCCGTGGCTTAGGTCGGAGGTAAAAATTCGCCACCCAGCCCTCGCGGCAAAAAACTTTAAAAAAAGTTCGTCACCGGGCGGCCCGTGAGGCCCTCCAAAACGGGTTCCGACCGCCCCGGGGCCGGGCGGCGCGCATCGACCTGCTTTCAGGGAAGCTTTTCCACCTCAAATGCCGCACTTGAGCCACAATCCTGCGACGTTCTGGCTATAACGAATGCATTGAACCGCTCGTAACCTGTGGGGGCTGGGGCGGTTTTTCTGGGGGACCAGGCGATTTTCTCCAAGAATCCGTCGCCTCTTCCCTTCGCGGCCGAGCAACATCGAGAGATCTGCACACCATTGACGTTCGAGATCGCGGCTAGCTAATGGCCATCGGCTTCTCGAATTCGATGCGTGTAGCTCGCCACACTGCCGCGATTCCTCTTCGGGGGATCTAAGGTGGGGACGAGGACGAGCTGAGGTCGATCGCAGTTGCTGGAATTTGGGGGGATATCGGGTTGAGCCAACGGGCGTCACGCGGAAGCGGCATTGGGCGCGAGACCGGGATGATCGATCTCGGTCACGAACCGCCGCTTTCGGTCGACGGCACCGAGGCCGCGGTGATCGACCGCCGCCGTGTCTCCGTTCAATGGTTTAGCGGCACCATTCTGACTGGACTATGTGGCGCGGCCCTGATCGGCGGCGCCGTTTTTGCGTCGCTCGACGGCGAGATGACCTTCGCCAAGGTGCCGGAGCGCGTTGAAGGCGCGCTCCGCGGCGCGTTCACCGGCAACGATCGCGTCGTCAGCCTGCACAAGGGTGACCGCCTGCCGCCGCCCAGCGAATCCTCCGCCTCCCGCAGCCTGGTGCGCGTGTCGACCGTGACCCGCGTCGGCAATCGCGACGTGATGCGGGTGCGGCCCTTCATCCGAATTTCCGGCAATCTCTCGATGACCACGAGCGATCTGTCGGCAAAAATCCCTGCGTTCAATGCGCAGCGTCTCTTGACCGATGTCGGCTCCGACACGCCGGCGGCGGCCGAGGATCCGAATGCCGCGGCCGAGCCCGACGCCGAGGTCTCGTTCGTCACCAAGGATCTCGGCTCCGTGCTGCCGAAGGCCAAGCTCGCCGCGGTCGTCGCGCTCGACGACGTGCTGATGCGGGTCCGCGACGCAGCCAACTGGCGCGGCTCCGGCGGCTCGGTGCGCTACGCTTCACTCGCCAATGCCGCGGCTGACGCGAGCGGCGCCGGCCCCGACATGAGGATGGCCTACGCCACCGAGGGCAACACCTCCGATCCCTATGCCGGCTTCGAGACCCGCGTGGTGCCTGAGAACGTCACCCTGCTGCCGAAGACCAAAGAGCAGGTCACCGGCGGCAATCCGGTCGGCGAACGGGTTCACGTCGTCAGGAAGGGCGACAGCATCACCTCGATCCTGCGCGATCAGGGCGCAACGCCCGACGAGGCGAAGGCGATCGCCGCAACGCTCGGCCCGCGTGGCCGCGAGGGCGGCCTGAAGGAAGGCCAGAAGGTACGAATCCTGATGGCGCCGGCCGCGCCCGGACCGAATGTCAGGCTGCAGCCCTATCGCGTGATCGTCGCCAACGAATCCGTCATCGAGGCCGTCGCTGCGCTGTCCGATCTCGGCAAATACGTTGCCGTCGACGTGCAGAGCATGAACACCGTCACCGAGACCGCCGACAATTCCAGCGACGATGACGAGGATGATGGCAGCGGCGTGCGGCTCTATCAGAGCATTTACGAGACCGCGCTGCGCAACAAGGTGCCGCCGACCGTCATCGAAGACATGGTCAAGATCTACTCCTACGACGTCGATTTCCAGCGCAAGGTCCAGCCCGGCGACTCGTTCGACGTGTTCTTTGCCGGCGAGGACGAGGGCGTCACCAGCACCGAAAAGACCGAAGTGCTCTACGCCGCGCTGACCGTGGGCGGCGAAACCAAGAAATACTACCGATTCCAGAGCTCCGACGACGGCCTCGTCGACTACTATGACGAGACCGGCAAGAGCGCGAAGAAGTTCCTGGTACGCAAGCCGGTCAACAACGCGATCATGCGTTCGGGCTTCGGCGGCCGCCGCCACCCGATCCTCGGCTATGTGAAGATGCACACCGGCGTCGACTGGGCCACCGCCTACGGCACGCCGATCTTCGCTTCCGGCAACGGCGTGCTCGAGAAGGTCGGATACGAGGGCGGTTACGGCAAATATATCCGCATGAAGCATGCCAATGGCTACGAGACCGCCTACGGCCACATGTCGGCGTTCGCCAAGGGCATGGAGATCGGCAAGAAGGTGCGGCAGGGCCAGGTGATCGGCTTCGTCGGCTCGACCGGCCAGTCGACCGGCCCGCACGTCCACTACGAAATCCTGGTCAACGGCCGATTCGTCGACCCGATGCGCGTGAAGCTGCCGCGCGGCCGTTCGCTCGAAGGCCCGATGCTGGCGAACTTCGAGAAGGAGCGCGACCGGATCGAGGCCCAGATGTCCAGCCGCGGCAGCTCGCGAATCGTCTCGGACGCCACCAGTTCCACGTCGCAGACGCGCTCCACCACCAACCGCTGACGGCGGAAACCTCGCTCAGGAAGCCGTTCCATCCGGAACCATCCGCGCCGGTCAGGCTTTGTCCGCTTAGGTAAACCTTGCAGAGGAGGCGCGCATGGCAAGCCTCACCCGCGACGATGTGCTGAAGGCCGTCGGCTCCGCCGACGACGTCACGATCGCGAGGATTATCGCGTCCGGGGCGACGATCACCGAGCTTGCCGAGGCGCAGGCCTGGCTCGCCAATGACGAGCCGCTGATCAATGCCGGCAAGCCGCTGGCCACCGGCCGCGCCCGCGAGCTGGTCGACATCCTGTCCGAACTCGAGCCCGGCGAGGACGACGAGCCGTCACCGCCCATCGCCCCGCAGGAATGACGGGTCCGGCAAGATTTACGGCGCGAGGCTGGCGCAGATCAGGAACACGATTCCGATCGCGGTCAGCCCGAATGCCACGGACGCGAGCGGGAGCAGCATGTCGATGGTGGCATGGGTGGTGTTGATCGTGCTGCCCCAGACCGCGAATTCGCCGGTCCGCCACTCCCGGAACGGAATCGACCGCTGATGCAGGTCGTGCCGATCGTCGTATTTCCGCCAGATCAGCGAAAGCACCCACGGCAATAGCACCGCGACGAACAGCAATACGCTGACGAACATCAGCGACAGCTCGACGTCGTCCTGGCGGTCGAACAATATCCATGCCGCCGCCGCGAACCACGCGACAAGGCCGGCGGCTGCGCCGTAAACGCGCGGATGAAGATCGTCATAGACGGGCCGGTTATGGGCAATGAGGTCTCTGCTCATGCAATTCGCCTTCTGCTGAGGGCGACCGGCGGAGTGGCTTTGCAGGATGATGCAAGGTGGCGCGCGAATCAGCGCTGCGATTCGGGCCAGATAGTTCCTTTGCAGCTGCGCGGGACGTTTGCCACGCCAGCCGATCATTCAGGATGAAAACGAACGCCGTCCCGAGGCGGTTTCATTAATTCGGGCTCACAAAACCGGCCGCCGAACAGGAACTCCGTCGCATGCGGCCCGCCGATGTCATGGCGATGGATGCGGCCTGTCGCCAGGCCGCATCCGGTTTCGCTATCGAAACGCTCAGTTCAGCTTGCGCTTCGAGACCGGGGCCTCGAACTGCACGATCTCGGCGGTTTTGGGCACCTGACCGTTGAAGGTCAGCACGTTGCCCTTCTCCGAGATCACGACATGATCGCCGTCCTTGACCTCGCCGGCGAGGATCATCTCGGCCAGCGGATCCTGCACGCTGCGCTGGATCACCCGCTTCAGCGGGCGGGCGCCGTAAGCCGGATCCCAGCCCTTCTCCGCGAGCCAGTCCCGCGCCTTGGCGTCCAGCGTGAGCTCGATCTTGCGATCCTCGAGCAGCTTGGTCAGCCGCGCGAACTGGATCTCGACGATACGGCCCATCTCGCTCTTCTGCAGGCGGTGGAACAGGATGATCTCGTCGATGCGGTTCAGGAATTCCGGCCTGAAATGCGCCCGCACGACGCCCATCACCTGATCGCGGACCGCCGCGGTGTCCTCGCCCTCCGGCTGATTCACCAGGAACTCCGAACCGAGATTCGAAGTCATGATGATCAGCGTGTTGCGGAAGTCGACGGTGCGGCCCTGACCATCGGTCAGGCGGCCGTCGTCGAGCACCTGCAACAGCACGTTGAAGACGTCGGGATGCGCCTTCTCGATCTCGTCGAACAGCACGACCTGGTAGGGCCGGCGCCGCACGGCTTCGGTCAGGGCACCGCCCTCGTCGTAGCCGACATAGCCGGGAGGCGCGCCGATCAGCCGCGAGACCGAGTGCTTCTCCATGAACTCGGACATGTCGAGGCGGACCATCGCGGTCTCGTCGTTGAACAGGTCAGCGGCGAGCGCCTTGGTCAGCTCGGTCTTGCCGACGCCGGTGGGGCCTAAGAACATGAACGAGCCGGTCGGCCGGTTCGGATCCTGCAGGCCCGCGCGGGCACGGCGCACGGCGGTTGCCACCGCACGCACGGCTTCAGCCTGGCCGACGACGCGCTTGGCGAGACTGTCCTCCATTTTCAGGAGCTTGTCCTTTTCGCCCTCGAGCATCTTGTCGACCGGCACGCCGGTCCAGCGCGAGACGACCTGCGCGATGTGGTTGGCGGTGACCGCCTCCTCCATCATCTCGCCGCCGCTCGGCTTGCTGTTCGCTTGCGCCTCGATGTCGGCGAGCTTCTTTTCCAGCTCGGGAATCCGGCCATAGGCCAGTTCGCCCGCCTTCTGGAATTCGCCGCGACGCTGCGCATTGGCCAGCTCAACGCGGAGCGCGTCGAGTTCGCTCTTCAGCTTCTGGGCATTGGAGAGCTTGTTCTTCTCCGCGCTCCAGCGCGCCGTCAGCGCCGTCGATCGCTCCTCGAGCCCTGCGAGCTCCTTCTCCAGGGTCTGCAAGCGGCTCTTGGAGCCGGCATCGTTCTCCTTCTTCAGCGCCTCCTGCTCGATCTTCAGCCGGATGATGTCGCGATCGAGCGAATCGAGCTCTTCCGGCTTCGAATCAACCTGCATCTTCAGCCGCGCCGCCGCCTCGTCCATCAGGTCGATGGCCTTGTCCGGCAGGAAGCGGTCGGTGATGTAGCGGTTCGACAGCGTGGTCGCGGCCACCAGCGCGGAGTCGGTGATGCGCACGCCGTGATGCTGCTCGTATTTGTCCTTGAGGCCGCGCAGGATCGAGATGGTGTCCTCGACCGTCGGCTCGCTGACATAGATCGGCTGGAACCGGCGAGCCAGCGCCGCATCCTTCTCGACATGCTTGCGGTACTCGTCGAGCGTGGTCGCACCGATACAGTGCAACTCACCACGCGCGAGCGCAGGCTTCAGGAGGTTGGACGCGTCCATTGCGCCGTCGGTCTTGCCGGCGCCGATCAGGGTGTGCATCTCGTCGATGAACAGGATGATGCCGCCCTCGGCCGACGAGACCTCCTGCAGAACCGATTTCAGCCGCTCCTCGAACTCGCCGCGATATTTCGCGCCGGCGATCAAGGCGCCCATGTCGAGCGACAGCAGCTTCTTGTCCTTCAAGCTCTCCGGCACGTCGCCATTGAGGATGCGCAGCGCCAGGCCCTCGACAATGGCGGTCTTGCCGACGCCGGGTTCACCGATCAGGACGGGATTGTTCTTGGTCCGCCGCGACAGAACTTGAATCGTGCGGCGGATCTCCTCGTCGCGGCCGATCACCGGGTCGAGCTTGCCGTCGCGCGCAGCCTGGGTCAGGTCGCGGGCATATTTCTTCAGCGCGTCGTAAGCGTTCTCGGCGGTCGCACTGTCGGCGGTGCGGCCCTTGCGCAGCGCTTCGATCGCCGCGTTCAGGTTCTGCGCCGTGACGCCGCCCTTGCTCAGGATCGAGGCCGCCTCGCTGCCCTTCTCGAGCGTGAGCCCGAGCAGCAGCCGCTCGACGGTGACAAAACTGTCGCCGGCCTTGTCGGCGGCCTTTTCCGCCGCATCGAAGGCACGCGCCAGCTCCGGCGACAGGTAGACCTGCCCGGCACCATTGCCCGAGACCTTCGGCAGCTTGTTCAGCGCCTCTTCGGTCGCTTTCAGGATTGCTCTGGAATTGCCGCCCGCACGGTCGATCAGACCGCCGGCGAGCCCTTCATTGTCGTCCAGCAGCACCTTCAACAGGTGCAACGGCGAGAACTGCTGGTGACCGTCGCGCATTGCGAGCGACTGGGCAGACTGGATGAATCCGCGCGCGCGCTCGGTGTACTTCTCAATGTTCATTCGTTTTCCCTCGGCCTGCCGTCACCACCCATTCAGGCATGGTTCCGGCATCTTCATTGGGTTTCCGCGGGCCGCGTTGACGTTCCTCAACCAGCCTCTGGTCGTCGCCATCATTTTTCAGGCTTGCCGCAGATGTGGGCACTTGGTTCCAAAACGGAAGAGCCACAATCTGCGATTTCACCCGATGAAGCTCAGCGCCGCACGATGGCGACAAGGTAGCGGCAGGGCTGAGCCGTTTCGTTACGGAAGACGATGTCCGACGGCGGACCGAGCTCGACGCGATCGCCCGCAGCGAGCTCGTGGCGCTCCGCCCCTTCCATCAAAGTGAGGCGGCCGCTGATCACCCACACCACCTGGCGGACCAGGTGGTAGGCGCTGGCGGGGAAGCCGGCTTCCTGCCTCGCAGGCAGCTCGATCTCCACCAGCTCCAGCGGATTGGCCGGATGCAGGAACACTTGCCGCCGCAGATAGGCCGCCTTCGGATCTCGCCACACCGGCTGATCCTTGGCCCGCTGCAGGCGGGAATTTCGTGAGGCAACCTCGAACAGCGCGGCCATGGTCAGGCCATAGGCCGTGGCGATCCGCGACAGCGTCGCCGCCGTCGGGCTTGCCTCCGCCCGCTCGATCTTGCTGAGCATGGCCTTGGACACGCCCGCCCGCCCGGCGAGGTCCGCCAGCGACCAGCCGCGGCCCTCCCGTTCGGCGCGAACCCGCCGCCCGAGAGCCTCATCGGCCTTGTCCTCTATAATTGACATATCGTCTTATATAATAGACGATGGGGATCCGTTCAAGAGGCCCGTCAAGGAACCACCGATGATTATCCGCCCCGCCACAGAGCAGGACATCCCTGCGATTACCGCGATCTTCAACGAGGCGGTCGCCAACTCGAATGCGATCTGGACGGAGAAGCAGGATTCCGAGGCCGAGCGGCTGGCCTGGATGACGGCGCGGCTGGCTCTGGGCTATCCCGTGCTGGTGGCCGTCGAGGGGACGACGGTGCTCGGCTACGGCACATTCGGCGACTTCCGGGCCTTCCCGGGCTACCGCTACAGCGTCGAGCACAGCGTCTATATCCATGCCGATCATCGCGGCCGCGGCCTCGGCCGGATCATCGTCGACGAGCTGATCGCCGCGGCCACCGCGCTCGGCAAGCACGTCATGATCGCCGGCATCGACGGCGGCAATCTCGCCTCGCTGCGGCTGCACGCGCGGGCCGGCTTTGTCGAGGTCGCCCGGATGCCGGAGGTCGGACGCAAATTCGGCCGCTGGCTCGATCTCGTGTTCATGCAGCGCCAGCTGGACACTCCTGGAGCGGCGCGCGCCGACTAGTAGCTCGTCACAGTGATTTTGACTCTTTGGGTATGCCTGGATAGGCGCGCCCCAGTTTGGTGCGAGCTTTGTC